>JAEUQE010000115.1 GCA_016789785.1 Bryobacterales bacterium
CACGAAGACGCGGCCGTCGGCAAGGGCTGGCGTAGCGTAGGTTGGCTCCTCCAGATCGTTCACCGACAACAACTCCCGTTGCCTACGCGCCGTCACTAAGCCGGTCGTTTCATGAAATCGGTCTCGTATGCGATGAACGCCAAAGGCCGTAGCGCACGCGCCCACGCGATGGGGGCGAGCCTACCACAAGAAACACGCGCCGCTCGATCTCGCACCACTGGTCGCGCTACGGAGTGCCGAAGCAGTAGAGCGCCTTGCGAGTGCGCACGAAGACGCGGCCGTCGGCAAGGGCTGGCGTAGCGTAGGTTGGCTCCTCCAGATCATTCACCGACAACAACTCCCACTCCTTGCCTGCCTTCACCACCGAGACCTTGCCGTTCTCACTGGTGAGGTAGATCTTGCCGTCACCAGCCACCGGCTGCGCGTAGTACTTGTCGAGCGCGCCTTCCAACCGTCCCTGTTTGTGCACTTCGCCGGAAGCAGGGTTGTAGGAGGACAGAATGCCGCCATCGCGCACGGTATAGATTACGTCGTTATAGAGCACGGTTGCCGTGAGGTAGGGAATCGACTTGGTGACCCGCCACTTGATGCCCGACTTCGAGAGATCCCCGCGGCCATTGATGTCGATGGCCATCATACCGCCGCCGTTTTTGTTGTTCTCTTCGAACTTGAGCCACTCGGATTCTTCGACAAAGCCATCTTTGTTGCCCGCATCTTCGTCCACTCCCAGCAACAGGCGTTGCATGCCGGCGTTCGGAATTTCGCTGCGCTCCAACTTGCCGTCCTTGTTCTTGTCCATGGGCAGAAACATCTTGAACGGCGTGGCGAGATCGGTGCCGGCCGTTTCGCTCGCATACAGTATGTCGCCGATGAGCACCGGTGACGCGGCCGGGGCCGTTGTCATTCCGCGAATCCACCACAGCCGCTCGCCGGTGTCGGCCTGGTAGCCCGCGATCTCGATCGCGCCCATCATGATGATTTGCGCCGGACCGCTCTTCGGCTTGTGATACACAGGCGTCGTGTAGCTGCCGAGAGGATTCGAGGGGCGATCCACTTTCCAGCGCTGCTTTCCTGTCTTTGCGTCGAAGGCGGCAAGGAATGAATCCCGCGTCTGATCGATGGGCAGAAACACGAGCCCACCCGCGGCTACAGGTGAACCCGCAAGCCCCTGCACGCTGTGAAATGGCCCGATTGGGGTCTTCCAACGCTGATCGCCCTCGCCATCGAAGGAAACCATGCCGATCTCAGGGAAGAAGACGTAGAGGTTCTTGCCGTCCGACGCCGGGGTGGGTGTCGCGGGCCCGTTCAACGGATGCGCCGATTCGGTGCGCTCTTTGGTCAACGACTTCCGCCACACTTCCTTGCCCGTTTTCGCGTCGACCGCCACCACCAGACGCTCATCCTTGTCAAAGCCGGTGTAGTAGAGGCGGCTGCCAACCACAATCGGGGATGATGTGCCGCCCGGTACGTCCGCCTTCCAAACCAGGTTTTCCTTGGCGTTGAACTTGACGGGAAGCTGACGGGCTTCGGACACGCCGGAACCGTTGGGTCCGCGGAATCGAGGCCAGTCAGCGGCCTGGCCGTCTGGTAAGGCGGCAAACAGGCAGAAGAGCGCGGTCACGCTTCGGGAAGCGAAGTAGGGAATCAGACGCATAGTTCTCATGTTAGACGGTGCGGAACCCGGGGCGTCCCGCGCGTGCATCACAAAATCCACAGTCTGACCGGGACGGCGGACCGAGGCGCCGTTTCAGGGGGGGGCTGAGAAGGTCGGCCTGGTGGCAGACGGACTCCTGTGTAATTTTCATACGCGTCTGATCCTTCCCTCGCGAACCATCTTGGGCATCCCGCTCTGCCGGGCGGGCCTTGCGGACGAGGTTCGAAATTCATGCTAAGAAAAACGTAAAATCGGGCTTGCTTGGAAGTGTCTATTTTTCAGTTGCTTGGGGTTCCTTCGTAAGGGCGCTGCGTGGAAGTGCGGAACTCGTGAACGAACGGATCACAAAGGTTTACGAAAAAAATTGGCATATAAATCAACACATTTCAAAAAAACTTATCCTGATTAGCGGAAACTCCCCGATAGCCTGAAGTCAGAAGGACTGAGGCGGCCGACTCGGCACTTCGCACATCGCAGGAAAGGAGTTCGAGCAATGAAGGACGATACGCCTCTCTGGCCCCCGTTCCCTCCTCCAACGGAGCTGTAAACGGGCGCGGCTTCCGGGTATCCCGGCCTCCGTTCGGCCTCTCCGAGGCCGTCAGCGCGAGCCGGGCCAGAACATCGCCAAGCGAGGAGCGGCCCATTCAAACGGGCCGCCCTCTGATTTGTTATCATCCCGCCTAAGGACTCCGAGCCCTGCTTTTCCGACTGATTCTAAGCCTCGCGCTGCTAGTGGCACTCAACGGCAAGGCGACTCCCATCGTCGTGGATGGCGTCAAAGCAACTTTGGCGTCTTTCTCCACCGAGGAAAAAGACGTGCTCCTGCCCCTGCTCAACGAGGCCGCCAGTGGTCTCTCAGCCTCCCAGCTTCAGCTCGCCGAAGAAATGCTGAGGCAGGCAGAGTCCACCAGAGATCTCGCCGTGGTCGCGGCTCTGGAGTACGCGCTTTGTCAGGCCTACTTCGCACGTCAGCAGTTGGATCGTGCCCTCGCCTCGGCCATCCGGGGACGCGAGGCTGCCCACACCCTTCGCAACCCCTTCCTCGCTGCCGTATGCAACTTCGGCATCGCACGCATTCACCAGCTCGCCGGCGACTACGCCAACGCAGAACAGGCAGGACTGGCGGCGCTGATGGACGCGGCGCGCGCCCGATACCGCACGATCGAAATCCGAAGTGTGCTTGCGGGGATCCAATCGCTCCTCCAAAAAACAAAACACGCGGAACTCCAGTTTCAACTGGCGCTGCGAGAAGCCAGATCTACCGGCGAAGCCAAGCCTGAGGACCGGACCATCGCCAGCATTGAGGAACTGTACGGGCTGAACCTGCTGCGTTGGAATCGAGCCGAGGAGGGACATCGGGCGATTGAACGCTCATGGCAGCTCCGCCAGGAGAAGTCGCCGAAGGAACTTCCATTCTCCTACCGAAGCCTGGCCCGAAGCGAACTGGCCCGAGGGCACTACCAGGAGAGCATCGCCTGGGCCGACAAAGCACTGGCTTCTCCTACCCCCGGACTCTCCCCGAATCTCATTCTTTACGACAAATCGGTTGCTCTGGAGCGCCTTGGGCGTGAGCAGGAAGCGCTTGCCGCCGTGCGAGAGGCTGTGGCCGCAACCCGCCGCCTCCGCCTTTATTTTCCACTTGGTGACGCCATTCAGATCGGCATGGAGCGGCATGTCCAGAACATCTATTCGCGATATGCCGATTTGGCGTCGAGCCTGGCTCTCCGGGGCGGGGACCCTGCTCTTGTCCGCGAAGCGTTCGATGCCGCACAGGACAATCGCGCCTGGAGTCTGCGCGCCCGGGTCGCCTCCGGTATGGAATGGCGCCGCCGCCTGCCGGCCGAGTATTGGGCCAAACTCAACGAACTCCGCAGGCTGGAGGTCCAGAAGGCGGATCCCGAGGAGTTGCGCGCCTTGCAGGCGGAACTCTCCGATTTCGAGACAGTTGCCGGCGTGCGCGCGGCCGGTGGCATGGAGGAACCAACCTCCGATTTCGCGGGACTCGGCCCGGACGAGATCCTGATTGCTTTCCACTTCACTGGAGACTCAGCCATCCGGTGGGCCGTCACCCGGGCAGGCATGCGGATGGAGCGCCTGGAGAACGCACCGGAGATCCAGGTATTGGCGGAAAAATTTCACGCTTTCCCCGAGGATGAGCAGCTCGCGCGCACCTTGTATACGGTCCTGTTCGGGAATGTCCTGGAGAGCTTCGATCTTGGCGCGATCACTCTGGTTCCCGACCAGATCCTGTTCCAGGTGCCGTTTGCGGCCCTCCGGACCCCCAGAGACCGCGGAAATCGCTATCTCGCTGAGCGATATAGGCTTCGCCTGGTGCCGACCGCTAACTTCGCGGCGCGGCCAGGCGACTACGCCAGACAGACAGCGAGAGGCATTCTCGCCGTCGGCGATCCCGTTTCCAACCGCGCCGACCCCCGCTGGCCAGGCAAGAAGGGGTGGGCCATGAACTCCGAAACCGTGATCGAGATGCCCCGGCTCGTTGGTAGCCAGCGCGAGATTCAGCGCTGCGCACGAGCGTGGGAGGAGCCCCGGCACTCACTTGCTGGCCCCGAAATCACGGTCGATAGCTTCCGTAGTGCGCTCCAGCGGAATCCGCAAGTGGTTCATTTCGCGACCCATGTCTACCAACCACCAGATCCAGCCGTCCCGCCCGTCCTCACCTTGGGGCTGTCGCCATTATCCGAGCCGGTGACACTGAACTCCGCTTCGATTGCGATGTTGCCAACCGCACCCCCAGTCATCACGCTGAGCGGTTGCGGGTCGGGCAGGGGACCTCTCGCCCCCGGCACAGGCCTTCTCGGCCTCACCCGCGCCTGGCTCATGGCTGGGTCTCTTGCGGTGGTGGCTAGCCTTTGGCCAGTGATGGATGACTCCGGCGACTTTTTCGAGGAATACTACCGCCAATTGCTGGGCAGTAAGCATTCGCTGAATGCCCGAAACGTTGCGCAAGCTCTAAGAAATGCTCAAGTTAAGATGATTCGGGAAGGAGGATGGCGAGCCAGCCCCCGCTATTGGGCAGCCTACTTCGTCATAGGTGCGATTTGACCGATGGTAGTATTGTGGTAGCCCAAGGGAACACGGTACTGTCGGCTTAACGTAGGTGGTCTCCTCGAGTCCGGAGGGTACTAGTACGCTTACGACTCCTGAGAGTCCCAATGCTAGTGCGATTTTTTCGTGAGAAAAATTCACCCCAATCGCTACTACTTATATTCCAGTGTAAATCGGTGGGGGAGAGTGAGGACAGTTGTCTTGTTACGCTGTCCGGGCGCCAGGACGGTTTGGGTGCGGAATGCCTCATGCCTCCTAGCCGCTTAGCCATACCGTCCGCGCTTGCGGAGGATTGGAAAGGAAAAGGTCTGCATGATCGCCACTTATGACGCATTCGCCGGACCGTCGTCGGAGGGTACCTCGAAGAAAGTCGACATGTCACCGTCGGATCACACCAGCGACGAAGTTGAGCCTTTGGGTCGCTCCATGGAGGAAGATAGCCGGTTGGACGAGGAGCCACCACCACCAGACGTTGACTACGGAGCGTTGGTGGAGCGGATCCGCACCGCTGACCCGATGGGCATGGAGGATTTGTATCGCATCTTCTCCCGCGGCGTGCGCTACTACCTTTGCCGCCAACTGGGCTCCCAGGAGTTGGAGGACAAGGTTCACGATACCTTCCTGATTGTGGTCCAGGCCATCCGCCGGGGGGATCTGCGCGAGCCGGAACGCCTCATGGGATTCATCCGCACCGTGGTTCGCCGTCAGGTGGCCGCCCACATTGAGAACGCAGTCCACAATCGAAGAGACCAACTGGATCTTGAGATGGGCGCCACTCTTGCCGACTTCAACGAAGGGCCAGAGCAGACCGCCATCGTCCAGCAGAAGGCCGAACTGATGGAGAAAATCCTCCGGGGCCTGAACAAACGGGATCGGGAGATTCTGACCAGGTTCTATCTCGACGAGCAGCCTCAGGAGCAGATCTGTGAGGAGATGCAACTTACCGATACCCAATTCCGTCTGCTGAAGTCCCGCGCGAAAACAAGGTTCGGGGAACTCGGACGAAAGAAACTCGCAAAACGCCCGATCCGATCATTTTTCATGAGAACTTCTCTCTCCGCCTAGCACTATCTCTGTACCAGTTCCACTGGGACGTCGGCTCCAGTGGGGAACAAGGAGCTTCCTGTCAAGGATGGATACTAAAAGTCATGTACGAGATGAGATCCTGGAGGCGTATGTCCTCAATCGGCTCCAGGCGGAGGAAATTGATCAACTCGAAGACCATTTGTTGATTTGCGAGTACTGTCAGAAACGTCTGGACCAATCCAGCCAGTTCATCCAGGCAACACGGATCGCTGCCACGCGAATCCGTGCGCAGGAGGCCAACCAGGCGCGCCGTCAGCCTTGGTGGTCTGTTGCGACAGTCCGCCGGCCTGCCTTCGCGGTGATGACCGTTGCGATCCTGGCGATTGCACTGAGCATCTCTTTCCAACGCTCCGCAAAGCCTGTTTACCAGGAAGTCGCCCTCATGACCACCCGGGGAACCGGAGAAAAGGTCGCCGGGCGATCAGGCCTTCGTCTGAAACTGAGTCTTGGGCTGCAAGGAGTCGACCAACAGCCTGAGTATCGTGTAGCTGTGGTCGACACATCGGGTAAGTTGATCTGGCAAAGCGGGCCGGTTCGTCCAGAGACCCGCGACGAAGTAAAAGTAACGCTGGATCAGGAGATTGGTAGCGGAAGTTATTGGGTAAGGCTGATGAGTAGCTCGAGCGGCGGTTCCACGTTGCGCGAGTACCCTCTCAACGTCCGATAGTCTTTCCGCAGGCCATTTGCTGCGTTTTCAGGCGGCGTTCTGGCGGTCCCGGCCGAACACCTCCCCTCTGCCGCCTGCCGCCTGAGTGTAGTATTGTCCCCGCGGCTTTCTTGCGGGGACCAAACCCCCAATCCACATCGCCCCTCCCGTCCGCTTCGGATTCTACGCCACCTGCCGCCAAAACGCGAATAGCTCTTCGTGTTCGCGATATAATCAGACTATGCCCGTGCCCCTCTCCCAAATGTGGACGGTTGCCAGCTACGTCCTCACGCAGAAGCTCAAGGGTCGCAAGCAGTACCCGCTCGTTCTCATGCTCGAGCCGCTCTACCGCTGCAACCTCGCCTGTGCCGGCTGTGGCAAGATCCAGTACCCGGGCCATATTTTGAAGCAGGAACTCTCGCCGGAAGAGTGTTTCCGGGCAGTGGAGGAGTGCGGCGCTCCAATGGTCGCGATCCCAGGCGGTGAACCCCTTCTGCATTCCCGCATCCACGAAATCGTGGCCGGTCTCGTCGCCCGCAAGAAGTACATCTATCTGTGCACGAACGCCCTGTTGCTCAAGGAGAAACTTCATCTGTTTCAACCGAGCAAGTATCTCTCCTTTTCCGTGCATATGGATGGACAGAAGGAACACCACGACTTCTCGGTCTGCAAGGAAGGCGGCTACGAGATCGCGGCGGACGGCATTCGCGCCGCGGTCGCCAGGGGCTTCCGTGTCACCACCAATACCACCCTCTTTGACGGCGTCGACGCGAAATCCGTTCGCGACTTCTTCGACGAGATGATGGAGTTAGGCGTCGAGGGCATGATGGTCTCCCCAGGCTATAACTACGAGAAAGCTCCCGATCAGCAGCATTTCCTTGGCAAAGACCGCATCCGGCGGATGTTCCGGACCATCCTTTCGAACCGTAAGCCGCATTGGCGCTTCAACATGTCCCCACTGTATCTCGAGTTTCTCATGGGCCGCAGGAACGCGCACTGCACGCCCTGGGGCATGCCGACTTACACAATGTTCGGCTGGCAGAAACCGTGCTATCTCATGCAGGATGGCTATGCGGATACCTTTCGGGAGTTACTGGAAGCAACGGCATGGGAAAAGTACGGCACGGATTCCGGAAATCCGAAATGCGCGAATTGTATGATGCACTCCGGTTATGAGGCAACCACCGTTGACTACGCCTTCGGGTCCCTCCGTGGATTCTTCGATATGGTGAAGGCGACCCTGTTCTCGCGGTATCCGGACGCCGAAGCTGCCCGCGCGGCGGAAACCGCAAAGCCTCAGCCGGTGCTCGTGAACATTGATCTGTCGAAGTCCGCGCGGGATAACTACCAGGGCCTGCGTTTCACCTCCGGCGCCTTGGGCGATGGAATCGAGAAGGCGTTCGACTATCGTGGCGACCTCAGTATTCGCCTCAAGAACGGTCAGCTTCTGGAGGGCTACGTGTTTGACCGTGATGCCGGAACCTCCGCCGCGCGTGGAAAGCTGCGGATGCTGCTGAGCACGGGCGGCGAGCGCGTCACCGTCTCCTATTCCGATATCGAGGAGCTCTCGTTTACAGGCCGCGACATGGCGGCAGGCAAGAGTTGGGAGGCATGGGTGACAAAGTACATGGCCAGGAAAGCCGCGGGCGAGAAGAACATCGAGTTAGTGCCGGAAGCCCTTGACTGAGCATTCCTCCTACTCGTTCTTCGCGATTTCCCGAATCCGGTCCAAATCCCGGTCGTCGCCGAGCAAAAAGAGAATATCCGTCTCCAGCAGGACGTCCTCCGCCTGAGGAACGATGTTGATCCGCTTATCCGATCCCTCCTCCCGTTGAATTGCCACGAGTTGAACCCTGAGCCGGTTGCGCAGCGAAAGCTCCCGCAGCGACTTGCCGGCAAACTCCGGCGGAGTTCGCAACTGCGCGATCGAGTAACCAGGCATCACAGGCAGCAGATCCACCAGTTCCTTGTGGACCAGGCGGTGTCCCAGGCGGATGGCGGAGTCCTTTTCCGGGTGTATGATCTCATCCACGCCTAGCGCCTTGAGAATGCGGCCGTGTTCCTCCGAAAGCGCCTTCACCGCGACATACGGCACACCAATTTCCTTCAGATGAAGCGCCGCCAGCGTGATGATGTCCATTCGTTCACCCAGGCTGATCACCGCGACATCCACCTCGTTCAAACCGACCGCCTCAAGCGCAGGCCGGTCGGTTGCGTCCACCACAATCGCTTCCGTGGAAAACGCCGCTGCGTCGTGGATCGTCTCCGAGTCCATGTCCATCGCGACCACTTCCTTGCCGCTGTCGTAGAGCGTGCGCGCTACGTAGCTCCCAAAGTGGCCCAGTCCGAGGACTGCAAAGCGCTCGCGCTTCTTGCGGTTGTCACCCAACCATGATGTTCTCTTCGGCATATTGATAGTTTTCCTGCCGGGTCCGGGACGCGACCGCCACTCCCATCGTCAGCGGTCCAACGCGGCCGATGAACATCACCGCCGCAATCACCAGCTTCCCCAATGTGCTCAGGGTAGCTGTGAAGTTCATCGACAGCCCAACCGTCCCAAACGCCGAAATCGTCTCGAACAGCACTGGCAGAAACAGCTCGCGGCTCTGCTTGGAGCCATAGCGTTGCGTCTCCGCCTCAATCACCACCGATGCGGCCAGCACCACCACCGCAATCGCACTCACCACAATCGCATGCGAACGTTCAATCGTCTCCTCGGGAATCGTGCGGCCAAACGCGTGCAGTTTCGGGCGCCCGCGTAGCCGGAAGAACGCGTGCGCCACCAGGACCCCGAAGGTGCTGGTCTTGATCCCGCCTCCCGTCGATCCAGGGCTTGCGCCAATGAACATCAGCGCCATCGTACACATCAGCGCGGGACCGCTCATCTGTGCGTAGTCCACCGTGTTGAAACCGGCCGTGCGAGCCGTTACCGCGCAAAACCACGCGTTCCACCACGCCTGGAGGGTACTCATGTTCGCAAGCACTCCGCGGCGCTCCAACAGAAAGTACGACACGGTGCCGATGACGAGCAGCAGCGCGCTCACGCACAAGACAATCTTTGTATGTACACTCACGCGCGGGCGTGACTTGCGGACGTCGAATCGCTTGTGCAGCCGCGATCCCGGCGCCCGCTGAAGGTATTGCTGCAGCAGGTACTCCCGCAGATCCAGGCTTACCAGGAACCCAATTCCACCCGTCACGATCAGGCCCGAAATCACGGCTTGCGTGAAGAAGTCCCCGGCAAAGCCGACCATGTTGTCCGCATACAGCGCAAAGCCCGCGTTGCAGAACGCGGAGATGGAGTGGAAGATGGCCTGATACGCGCGGTCCGTCCATTGAGGAATGCGCCCGATCGATGTCCAATGCGCGAAGAGCAGAAGCGCGCCGACTCCCTCAGCCAGTGCGGTGGCCAGGGCGACATGGATGATCAGCGACCGCACCTGTCCCGTTGGACTGTGATGATAGCTCTCCTGAATCGCGATTCGGTCGCACACTCCAACGCGGCCGCCAAGCATTGCCACAAACAGCGTGGTCAGAGTCATCAGTCCGAGACCCCCCACCTGAATGCACGCGAGCAATACGAGTTGCCCGAACAGGGATAGCCGCGATGCCACGTCGAATACCGAAAGCCCGGTGACACACGTGGCGGAGACTGCGGTGAAGAACGCGTCGACGAGCGTGAGCCGTTCGCCAGTCACCGCGGCGGGTGACCACAACAGCAACGTCCCGGTTCCAATCACCCCCGCAAAACTCAGGGCGATGAGTTCAGCCGGCTTCAACGATAGCTGTAGCCTGCGCTTTGCGCGAATCGGCGGGTCAACAAGCGCGGGCATTCGTATCCCAGATCATACTTGGTGTCGAAATCTCATCCTAGGATAAGCCGTTTCAGGGAGTTGATGGAATCCGGCCGCCGTTTGCGCGTTAACCATGGGAGAAGTGATCCATGCCCCTGACCGTTACCACTGCCAACAACACTCCGAATCCGGCACCCCAGATCGTAGCGCCCGCGCGTGTCGTCGAGGTGGCCCGGAACCTTGGCTCCCCCGGTGCTGATCGGGCGCTCGCAGTGACCTCGCCGCGGCTCACCATCGATCTGCGTGGCTGCAATTTCTCCCTCTTCGGGACGCCGCCCAATGAGGAGTTCGCCTTCAACACCGGGACCATGGCTCTCACGTTGAATCAGGAAGTGTTCATCGCCAACGACCTGTCCCCGTGCGCACAGGGTGTGTGGGCACAGCATGAAGCGATTCATGTGCGCGACAACGCGGCCGTGCTTGCCCGCATGCCCACAGAGATCGCCAACGATCCGTCGCTGCAAGCCATCTTCCGCGACAAACAACGTTTTCCGCGTGGAGACTTCGCGCTGATCCAGGATGCTATCCAAAACATGGTTGGCACGATCTTCCGCCGCCTGACCGGAGAAGCCGTCACGCGGCTCGACACGCGGCGCGAATACTCCCGTGTGAATCAGGAGATCATCCGATCCTGTCCTGGACCTCACTTTCACACCGTGGTGAGTGGCGAGAACCTCTCGTTCCTGTCCGAGTTCTACTACGGAACGCAGTCTCACGCCATGACCATCTACCGGCGAAACCAAGGCATCATCGGCAACAACCCAAACCTGATTCGCCCCGGCCAGCGCCTGGAGATCCCCCGCGTGTGAGGTTCACCGCATGCGGCCATACTTCTTCATGACCTCCACCAGACGCTGTCCCGGCAGCCCGTAAATCCGGATGCCATCGGCGCCAGTCATCTGCGCGGGAGCGGCCAGCATTGCGTTCGCCACGGATTCCTCCGTGGCCTCAATCGTCGCCCGGAAAAACCGGTCGAGCACGCCGTTATCGAGCGCTTCGATCTTCACGGGAGAGTCCTGATCTTCTCCATCCTTGGGATCGTGCGCCGCGCCCGGATTGGCCGTTGAGAACGCAAGGAACAGATCGCCCGATCCATTGCCGGCCCAACTTCCCAACTTGCCCAAACCCATGCCCACACGGCGCGCAATGCGTTTGAGCTGATGCGGCATCAGTGGCGCGTCGGTTGCCACCACCACGATGATCGAGCCGCGGCCCAATTGCGCCGCTTCTTCCGCAATGGTTGTTTTCATCTGCGCTGCCGTAGCGCAGGGCTGGAGCCGTCCGTTCATCCAAGGTCTGGTTTGCGGCAGCGTTGTGCAGGACCGGAGATCAGTGATCTCGCGTCCAACGGGAACGCCGAGTACGTGAAGATCTCCGCCATAGTTGCATTGCACCAACACACCCAGCGTGTACTGTTTGCCTCCCGCCATCACGATGCGGGACGAAGTGCCAATGCCGCCCTTGAAGCCATTGCAGCCCATGCCGGTCCCGCCGCCCACCGCTCCTTCCACCACGGGACCGGGCTTCGCCGCATTCAGCGCTGCCCATGCGTGCTCGGGCTTCACGTGCTGCCCGTTTGAATCATTGAGGAAGTCAAATGTTTCGGCCACCACGGGATACGTGAAGACGAACTGGCGTCCGTTGGCGATCTGCCAGTGGATGGCGGCATCGCGCACCACGCCGACACTGTGCGTTCCGGTCAAGAGAATCGGGCCTTCCAGAAAGCCCGACTCCTCAATCCAGTTAATCCCCGTCATGTCGCCGTTGCCGTTCTGGTTGAACGTGGCAGCCATCACGAAATCCCAGTTGCCTTTGGGACGCGGCAGAATCGCCGTCACTCCCGTACGAACCGGCCCTTGTCCGGGCTCCAGTTTGCCTTCCCCTCGGATGATCGTTGTGTGACCCACGGCCACTCCCGGCACGTCCGTGATGGCATTGTGCGCGCCCGTCGTGCCGTCAAACGGGATTCCGAGCGCGCGTCCTCTCAGATTCTGGGCATGTAGCGCGACGCTGAGCATCAACGCAAGAGACGCTAGAGTTGGAACCATGTGCAAGGCAGATCTCCGTTCGATCTTGCTAATCTAACGCAGTCAGCCCCTGCGGCGTGCCCGTTCGAACTCCTTCACTGCAACTCGATCATGCACCGCTCGGTCATCGTATGCGTGCGCGACCCATCGGCGCCCGTTCCTGCCAGCAACTCTTGAAACGTTTGGAGCGGTTGTTGCGTGCCGTATGCGCCCACCGCCGGCACCGAGATCCAACGGTCCGCCGCGCTTGCCGGAAATCGTGCCGACGCGCCTGGAAGAAGCACCCCCGGCCGCAGTTCCAGATGGCCATCAGGGACGCACAACTCGGGATGATCGAACGGAGCCCTCTGATGCCGTACTCGCGCATCGGTGAGCGCTTTCAGAAACGCAACCAGAGCCGCTTTCTGCGACGTGGTCGCGGCGAAAGGCCTGATGCCATTGTTGTTGGCTGCGAAATCGCCCCCGCGTACGTAGAAGTCCACAACTTGCTCCAACGTCGATTGGCCTCCATTGTGGAAATACGGACCGGTGAGTTCGACATTGCGCAGTCCGATGCTCTTGAACGCACCGTTCCCGCTGCCTGCGTCTTCGCTCGCCGGCCGCACACCAGTATGTTGAAACGCACGGCCATTGCCGCGCTGGCCGCTCGCGGTGAACGAAGCCGCGCTGAACTCCGCGCCTCCATGACACGTAGTGCAGCGACCGTTCTGTTGGAAGATGCGCAAGCCTTCCTGCTCTTGTGCGGTGAGTGCGCTCTGGTCGCCTTCCATGAAACGGTCGAACGGCGAATCATTCGAGTTCAAGGTTGCCTGATAAGCCTGCAGCGCAAGACCCCAGAATAACGGGAAATTGTATTCGGCTTGCGAGAACTCGCGAGTGTTGCCCGCCGCGCCGGTCCGGCCCGTGAGCACTTCACCCGACTCATCCACCAACTGCGTGGACTCCCACAATTCCGAATGAAACGCGGCGCGAACCATGCCGCCATAGGTGATGCCGGCGGCCAAGCCACGGCCACTTACGCGTGCCATCGCTCCCAGAACGCTGTCATCCGGCGCCACACTCTGCATTGCCAGCGGTGCGAGGCTCAGAATCTTCTTTCCAAGCTTCGCCCAGGTGCGGCCGGCGTACGACATCTCCAGATGATCCAGCACCGGGCCAACGGCCTGCGACGCAAGACTCGAGTTGTCGATGCGGATTTGACTGCGTGTCAGCACGCCATCGCGCATCAGCAGCAATCCCGGCGTTGCTGTGCTCGCGCCTCCGGGATCGAAGCCGTTGAAGATCCGCTGCGCGCGCCCATCCCAAAAGTTGCGGACATAGAACACGGAGTTGATGACGCTTGGTGAGTTCCGAACGGTGACGCGGCGGGCCTGCGTGCCGTTCGTCATGAACGGGGCGATGTCCATTGTGTCAGTACCCAACTCCTCGGCCTGACCCGGTTCGATATCAACGAAACTCCGGCGGAACAGGCCCGCTGATCCCACACGCATCGACAGATCGCGCAGCACTTCGGAGTTGCGATTCGATGGATCTGCCAGCCATCGGAACGGGAAGATCACAGAATCGAGACGGGAGTTGAGCGGGAACGCTCCGTTCGGATCCACCAACTGGTTCTGGATGCGGTGGTCCGCCCCCGCGTGGAAATGGCAGGTCGCGCAGGCCGTGCGCCCGTCGGAGCCTGCCTGCATGTCCCAGAAGAGAGCCTTCCCGAGCGCGATCAGCGCGGCGTTGTCGCGAACGTACGTTTCAAGCCCCGGTGGTACAGGCACCGGAACAGACTTCAAGGATCGGAGTGGCTGCGCGTTCGCGGCGGATACGCACAGAACAAGAATCGTTAGCCAGCATTTCATGGAGCACCCTCTACGACAAGGTAAACCCCCGGGTGCCCAGCGAGTTGTGAATGTCAAGAAGTCTTAACACAGCCAAGGCGCACTGGCGCGGCCAGCCTCTCCGGACCGCAACAATGACACAATAGGCCTCTATGCGCAAATCGATTCTGTTTCGCACTCTTGCCACCGTGGCGATCTTTGCCGCCGGATTCTGGGCTGGCAACAAGCAGGGCCAAGCGGCCGCGGCCAACCGCGTGTTCGAGCTTCGCACCTACTACACACATGATGGAAAGCTGCCTGATCTGCTGGCGCGATTCCGCAATCACACGACAAAGCTCTTCGAGAAGCATGGCATGACGAATGTCGGCTACTGGGTTCCGCAAGACAAGCCGGCCTCGGATGGAACGCTCATCTATGTGCTGTCGTACCCCAACCGCGACGCCGCGAAGAAGGCGTGGGATGGCTTCCGCACCGATGATGAGTGGAAGAAGGCGCGTGCGGCATCCGAGGTGAATGGTCCGATTGTGAAGAAGGTCGAATCCGTCTACATGGAACCCACCGACTTCTCGAAGATGAAGTAGCACAACCACTCCCCCGACGGACAACGCGCGGCGCTCGTCACAGTCGTAAAGTCTCACAGTTGACGGTACTCGCCGTCTTGACAAAACAATTGGTCAACTCTACCATGGACACATGCCCTCCGCTGTCCAGGTTGTCCAGTCCACCGCGCACGCCGAATGTCTCCTGAAGCCGGACCGGCTTCGAATCCTCGAAATGCTCGCCGATCCCGACTCCGCAAGCGGTGTGGCAAGGCGCCTCGATCTGCCGCGGCAAACCGTGAACTATCACCTACGCGAGTTGGAAAAGGCCGGCTTTGTCGAGTTCGTCGAGCAACGGGCGAAACGCAACTGCCTGGAACGCGTGGTTCAAGCGACCGCACGATCTTATGTGATCTCTCCCGTCGCGCTACAGAAAATGGGGCTTGCCGCCGGCTCCGCCCGCGACCAGTTCTCAAGCGCATACCTCGTTTCCGCGGCTGCACGAGCCATCCGCGATGTCGCGGTTTTGCGAGGTCGCGCCGCCAAAGCCGGCAAGCGGCTGGCTACGCTCACCCTCGAAACCGAGATCCGGTTCGCGAGTGCCGAGGCTCGCAAAGAGTTCACGGATGAACTGCTGAACGCGGTGGCGAAACTCGCGGCCAAGTACAACGACGCCCGCGCCGAGGGAGGACGAACCTTCCGTCTGATGCTGGGCGCCTATCCAGCCATCACCCGGCAGGAGGCGCCGGACGACGCCTCCATCAACATGGACTGAAATCACAGGAGGAACAACATGAGCCGTTCGCATGAAACGCGCATTGAGATCGACGCGCCGATCGAAGAAGTATGGAAAGCCATTACCGAGGCCGATGGTCTCTCGCGATGGTTTGCTCCTCGCAATGAGGTCAAGCCCGGCGTGGGTGGACATGTGCTCGGCGATTGGGGGCCGGGCCTCGAGTGGAAGACCGTCATCGAAGTATGGGAGCCGCTGAAGCACCTGCGTCTCTCCGAAATGCGTGACCGCATCTTCACCACTCCGCCCGATGAGTCGCTGAAGATGGAAGCGTGCCGCCTCGTGCAGGACTATTATCTGGAAACCGCCAATGGCAAGACCGTGCTGCGTCTGGTGCACTCCGGATTCGGATCGTCGGATGCCTGGGATCTGGAGTACGAAGGCACACGCCAGGGATGGGCCACATGCTTTGAACGCATGAAATACGGTCTCGAAAGGTACCCCGGAATGCGCGTGCACAACCTCATCATTCCCTGGCAATGCCACGGCGTGACGCCTGAGGAATCGCTGTCGCGCGTGAAAGCCGCGGTTGGCCAGCCGCTGGAGATGCGCTTTCTGGACAAGGGAGAGTTTGGCGGCATCGCATCCAACGAGCCCGGGAAGTTCTTCAGCGTCTCCTCTCAAAAGACATCGGCAGGGTCCACCGTCTATATCCAATGTCTGTTGTTCAACCGCACGGATGCCGATGCCGCCGAGTTTGAAGAAGGATGGCGCGCAAAGCTCGGCCGGTTGTTTCCGAGGTGATGATCGCGTGTGTCATAATCGAGCCTCACTCCCACCATGAGTTTCGACCGGCGCACATGGTTTGAAGCACTGCTGAGTTGGGCTGGCCTTCCAGCCATGCAGACCGGTGCCGCCCGCAGGCCCGGAGCACTGGGCGGCTACGTTCTTGGCGCGAAAGAACTGGTTGAGCGCCGCGACTTCGACATCGTGGTGATTGGTGGAGGAATCGCCGGTACTTGTGCAGCCATAGCGGCTGCGCGTCACGGAGCGAAGGTCGCACTCGTGCATGAACGCTCCATGCCGGGTGGCAATTCCTCAAGTGAAGTGCGCCTCTATCCCGAAGTCAGCACCAATCACAACGTGTGGTCGAAAGAGATGGGCATCCTCGAAGAGTTTCACACCGAGGAGCGCAAGTATAATCATGAACCCTACATTGAGGGTCTTCTCAATTCGCAATGGGATCTGGTGCTCTACGACAAGCTGGTGCGTGAGAAGAACCTGACTCTCTTCCTCAACACCACGGTGCGCGAAGTGGAGATGAAGGACCCTGCCACCATTCTTGCCGTGCACGGATTGCAGATGGGGACCGAGCGCAAGTATCTCTTCGTCGCACCGCTTTTCATTGACTGCACGGGCGACGGAGTGATTGGTTATCGCGCAGGCGCTGACTACCGTTGGGGTATGG
Organism: Bryobacterales bacterium; assembly: GCA_016789785.1. Next base: position 16,903 of record JAEUQE010000115.1, read on the forward strand.
AGGGCCGCACCGAGTTCGGAGAAGAGGAAGCGCCCCGGGAGCCGGCCAGTCAGCCGCAGATGGGGAACACTCTGTTCTTTCGCGCGCGCAACGCTGGCGTGCCTGTCGAGTTCAAGCGCCCGGAATGGGCCGCCGAGTTTCCCTTGGAGAGCGATCTTGCTGGACGCAATCATAGCCACATCGAAGGCGGGTATTGGTGGATTGAAGTGGGTTTGCCGATGCATCAGATCCACGGCAACGAACAGATCAAGCACGAAGCGTTGCGGCAATTGCTCGGCGTGTGGGATCACGTCAAGAACAAGTGCGAGCGCAAAGCGGATGCGCGAAACTACGGCCTCGACTTCGTGAGCTTCTGGCCCTACAAGCGCGAAGCGCGGCGGCTGATTGGCGATTACATTCTCACGCAGCGCGACCTGCAGGATCCCGCCGTGCATCCCGATTCCATCGCGTTCGGATGCTGGTACATCGACGTGCACAAAGCTGGCGGAATTCTCGCGCGATCGCGTCCGAACACGCGTCCCACCTGGGAAGCGGCGGGCACCATTCCCTACGGCATTCCCTTGCGATGCTGCTACTCGCGCAATGTCAGCAACCTCATGATGGCGGGCCGGCCGATCAGCGCGAGCTATGTCGCCTTCTCATCGACGCGTGTGCTGCGAACCGGTGCGATTGTTGGCCAGGGCGTTGGTGTCGCGGCGGCTCTGTGCCGCAAGCATGATTGTCTGCCTCGCGAGCTATCGGCGAAACATGCCGTCGAGTTGCGCCAGACGCTTCTTCGCGACGACTGTTTCGTTCCCGGTTGGAGCAACGAGGATCCATCGGACATTGCGCGCGAAGCATCCGTTACGGCAAGCGGTGAATCGCCGCTGACGTTTCCGGAGAGCACGGAGTTTGTGCCCTTGGCGATGCCCGCTGCTCAGTTGTTCCCGATGAGTTCAAAGCGCCTCGACGCAGTGGATCTGCTGCTGCGTTCGGATCGCGATTCGCCCGTCACTATGCAGCTTGGTTTGCGTGCCGCGGAGTTCGTCTACGACTTCCGCTCGACGCGTGACTTGCAGACGGCTACAGTCACCATCCCGCCACGCCATCAAGGCTATGTTCGCTTTGCGCTCCAGCGCGATCTTGAGCCGGAGCGATTTTACTGGGTCCATCTACCTGCCACTCCAGGTCTTGCCTGGGCCCGCCATGCCGATGCCCAGGACCAGCCCGCGGTTTCGCCAACCGGTTGCACTGCCGCGGAACTGCCGGGTCCCACCCGCTGGCATCCAATGCGCAACAATCAGAACTACGTGATGCGCATCACTCCCGAGCAGCGCCCCTACGGACCGCGGAACGTGATCCGAGGAACGTCGCGGCCCGATCGCTGGACCAACCTCTGGATTTCGGAGTCGCTGCCCGCGTGGATCGAACTGCGGTTGCCGCGTGTGCGCCGCATCCACACGATTCAACTCGTGTTCGATACCGACGTGAACCGCCATTCGCGCAAGCCGTTGTTTGTGTACCCGGATTGCGTGAAGCGGTATGAAGTGAAAGTGTGGAGGCGCGGCGAGTGGCTGCCCGTGGCGGGCGAGAACGAGAACTATCTGCGGCGCCGCTTGCTTCAGTTTGAGGCGGTGGAAACGGACCGTGTGCGCGTGGAGATTGCGGAAACGAACGGGGCTCGCGTGGCCCGGATCTACGAGGTGCGGTTGTATGGAGAAGGTTAGCGTGCGCAGGCTTGCGCTCACATTGCTGCTCGGGACTTCACTTCAGGCGGAAAGCATCGAAGCGAAGATCGCTTCTCTTTCGGAATCGTTGCGTGACACGGTGATCGCATCGCGCCGCGACTTCCACATGTATCCCGAACTCTCCAATCGCGAGTTCCGCACCGGCAAGACCATCGCCGCCAAACTGCGCGCACTTGGCTTCGATGAAGTGAAGGAAGGTGTCGCCAAAACCGGTGTCATCGGGATCTTGAAGGGAGGCAAGCCGGGGCCCGTGGTTGCTTGGCGTGCCGATATCGACGCACTTCCCGTGATCTCCGAACTGACGGTTCCCTACAAGTCGAAGAACCCCGGCGTGCACCATGCCTGCGGCCACGACGGGCACATCGCCATCGGCCTCGGCGTCGCGGAAGTGCTCAGCAAACTCCGGGCCGAGATTCCCGGCACCGTGAAGTTCCTGTTCCAACCCGCGGAAGAGAGTCCGCCCGTTGGCGAGGAGGGCGGTGCGTCGCTGATGGTGAGAGAGGGTGCCCTGCAGAACCCTCGCCCCGGCGCGATCTTCGGCTTGCACATCAGCACATGGTTGCCGGCGGGTGTCTTCGGTATCGTGTCAGGCCCGGCGATGGCATCCGGCGATTTCTTCGATATCACGATCAAGGGGAAGCAGGTGCATGGCGCAATGCCACATGCCGGTATCGACACGGTTGTTGTCGCATCGGAATGCGTGGTGGCGCTGCAGGCGATTCGCAGCCGCCGCATCGATCCAATGGAACCGATGGTTCTCTCAATCGGATCCATTCACGGCGGCAACCGCCACAACATCATCACTGGTGAAGTGAAGATGGAAGGCACCATGCGCACTTTCAACGAGAGCGTGCGCGAGAGTGCACGCACCATGATGCGCCAGACGCTCGCCGGTTGCACGAGCACCTATGGCGCAACCTACATGCTGAGCTTTCGCGAGCCCTCCTATCCAGTGCTCATGAATCCGCCGGTGCTGGTGGAGGAGAGCCTGCCTCTGATGCGCCGCGTCGGTGGTGATCATGTACAGACAGTCAAGCCAACCACAGGGGCGGAGGACTTCCCCTACTATCAACGCGAGATCCCGGGCTTCTTCTGGTTCCTCGGTTCGAAGAACGAAAAGCTCGGCATCACCGCTGCGCACCACACCCCCGACTTCAACATCGACGAAGATATCCTGGTGCCCGGAGTCCGCATGGCGGCAAGCCAGTTGGTGGATTGGCTCAAGCGGCACTCCCATTAGCGGACTCTTCGCTTCAGACCGCCACTTCCTGCCGCGCGTCTCTGCGGCGCCATGCTCGAAACCGCCGCCACGTCAGTGCAAGCCCAGTCCAAACGAGCACCGCGCCCCCTGCCGAGACCAACCCTGCGATCGTCTGGCCAACCACGCCCAGCGCTTCGCCCGTATGAATGAAACGCAGCCACAAGCGCCACTGGCGGCCTCTTGAGAAGCTCTCGTAGGTCTCGTGCTGGATCACTTCCCCCGTGTCGCGATCCACGGTGAGTGTGGACTTCAGATCGACGCGGCCGCGATGGGATCCGGCAATCGCCAGCGAGATTCGCTTGCCTCCCGGCCGCCAGGTGATCGACTGCCACTCGGGAACGCGGGACTGCGCTTGCTCAAACGCGCGATCGATTCCCGTGTAGTTCGGCGCCGAAGGCTGCTGACGAGGTGGCGCGGGCGCTGGGCCCGAGGGGCGCGCTGGAGGAGTTTCACCGGCGGCTCGATAGACAAGATCCGTGGCCCACGGATACGAAATCACCAACGCGCCAAGAATCACAAAGACCAACGGAATCGCGGACCAGATGCCGATCACGTTGTGCCAGTTGAAGTCCCGTGCCTTGCTGCTCAAACCGCCTCGAAACAGCAGCACGGCGCGCACATTCGGCCACGACCACTTGCGGGGAAGCCAAAGATACATGCCACTCATCGCAAGGCCAAGAAAAACAAGGTTCGCCGCACCGGTGAGGTTGCGGCCCAACTGCCGGAGTGGTCCTTCCAGGGTCAGCCACCGATGCAAATCAGTTACTGTTCGGAAGAACCGCCGGATCCCTTGCGATCCTTCGCCCATCACCCGGCCCGAGTAGACATCCACGTACTTCAGTTCGCGTCCCGCTCCGGTCTCGGCGGGAGCCGTGGGGTCCGCATACACCGTCAGGGAAGAAGTCGCCGCGCCGGTCTGCTCCTGAATGCGGCCGATCAATGTTTCAGGCTGTAACCGCGACCCCGCGGGCGTCGAGCGGATGCCACTATCCGCCCAGGCAAGCACCTGCCGCTCGTACATGAGCAGCACCCCGGTGACGCACATGGTGAGAATGACGATGGCGGCGGTGGAGCCGAAAATGAGATGGGTCCAGAAGAGGATTTTTCGCATGCAGCCGTTTTCTCAGAAAGAAGACAGGCTAGCGGAAATGCAACTCAGTGTCAATAGGAGATGTGCGCGTGGTGTGGCCCGCCCGTGACGAGCGGACCACACGCATCAGAGCCTACCACTCCAGACGGAGCACAATCAGATGATTCGGCTGTGCCGTGCCCACATCGGAGAATCCACCGCGCGTTGCGGTGCCGATACGTCCAAAGTTTGCCAGGTTCTGGCGGTTGAACGTCGCATCGGGTTGCCCGTAGTTGGGACTCTTGAACGGATTGTTCATGTCCCAACGCAGGATGAAACGAGCCCGCTCGTAGAAGTTCCACTCCTTGGAGAGTGAGAACTGGGGCCACGTCAAACCAGGCGCTTCCAGCACGTTGCGCCCCATGGTGCCCGGGGTGAACTGCGCCGGATATTCGAACGCCGCGGGGTTCAGGTAAGGTACCTGCGCCTGCGTGGGGAAGCGATGCGGCCCGATGTCCCAATTGTCGGTGACCGGGTTCACGCCCTGCACGAGATTCGGCCGCGTCGCGCCCGGCAGATAGAGGTTCGGACTTCCCGCAAACGACACGGTAAACGGAGGTCCTGACTGGAACGTCTGCGTGTAGGCCAGATCCCAACCACCTGCGATGTGATTGAGAACACCGCCACGGTTCATCAATGCCCTGCCCTTGCCGAACGGCAGTTCATAGGTCATGACACTGACGAAGCGGTGCCGGATATCGTAGTTGGCGCGACCCTTTTCCAGTGCGCGGTTGTAGAACGTGATGCCACCGACATCGCCATCATTGTCGCCATTGTTGAGCGATTTCGAAAACGTGTAGAAGGCGTTGAACACAAGCCCGTAAGAGTAACGCTTCTCGGTACGGAAGGTCACACCGTGATACGAATTGTCGCCATAGTTGGAATAGTGGCGAATCGCACCGAAATGCGGATACGGCTTGAAATTCTGGTTTCCCTGGAAGATGGTACGAAGCGTCGTGGGATCGCTCGAAATGTCGAGCGGAATCTGGTTGATGTCCCATCCGTTCAGCAGGCGAACGCCGCGTGATCCCTGATAGGTAGTCTCCAGCAGCCAGTTCTGCGTGAAGTTCCATTGGAAGCCCGCGGACCAGTTCATGATGTAGGGCAGGCGCATGTTCGGATCGAACCAGGATGCGCCGCGGTTCGCGAAGTTGAGGCCCGAGAACGGTACCGACCCATCAGGGTTGAGGTTGAAGCGAACCGCCGGTGGTCCCTGGCTGAGTTGGAAAACATGCCTCGGATCGTTCGGCGGAGCCTGCACCGAAGCCGTCGCCAGGTACTCCTCAAAATTCTGATTGAGTCCGTTGCTCATCAGATCCTGCGTGATCATTCCGAACGCCGTGCGGAACACGAGATCCGGGCGCATCTGCCAAGCCAGGCCCAGGCGCGGCTGGAAGTTATTCAGGTCCTTGGAAGCAAGCGGCCCTTTCGGATGCGTGATCGCGCCGCGCCGCCCTGTGATGGGATCCGTCGCCGTTGGATCAAACTGTGACTGGAATCCGTACTTGGTTTGGAAAGGCGACTCGTAGCTCCAGCGCAGACCCAGATTGAGTGTGACGCTGCGGAAGATCTTCCAATCGTCCTGAACGTAGAACGCATGCGAAGTCCAGCGCGGAAGCCATGTGGTGACCGCTTCCGTGAACTCCGCATTGCTCACCGTTCCCAGCAGGAATGACGCAAACGAGTTGCCGGTGTTTGGCCGGAATGGGAAGTCGGTCGCGCCGAACCGGTAAGTGCCGGAGGGAAGCGCCGGCGCCAGCGAGTTGTAGCGCGTCTTGATCAATTCATAGCCGACCTTCACCGTATGGCGGCCGATCACTTTCGTCAGGTTGTTCTGGAACGTGATATCCTCGCCCACTTCCTGCGATGCGGAAAGACCGGCGTTGTTCTGCCGGAAGAAGGTATTTCCGCCCGTGCAGTTGGAGGGGTTGTTGCAGTCCTGAAAATTCGGAAACGTCGCGTCGCTCACGTTCGGGATGCCAAGTTGCTTCGCCCAGCCCTGGTTCAACGTAACGGGGAACACGGTTCCCCGGCGGCGATTGTAGCCGAGACGTGCTTCGTTGATCAGCGTCGGCGTGATGGTGTAGCTGTCCGAAATCACCGTGTTGCGCTGGTCAATCGGAATCTGGACCGCGCGCCAATCGTATTCGCGCCAGGCGATTTCAGGCGACCACCGGTCACGCCACGCACGATGACGAACGTGCGAGTAGCGGCCGAACATCTTGTGATTTGACGAAAACTGTTGGTCGATCTTGCCGTCGAACCGTGTGCGATACGAACGGTAAGTGGTCGGCGCAATCAGATTATTGGTCGGGCCGAACGTACGATTGATCGCGCGCTGCGTGTTGTTCTCCGGCGTGTAAGGATTGCGCGAAAGGAAGTTGCGCACCGCGGGATCGAAGCGCGATTGCGGCACCATGTTGTTCGCGAATGGTTGGCGGGTGTAGCAGGCAACGCCTTGCGTGGGGCATTCGGCGCTTTGCCCGAACGCCGTTGTGGCCGGGTCGAAAACCGGATTCAAGCCGCCGAAGTTGAAGTTGCCGGCCAGCATCTCGGGCGAGGGCACCGCGAGCGTTGCGGTCTCACCACCCTTCTCATGATGGCGTTGAAATCCGAAGAACCAGAACGTTTTGTCCTTGCCGTTGTAAACCTTTGGAATGTACAGCGGGCCGCCCATGGTTGCCGAGAGTTCGTGATAGGTGAACGGATTCGTGCGCGGCAACTGCTCGAGCTTCGTGCGATGGATCAGCACCTTCTGGATGTAGCGATCCTCAGCCGAGCCGTGCCACTGGTTGGTGCCGCTCTTGAAGACCGTCGACAGAAGGCCGCCCGCCGAGTGGCCGAATTCCGCAGGCATTCCCGTGGTGAAGAGCTTCACCTCCTGAAGCGCGTCGATGGTGGTGGAGGTCACCTGATTCGTGGACCCAATCATGGAGCGAACCGGTTCCTTGCCGCCAACGCCGTCCATCGTGTAGCCCAGCGACCGTTCGCGCTGGCCAACCACGTGTTGCCCGTTGATATTGGAGGTGGATGGCAGATAGAGCAGAATTCGAAATGCGTATTTCTGAAGTACGGGGATCTTGATGATCGTTTCGCCTTCCAGGATCTGCCCGGTCGCGGTGGTTTCCGTTTCGAGTAACGGCGCCGCTCCAGCGACGTTGATCGACTCAGTGACCGCGCCGATTTCAAGTTTGATGTCAATCCGCGGCTGCTCGCTGGTGCGAAGGATGATGCCCTCCCGCACGTAGCGCTTGAAGCCTTGTGCTTCGATGGTCAACCGGTAGGTGCCAGGGCTCAGGTTGGGCACGTAGTAGTTGCCCTCCGTGTTGCTTTGGCCGGTGTAGGTGAATTGAGTTTCGGTGTTGACCACGGTCACCGCAGCGCCAGGAATGATGGCGCCGGTGGTATCTGTCAATGTGCCCACCAGCGTGGCTGTACCGGTGGTTTGCGCGAAGAGTCCAGGCAACAGCGCGACGAACGCGAGAAACAGGTTCCGCATAGAGTCCCCTCCAATTCGTATCTCAGTCCCCGACCGAATTGGGTTGATTCTATTTGAACCGCGGTGATTGGTCAAGCAGGCTGGACGCTTTTTCTGACCGCCGTGCGATCGGCGCACCTTGATCTGCGATGAAGCAGCGTTTAACTGCGATTGCGATAGAGCGCGGGTTTCACCGCCTGAGCCATCCGCAGCGCCGCCTCCGAATCCAAGCCGAGGAACTCCGCGATGCGCGCCGCCCACGTGCCGGGATCGCGAATGATGTCCGGGTAATGGATCACCATCAGGTCGACCCCCTCGCGCTGTGGCAGACGCTCCAGCACGGCCCGGCGGTGACGCTCCAGGGCGCTCTTCACCTTCTCCGGATCGGCTTCCACGTTGCGTTTGCGGTTCGACAGCATCTTCGCATGCGACGCCGCGACCTCTTCAATTGGCCGGTCCATGAAGAGGATCTTGTAGCGATGATGGCCCGGCAGGAACGGGAGCAGCATGGAGATCACCTTGATCGCTTTGCCCTCGGCCTTGCGTAGAATGTCGGGGCGTTTGCGAAGCTTCTTGATCTCCTCCCACTCCCAATAGCCTTCCGGATTATCGCTGTCGGCCTTCCGCTTTCCATCGGTCATGATGGGCACTCCGGCGGCGTGCAGCATCTGCATGGCGAGCGAAGTGCCGGAACGCGGCAATCCACTCACCAGCACGAAGTCCAACGATTTTCCCGGGTCCTTCGCGCGCCGGGTCCCTGGTGGCCGGGCCGAGAGTCTCCCCGTCTCTGCCGGCTCCGAGGTTCGCGGCGGACGCTGTGCCCGTTCGTTGGCGCGGGCGCGAGCCTCTTCGCGCAACCGGGAGATGTGGTGCTGGCGCAAGACCTTGCGTTGACGGCCTGTACCCGCTTTTTGAAAATTATCCCAACTAACTTTCAAATCCACGTGCTTGTAGAGCCGGTAGAGCCACGCGTAAGCCGCGGGAGGCGTGCCCGGCAGTTTCGTCGCGGTCAGGAACGCATCGCGCGCCCGTTCCAGGCGGCCCATTCGCGCCAGCGCAACACCCAGATAGAGGTGCGCGTGTGTGAGATCGTGTTGCAGACCCGCCGCGCTCAGGGCTGCATGTGCGGCATCTTCCCATCGCCTGGCATGCAAATGGCACCGCGCAAGCAACAGCCACGAACGGCTGTCTTCGGGATCAAACGTCAGTGCCTTCCCGGCTGCCTCCGCCGCGTCATCCCAGAGCCGGAGCTTCTGATAGACGCCGGCCAGCTTGCGATGAAATTCGGGCAGATCGGGAGCATGCTCCCCTGCGATCTTCAGATACCGCAGTGACTCCGAATAGTTGCCGAGATCGAACTCGACGTGTGCCAGCAGCCAGTTGATGAGCGGAGTATCGCGATAGGCCGCTACCGCACTCTGCGCCGTCGCCTTCGCCTCTTCCAGCAGACCGCACGTGGATTGTGCGTTGGCCAACGCCATGGAGAAGTCCAGGCGTTCCGGCAACTCCGCGTTCAGCTCTTCCAGAATCGGCAGTGCAAGATGATGGCGGCCTGTTGAGGTGTAGACGCGCGCGAGGTTCCACATGCGTTCACGCACGCATTGATCCACGGCTTGCTGCTGATCTTCATCGGGACGTTCGATGTAGCCGAGCGCGACGAACTGGTCGATCAATGCCTTGGCATCCTGTGTCGACATCCCTTCGTCGGCGCGATGCATGCCCGCTTCGCCTGGCACATCTTCCCAGGACGGAATGCGGTCGAGCGGAGGAGCCTCGGTAAACGCTTCCGCAAGTACACGCCCTGGCATGTCGGCGCCGGCCGGCAATCCGAAGATCGAGAGCACCGTGGGCGCAATGTCCAGCAAGCCTGCGCCATACAACCTCTCATCGCGCCGGATGCCCGGCCCCTTCATCGCGAAGATGCCAAGCTCCCGGTGCTGTTCGGCGGGCGCCGCTGGAATGTTCAGCAAGGCCTTGGGCCGAAACTCATCCGGGTGAAAGCCGTGGTCCGACACCAGAATCACGTGCGTGTCCTCACCGGCCAGTTTCACCAGCGTGCCGAGCATCAGGTCATGAAAGCGATAGGCGCTGTTGATCACATCGCCGTAGATCGCGAAGTCCTGCTCGGAGATGTGCGGCTGGCGCGGCGGATGGTAATTCATGAAGCCGTGCGAGAAGTGATCGATGGACGGATAGTAGACGGCGGCGAAATCCCACGGCTCGGTGTGCAGAATCTGTGTGATCGCCGCGTGAATCGTGAAGCACTCCGCCTGAAGCTTGGCCAGTGTACCGAGACGCTTGTCCTTCTCCTGGTCGACTTCCGCGGCGCGCGGCACGAACGTTTGAAGCAGTTCGCCATCGATCTCCGTTGGATGAACACGAAGCCCGGCGAAGAGTTGTTCCACACGCAAGGGGTGCACGGTGCCCTTGAGGATGGGC
>JAEUQE010001160.1 GCA_016789785.1 Bryobacterales bacterium
ATAGCTGTTGTCCGATCCCCAATTCCACGGCGAGGTGAAGCCGCCGCCCAGAATGTGATAAACCGCGTCGCTCTTGTAGCCAAGTTCGCGCCGGACGTAATCGTTGAAGGCTGCGGTGTAAGGCGGACGAATCGCCGACATGCTCGGATCGAAATCCGGGCGCTCGCCCGCCGCGTTGGCATCAATGCCTTTGAAACGGCTGTCCAAACGGCCTGTGGTGCGGCGTTCGGCGCGCAACAATTCCTTGTTGAATTTGCCCAGATCAACGCGCAGATCGCAGTCTTCAATAAACTGTTTGCTCAGGCCTGTGTAACGCGCCAGATGCTCGACCGCTTTCTGTCGCTCTGCCGGAGTCATCCGCGCGGATTTCGCCAGCGCCACGGCGTAATCACTGATCGCCCAGCGTTCGGCTTCGTCCAGCACTTTGCGCAACGGCAGCTTTTGCAAATCTGCCGGCAGCTTTTTGTGAGACCAGGCCGTGGCCGCGTACGAAGGCAGCATCAGCACAAACGGCGTGTCATTGCCG
>JAEUQE010001161.1 GCA_016789785.1 Bryobacterales bacterium
CTGGTCGACTCGTTGCTCGCATCACCAGCATACGGTGAGCGCTGGGCTAGGCACTGGATGGACTGGGTGCGCTACGCGGACACGGCTGGCGACAACTCGGACTACCCGATTCCGCAGGCGTATTTGTATCGAAAGTATCTGATTGAGTCCCTCAACAAAGATGTTCCCTATGATCGCTTCCTGACCGAACAACTCGCTGGTGACTTGCTCCCTGCGGCGACCCAAGCCGAGAAGAATCGGCAAACCATCGCTACCGGTTATCTGGCCATGGCTCGCCGCTTTGGCTCGCTAGTGGAGCGTTATCCTTGGCACCTGACCATTGAGGACACGATCGATAACCTGGGCCGCACGGTGCTGGGTTTGACCATAAGCTGTGCCCGCTGCCATGATCACAAGTTTGATCCCATCTCCATGCGGGACTACTACGGTCTCTATGGGATTCTGGCCAGCACGCGCTATCCCATGCCTGGACTGGAACTGTTCAAAGCGCAGTACCACTTTGCGCCGCTCCTCCCGGCAGCTGAGG
>JAEUQE010001162.1 GCA_016789785.1 Bryobacterales bacterium
GGTAAAGACTCCTACCGTGTATCCGCGTGGACGTGATCTACGAAGACTGGAACAAGAAGGAAGTGATGGGAGCCGCTAGAGTCTTCGTCAGCTTTTCCGGACGTGATGATGCTACGCGCGCGTTCGTCATGCTGCTGCTGCAGCGACTGAATGAACACCAGCGAGACTTGGCTTGGATGTACGGCCGAATAGAGAAGGATATCCGCGCCGGTGACAGCATCGAAGAGAAGTGTAAGGAAGAGATCGAAAGGGCGTCGTTATTTGTTGCCGTCGTGACGCCGCAAGCGTTTGGGTCCTTCTACACCTGCTGCGAGGTTCGGTACGCGCTGAGACTGAGTCGGAAAAGACGTTTGCAGATCCTGCCGGTTCTCCGCGAGGGTGTCTCCCTCTCCTCGGCGGCGCCACCTTACGACGCCCTGTTGGCACTTAAATGTCTAATCGCGGACGGATCTGAAGCCGAGGCTGTCGAACCTGTCGTACAGGAGATACTTGCGCGGTTGCGCTTGCATTATCAGCCACCGCATG
>JAEUQE010001163.1 GCA_016789785.1 Bryobacterales bacterium
GTTTACAAGGAAAAAAAATGATGGACCTGAAGAACTTTTCGCTTCCTGAGCTGAAGAAGCTCTCTGTCGCCGTTCAGAAGGAGCTGGACCGGAGGACACTTCAGTCGAAGAAGGCGCTGATCAAGCAAGTGCAGCAGATGGCCGCCGAGCATGGCTTGGATGCAGACGAGCTTCTTGCTGATGCCGGTTTGTCCGGCCGAGAAGGGTCGAGCGTAAAGTCGGGTGCCGGAAAAGCTGCTCCTGGACGCAAAAAAAAGGTACCTGCCGTGAAGAAGGAGAAGTTGCCGCCGGTGTACTGGAATCCGGTGAACGCCCAGGAGGGCTGGAGTGGTCACGGCCGGAGACCTTCGTGGGTGATCACGTACCTTGAGAACGGGGGTGAGCTCGAATCGCTGAAGAAGCGCCCCTGACTCTGGGGTAGTGAGGGGCTGGCTTCAGTGCAATGCTGAGCCAGCCCCTGTTCTTTGAACGGAAACGCGAAACCTCAAGCCCATTTCCCTAAGTCGCGCCAACGTCTCCTCCTCG
>JAEUQE010001164.1 GCA_016789785.1 Bryobacterales bacterium
AGGCATCGGTGCCGGGAGCCACAGTCGCCGTCAAGGCGGAAGGCGGCAAGGAACAACGCGTCTCCACCGATGAGCAGGGGCTGTACGAGATCAGCGGACTGATGCCCGGCAAGTATTCGGTGCGCGTCGCCAAACGCGGCTTTGCTGTATTCAGCGCCGCTGCGGTGGATGTGCGCGCGGGCCGTGTGCTGGATGTGCAGCTTTCCATCGCACAGGAAGCGCAGGCAGTGACGGTGGAAGACGACAAACACTCCATCGGCACCGATCCCAATCAGAACGCGGGAGCGCTCATTCTTCGCGAGGAAGAATTGAAGAGCCTCTCTGACGATCCGGATCAACTGGCCTCGGAACTGCAGGCGCTGGCGGGTCCCGGCGCAGGGCCCAATGGCGGGCAGATCTACATCGACGGATTCACCGGCGGACGCCTGCCTCCGAAGTCGTCGATTCGTGAAGTGCGCATCAATCAGAACCCGTATTCGGCGGAGTTCGACCGCATCGGTTTCGGGCGTATCGAGATTCTGACCA
>JAEUQE010001165.1 GCA_016789785.1 Bryobacterales bacterium
GTTGAAGCCTGCCGGAGTGAACTCCACGGTGCGGACCTGTCCACGGGGTCCCACTACGCCGATGTCATTGCCGTTGAAGCGAATGCTGACACCGCCGGCATTGCCGATCAGCACCTTTGCATTCTCATTGGCGACTGCGGTCACCAGCGGCTCGCCCGGTGAAATCACACGGGCCAGGATTACCTTGCCATCGGTGGTGATCCGCACCCAGGTGTCTTCCTTCGAGGCGATGGACACATTCAGCTTGCCGGGTACCTGCTGGGCCGGCGTCATGGTCGCTGCCGGTGTAGTTGTGGCCGGTTGCGCGGCCGCCGAAGCGGTTTGACCGATGGCGGTTTGGCCCGTCGCAGGTTGGGCTGCCGCAGGTTGGGCTGCCGCAGGCGTCGTGCTCTGAGGCGACGCCGGCTGTACCGTAGCCTGCGGATCGTTACCCGCAGGGGCGACACTCGTCGATTCCGCCTTCGCCAGGGGATTGGATGGTTGGACCGGAGGTGGGGCGATCGGCTGCTGCGAGGCGCCCTTGAT
>JAEUQE010001166.1 GCA_016789785.1 Bryobacterales bacterium
CGCCGCACCACTATCGAGCACCCAGATCCATTCGAGCTCCGGCAGCTGATCGCGCACGGCGTCGAGGTTGTCGAGCACGTAGTCCGCACAGATCACGCCGCGACAACCCGAGTGGCGCAGCATGTAGACCAGCTTTTCGCCGCGTGTACGCGGGTCGATGGGCACGAACACCGCACCACTGATCGACGCCCCGACCATGGCGTCAACAAACTCGGGATGGTTCTGCATCAGCAGGCCGAAGTGGCCACCGCGGCCGACCCGGCCTGCCGTCAGTGCTGCGGCTATCCGGCGTCCGTTGTCCCACAGCTGGCGATAGGTGCGGACCTCATCTTCACAGCCCGGGTGCTCGAAGGTCAGCACGTCAAGGTCGGGCTGGCGCTCAGCGCGGTTGGCGATGAGGTTCGCGAGTATTTGTTCGTCTCTTTCTGTCATGGCTCCGACCACTCCTCGTTCTTGTGTCACGTCGCTCAGAGCCGATCCGGGTCGATCAGGTAGTAGCCACCCTTGATGGCGAGGATCTCGTT
>JAEUQE010001167.1 GCA_016789785.1 Bryobacterales bacterium
TGGCCATCCGCAGTGCGGGCAACGAATCGGGCGCCAGGGCCAGCGCCTGATTGACGTAGGTGCGCGCCCGGCCGGCGTTGCCGGCCTGGAGATGGGCCTGTGCCAGGTGGAGCTGCGCATCGGCCGACTTGGGCTGCAACTGCGCCACGCGGTCGAGCGAGGCGATGCCCTGCTGCACGTCGCCAGCAGCCAGCTGCACCGCCGCCACGTCGGTCAGCAGTTCGGGATTGCCCGGCACGGCCGCCAACGCAGCGCGTGCACGCGCCAGGGCCGCTGGGTGGTCACCATCCTGGCGGTGGAAGTCGATGGCCTGGCGCCAGAAGCTGGCGTCCTGCGGATTGGCTGCCGCCGCCTTGTCCACCCATTGCGCGGCTGCTTCGCGCGTGCCGCCGCTGCGGCGCTCGATGACGGCCAGCGCCATCAACGCAGCCACCGACCGCGGGTCGGCCTGCAGCAGGTCTTCGTAGCGCTTGCGCGCGGCGTCGAAGCGGCGATCGGCCATGTCCAGCGCGGCCAGGCTGCTC
>JAEUQE010001168.1 GCA_016789785.1 Bryobacterales bacterium
GCCGCACCCAGGCCTTCACGGTGCCCAGCGGCTGGCGCATGTGCAGCGCCAGTTCCGCGTGGGTCAGGCCGTCGTAGAAGGCCAGCGCGATCGCCTGTCGCTGCGCCGGTTCCAGGCTCTGCAGGCAGGTGCGCACGCGATGCGAATCGGCCGCTCGCACCAGTTTCCCGAGCGGGCCGGTGCGCTCGTCCGCGATGTCCGGCAGTTCGTCATCGTCATCGCCAGCGGCCAACATCGGCTGCACCACATGCTTGCGCTCGGTATGGGCGCTGCGCAACGCATCCATCGCCTTGTTCCGTGCAACGGTCATCAGCCAAGTCATCGGCTGCGACTTCGCGGCCGAGTAGTTGGGCGCCGTGTTCCAGATGCTGACGTAGACCTCCTGCAACACCTCCTCGGCCCACGAGCGCTCGCGCACCAAGCGCATGACAATCGCCAGCAGGCAGCCGACGGTCGCGTCGTACAACGACTTGAATGCCGCCTGGTCGCGCATCGCGACCCGGAACATCAGCATGCCCAGATCG
>JAEUQE010001169.1 GCA_016789785.1 Bryobacterales bacterium
TGGTATCGGTGTGCTCCCAACCGTCGTTGTCGATGACGAGGCGGGTGGGATCGAGGGACTTCAGCAGCCAGTAGTTGGCCTTGAGATGATGCTGTTGCTGTAAATCGCGGGGGTTGGGCTTGCCCCAGCTTTCGTTGACCGGTACCCACAAGACGATGCTGGGGTGGTTGTAGTCGCGCTCGACGATTTCGATCCATTCGCGCGTGAAGCGGGCGACGTAGTCTTCATCGAACAGGTAGGCGTTGGCGATTTCGCCGCTGACGAGGAAGCCCATGCGGTCGGCCCAGTAGAGGTAGCGCGGGTCTTCCACTTTCTGATGCTTGCGCGCGCCGTTGAAGCCCATGTCCTTGGTGACCTGGATGTCGAACTTGATGGCTTCTTCCGACGGCGGGGTGATGGTGGATTCGGGCCAGTAGCCTTGATCGAGTACCATCTTGAGGTAGGTGGGCCGGCCGTTGATGTAAACGCGGCCATGCTCGGAGGTGACCTGCCGATAGCCGTAGTAGGATTTCACGGTATCGAGG
>JAEUQE010000116.1 GCA_016789785.1 Bryobacterales bacterium
TCCCCTCGACCAGACGTTCACCTACCTGCTTCCCGAAACCCTGCGCCATCGGGCCATGCGTGGTTGCCGCATCATGGTGCCGTTCGGCCAACGCAAGCTCACCGGCGTGATTCTTCGCGTTCATGACGAGCGTCCGTCCATGGATACGCGCGAAACGCTGCAGTTGCTCGACGAAGTGCCCGTGCTTGACGAGGAACTGTTGTCGCTTGGCGCATGGATCGGACACTACTACTGCGCACCGCTCGGAGAAGTGCTGCGATCCATGACACCGCTGTCCTCGGAGATCCGCAAAGGCAAGGTGTACGGATTGACGGACTCCGGGCGCGATGCGGCACGTCAGCTTCTCATCGGCGCATCGGAAGAAGATCCGGTGGTCGCGATTCTGAAGATGCTGGAGAATCGGGCGCTGTCCTCGGCGTATCTCAACAAAAAGTTCGCCGATGCGCCCAAGATCCTGCGGTCGCTGATCAAGAAAGGATTCGTGGAAGTGGAGGACACCGCGGCGGAGCGCGACCCGTTGCGTGCACCGTCGGCGAAGTTGCTTGTGGAGCAGAAGCCCGGCGCGCAACTGGAAGAGAAGCTGCGCAAGCCCGAACGCGAGTTGCTGGCTTATCTCGATCTGCATCCGGGGGCGCACAACCTCGCCGAAGTGGAAGCGAAGATTTCGAACGCGGGAGTGGCGGCGAGAAGTCTGGCGCGGCGTGGAATGGTGCTGGTGCGGCCGGTGAGCACTGTGCAGATTCAGGCTTCGGCAACCGGTGAGCATCTGCTCAACCCGCATCAGCAGAACGCGCTGAATACGATTGAACAGGCATTGGACTCCCGGGAATACCATTCGTATCTACTGCAGGGCGTCACCGGATCGGGCAAGACCGAGGTCTACATGCGGTGTATCGACGCCGCGCTGGCGCAGGGCCGTAGCACGCTGATGCTGGTGCCGGAGATCGCGCTGACGCCCGCGGTGAGCGGCCAGTTCTTCAGCCGCTTCGGCGACCAGGTGGCGATACTGCATTCCGCCTTCACGGGCACGGAACGGGTGGAGCAATGGCGGCAGATTCGCTCGGGCAAGGCCAAAGTGGTGGTGGCGACGCGATCGGGCGTATTTGCGCCGGTGCAGAATCTCGGGCTGATTGTTGTGGATGAGGAGCACGACGGCAGCTATAAACAGGAAGAGACGCCCCGTTACAACGGCCGCGACGTGGCGGTGGTGCGCGCACGCGCGGCGAAGGCCGTGGTGCTGCTCGGGTCGGCGACGCCAAGCCTCGAGACACGCTATAACGTGCAGCGCGAGAAGTACAAGCTGATCGAGTTGCCGGAGCGCATCGCGGGACGCCCGATGCCGGAGGTCGAGATTATCGACATGCGGCAGGAGTTTCTGGAGACGCGCAAACAAGGGATCTTCTCGCGAAGGCTGTTGGATGCGATTCAACTCCGTGTGGAGGCGCGCGAGCAGGTGATGGTGCTGCTGAACCGGCGCGGCTTTTCGAGTTTTGCGGCCTGCCGGTCCTGCGGTGCGCGGATGGAGTGTATCAACTGCGCGGTCACGCTGACCTACCATCATCGCGACCGGCGCATGCTGTGCCACTACTGCGGCTATGCGGATCGTCCGCCGAAGACTTGCCCGAAATGCGATAGCGAGCATGTGCAGTTTCTGGGCACGGGCGCCGAGAAGGTGGAAGATGAACTGCATCTGATGTTCCCCCGCGCGCGGATCGTGCGCATGGATCGCGATACGGTGACCGGCAAGCGCGGCTTCGAACGCATTCTGCAGGGATTTCGCGCGCATGAATATGACGTGCTGGTGGGGACGCAGATGATCGCCAAGGGTCACGATATTCCGAATGTGACCTTGGTGGGTGTGGTGTCGGCGGATGTGGGGCTCGGGATGCCGGACTTTCGCGCGGCTGAGCGTACATTTCAATTGCTGACGCAGGTGGCCGGGCGTGCGGGGCGCGGTCATCTGCCGGGCGTGGTGGTGGTGCAGACGATCAACCCCGATCACTACGCCGTGCGGTTCGCGGCAGCACAGGACTACGCGCAGTTTTACGAAAAGGAACTGCAGTTCCGGCGCATGATGCGCTATCCGCCGTTCGCCGCGCTGGCGAACATCATGGTCCGCAGCAAGAGCCAGGAAGAGGCGATGCGGATGGCTGGCGAGATCGGCAACTTCTTCGGCCCGCATCCGGAAGATGTGAAGGTGCTGGGGCCGGCGGAGGCGCCGATTCCGAAGTTGAAGCAGGAATTTCGCTATCAGTTGCTGTTGAAGGCGGCGAACCGTCGCCGGTTGAACGAGTTGCTGCACAGTCTGCGGGCGTATGGGCAAGGGAAGCATTGGCCGGCGACGTCGCTGGTGATTGATGTGGATCCGCTGACGTTGTTGTGAGTGCGCTATGGTGGGCCTGATGAAGGATGCGCGCAGTTTCGCAACGCCTCCGGAGCAATGGCTGCGGCGGGCACAACACTTGCACGGCGCGGTTTTCGTGTGGCGGCGCTGGCTGATGCAGGACCCGGAATGGGATCACGATCATTGCACGTTCTGCTACGCCTGTATTTGTGATCACCGCGAACGGCTCCCGCATCTGCGCGCGATGCATGCCGAGCGCGGCTGCTACCGTCATGCGTTTCACACGGACCACGATGGCCCTTCGACTTGGGTGTGCCGGAGTTGCTTCAAGTGTCTGCGCGGGGAAATGGCCTGGACGATCGCCACTCGCTTGCCTGAGAATTGCCACGTTGCCGGGCAAGGCCTTCGGCGTTGACGGCGTTCGGCGAACTTTGTTGTAATCCTCCGAGGTGGAAGACTTCGCGGTGGTCAATGAGAATCTGCGCTGCGCGCTGGCCGCATTCTCAGGCATTGGCGCCGCCGGGAGAGTCGAACTTCGGGACGGGTTCCAACTGGTCTATTCGGGCGTTCCGTTCGGTCTCTTCAATACGGTGAACCTCACCCGTGCTCCGCAACCTGGCGAACTTGACCAGTTCCTGCGTCAGGCCGAGGAGTGGTACGCTCCGTTGAACACCGCGTGGTCGGTTTGGTTCTGCGACGATCTCATGAACCCCGTGCAACGGCGATTTAGCCGCGTCGTGCTGGCGACCGCCGGACTCCGGCAGACCAACGATGCTCCCGGCATGCTCGCACACGAGTTGCTGCCGCCCGGCCGCCGGTTGCCGGCCATCGAATGCCGCCGCGTCACCGACAATCACACCCGCCTCGACTTCGCGCTGGTCATGTCGGCGGCATTTCAGGTGCCCGATGAGATGGCTCGCGCCGTGTATTGCTCGCGTCTGTTGTGGGCGGGAGAGATGGAGGGATGGGTTGCCTACGCGGAGAAAACGGCAGTCTCGACGGCCGCGATTGTGGCCGGCGGCGGCTCCATCGGTGTCTACGCGGTCGGAACGCATCCGCGTTTTCAACGAAAAGGCTATGGTGAGGCGCTGGTGCGTCATGCCGTGGATGCCGCGTCCAGACGCACGGGAATCCGGCGTACCGTGCTGCAGTCGTCCACAATGGGATACAAGCTGTACTCGCGTATGGGCTACCGTCAGGCGGGCCGATTCCTCGTCTATCTGCGCGACTAGCCACAATACTCTGTCCCGAGGAGTCGGGACCAGCGAAGGTAACGCAGACTTCCTCCTGGTGACCACGGCGGCCGAAGGACGTTCGGCTCGCGAGGACCTCGACGATCGCACATTTTCGTTCACCGCGCCCTGCACCGAGATGAGTCTCGGTGCGGCAGGCTAAAGCCTAGCGCCACGGTGAGCTGCGCGGCGCCAAGATGCGAAAGTGAACAGGATTGCGACTGATCCGGCAACAAAAACTTGCAGCAACCAGATGGCGGGGCGCATCCAAGGAAGGAACGCTTATCCTAAAGAGAATGCCGCACTTGCCGAGTTCAACCGCCTGGTACAAGTTCACAACTGCCCTCTCGCTGGCAATCGATTCCTTGCGGGCACACAAACTCCGCACGTTCCTGACTCTGCTCGGTGTGATTGTCGGCGTGTCGAGCGTGGTGATGGTCGGCGCGGCGATCGACGGCATGGGCAGTTACGCCGAAGTGACCACTTCGAAGGTGTTTGGCAGCGACAGTTATCTGGTCGCGCAGCTTGCCAATCTGGGCCGGGCCACCCGTCTGGAACGCGCGGAAAAACTGCGCCGCAACAAGCCGATTCGCGAGGACGAACTGGAGTATCTGCGTGCAACCACGGGGGACCGGATCAACTACAGCCCCTACACGCAATCCGTGGATGATGTGAAGCGCGAGAACGTCACGTTTGAGGCGGCGACGATACTCGGCGTCTCGGCCACCTTGCCGGAGATTCGCGAAGTGTCGATTGTGGATGGGCGCTTCTTCACCGAGCAGGAAGAACGCAACCGTCAGCCTGTGGCCGTGGTGGGCGATGAATTGCGAGCAACCTTGTTCCCCGACACGTCGCCAGTCGGCCAGATGATCAAGATCAAGGGGCTTGATTTCACGATCGTCGGAGTGCAGGAGAAACTCGGATCGAGCGGCGCGCGCACCAACCAGGACAATCCCGTCTACATCCCCGCTCCGCTTTACTTCAAGCTCTATCAGAAGCGGAACAATGGCTTCGCGCTTTTTGGCAAAGCCAAGCCAGGCACTGCTCTTTCCATGGACGATGCGCTCGATATTACTCGTGTTGCGTTGCGCACGCGGTTTCACGCGCGTCCGGGTCAGCCCGACAATTTCGACACGCTCACGCCGGATTCGATCCGCTCGTTCGTGGAGAACATTCTCGCGCTGGTATCGGCCGTTGTGGTGCCCGTGACGGCGATCTCGCTGGTGGTGGGCGGCATCGTGATTATGAACATCATGCTGGTGAGCGTGACCGAGCGCACTCGTGAGATCGGCATTCGTAAAGCGATTGGCGCCCGCCGCTCCGATATTCTGCTGCAGTTCCTGATTGAGGCAGTCATGATGTCCGCACTTGGCGGATTCATCGGTTTGCTCATCGGGAGTTCGGTTCTGGCAGTGGCCTCGCAAATCGCGGAGGTGCCGTTGCGCGTCACTGTGCCCTATGCCATCCTCGCGATTTTCGTGTCGAGCGCCGTGGGAATCATCTCCGGATGGTATCCCGCGTCACGGGCTTCGAAACTTGATCCTGTCGTGGCGTTGAGGGCCGAATAACATGCGCATCGATCCAATGGAGAACGTTCAACTCGCGCTCGACGCCGTGTGGAGCCATCGCGTGCGCTCAGCGCTGACGATCCTCGGCATCGTCATCGGGATCACGACCGTGGTCACCGTTTCGAGCCTTCTCACCGGTCTGCGAAAGGGCATCGTTACGTTCTTCCAGGAGTTTGGGCCGGACAACATCTTCGTGAATCGCTACAGTGGCGATCCGAGCGCACAGCCGCGGCAGAAAGAGGTACGCCGCAAACCGCTGAGCCCCGAGTACGCCGAGATCCTCAAGAAGCTCTCGCCATCCACCGAAGATGTCGGCTTACAGTTGTTCATTCCCGCGTTCGTGGGCCGTCAACCGCTGGTGGCGCGCGTGCCGGGCTTCGAATCCGATCGTGTGAACCTGGCATCGTGTACCGCGAATCAATTGTCGTTCGCGCCGCGCGATCTCACGGCGGGCCGCGTGTTCACGCCCGAAGAGGATACGCGAATGGCGCGCGTCGGCGTGATTGGGTCCAGTCTTGCGGAGGCTCTTTTCCCCGATGGCAACGCGGTGGGCAGACAAGTGATGATCGGCGGCGGAGAGTACACGGTGATCGGCGTGTTCGCACCGGCCAAGGGAGGCTTCTTTGGCGAGAACGGCCTCGATTATCAGTTCCTGATCCCGTTTCAGACGGCCAGGCAGCGATACCCGCAACTCGAGAATTTCTTCTACACCGTGAAAGCGAAGACCGGGCTGCGCGATCAGGCATTCGACGAAGTGCAGTCCATCTTGCGCAAGTTGCGCCGTGTGCCGCCAGGCGTCGAGAACGATTTTTCGATTTCCACCGCGGATCAGATCATCAGGAGCTTCGATCAGATTACGAGCGTGGTGTTGCTGGTGTCGACGGCACTCTCGGGACTTGGCCTGCTGGTGGGCGGAATCGGCGTCATGAACATCATGCTTGTGAGCGTGACCGAGCGCACCCGCGAGATCGGAGTGCGCAAAGCGATTGGAGCGAGGCGCGGCGACATCGTGCTGCAGTTCCTGGTGGAAGCGGTGACGCTGACGGGAGCAGGCGGCATGATCGGAATCATCTTCTCGATTCTCGTCACCATGCTCGTCGGCGCACTGGTGCCGTCACTGCCCTCCGAGGTTCCGCTGTGGGCAGTATTCACAGGTTTCATTGTCAGTGTCAGCGTCGGGCTGTTCTTTGGAGTATGGCCCGCGATGAAGGCCTCCCGGCTTGATCCGGTGGAGGCGCTGAGATATGAGTGAGAGACTTATGTCGCCACAACCCGCGCTTACTTCCCCTGCGTTTACGCGTACCCTCACTGAGAGCGAGCATTCCGTTCTCACGCCCGAGGCGCAGAAATTCCTTGTGGAGCTTTCGCGTGCCTTCGACGCAAGGCGCCGTGGCTTGCTTGCGAGCCGCCAACAACGTTGGGAGGAGTTGCGGCAAGGCGCGCTGCCGGACTTCCTCGAAAGCACTCGCGAAATCCGTGACGCGAAGTGGACCGTCGCGCCCATTCCCGCACCTCTGATGGACCGGCGCACCGAGATCACCGGACCTGTCGATCGCAAAATGATCATCAATGCGTTGAACAGCGGCGCGTCGATGTTCATGGCGGAC
The DNA here is from genome assembly GCA_016789785.1 of Bryobacterales bacterium. Next base: position 6,752 of record JAEUQE010000116.1, read on the forward strand.
CTTGAGGACTCGAACTCACCCACCTGGGACAACAGCGTACAGGGACAACTCAACCTTCGCGACGCAGTGAACGGAACCATCAGCTTCACAAGTCCCGAGGGCAAGGCTTACCGGCTGAACGAGAAGACCGCGACCCTGCTGGTGCGGCCGCGTGGCTGGCATCTTGTCGAGAAGCATATGCTGATCGATGGCGAACCGATCTCCGGCTCGCTCTTCGACTTCGGGCTCTTCTTCTTCCACAACGCCAAAAGCTCGGTGCAGCGCGGCTGGGGTCCCTACTTCTATCTGCCAAAGATGGAGAGCCATATCGAGGCGCGCTTGTGGAACGATGTGTTCTGCTTTGCGCAGGACTATCTCGGCGTGCCGCGCGGAACCATTCGCGCCACCGTCCTCATTGAGACGATTCTCGCGGCTTTCGAAATGGACGAGATCCTCTTCGAATTGCGCGATCACTCGGCCGGACTGAACTGCGGACGTTGGGACTACATCTTCAGCTACATCAAGAAACTTGGGCATCGCGCGGACAAGGTGTTGCCGAATCGCGGTCAGGTGACGATGGACAAGGCCTTCCTGAAAGCCTATTGCGATCTCCTGATTCAGACCTGCCACAAACGGGAGATCCATGCGATGGGTGGTATGGCCGCGCAGATCCCGATCAAGGGCGATCCGGAAGCCAATCAACGCGCGCTCGATAAGGTTCGCCAGGACAAGCTGCGCGAGGTAAAGGCAGGACACGACGGAACCTGGGTGGCGCATCCGGGTCTGGTGGGCATCGCCAGGGAAGTGTTCGATGAACACATGCCCACACCGAACCAGATCCATGTGAAGCGAGGCGACGTGCACGTTACGGCCGCCGATTTGCTTCATCCGCATACCGGCGAGATCACGGCGGAAGGCCTGCAACAGAATGTCGATGTCGGCATTCAGTACCTGGAAGCCTGGCTGAACGGCAACGGCTGTGTACCGATCTACAACCTGATGGAGGACGCCGCCACTGCGGAGATCTCGCGGTCCCAGGTCTGGCAATGGGTCCGGCACGGAGTGAAACTGCCCGATGGCCGGGCAGTGTCGGGTGAACTGGTGAAGTCGGCCATTGAGCATGAGCTTCGGGAGAAGCCCGGTACTCCGAACAAGAAACTCGCGGCTTCGCTGTTTGCCGACATGATGACCAAGGCGGACTTCGAAGAGTTCCTCACCCTCGCCGCCTACAACCATATCGATTGATCCGTCATCGCCGCATGCCGTTTGAGAGTCCCGATATCGCCTATGGCGCGATCGTCCTCGGATTCCTCCTGGGCTACTGGGAGTTGGTACGCCCAGGAACCGTACTGCCGGGCGTGGCGGGCGCGGTGCTGGTGATGTTGGGCGCCGCATCCTTCGCCGGGCGCGTCCAGTGGCATGGGGCGGGGCTGTGTCTGCTGAGCGGGCTCCTGGTTCTGGCAGATGCACACTACCGGATGCGTGGTGCCGTTGCGGTGGCTGCGGGAGTTATACTCGCATTGGGAGCCCGTCATCTCTCCATTCCCGCAGTCGGATGGGGCACCGCCTGGGTCCTGTCCGTACCGTTTGTATGGGTCAGCAACTGGTTGCTCACCATTGCTTTACAGGCGCGAGCGAACAAACTTTCGCCCTAAGAAGGGGCGGCCCCTAGTTGAGTTCGGGAGTGGCGCCGATATATGCTCGGAGGGATGGTTCGGGGCATAGGCCGGACCTAAGGATCAAGCTTTGCTGACACGACAGGAACAATCCATGGCAAGAGCCGACGATGGGGAATTCGAACTGATACTGGGCAACAAGCAGTTGCTCAGCGTCTTCTTCGTAGTGGTGATGCTACTGGGTGTCTTCTTTGCGATGGGCTACATCGTGGGGAAGAACTCGATACCCGCGGAAGCATACTTGTCCAAGAAAACGGAAGCGATTCGGGTAGATCCCCAGAATCCGTCAGGGTACCGGCCCGCGCCTGTTGAGCCGCGCCCGGTGCCTGCGCAGACCTCCACTGGTCTGGAGCCGCGTCCCTCGGACGCGATCCCGCCAGTTTCGCGGCCAATCGACACGGCTTCAACTACTCCGGCCCCAGCCGTGAAACCGATTGAGGTGAGGCCTGAGCCCAGAGCCGCGGAGGCCAAGCCGGTTGAGCCACCGAAGACGGTGGTGGAACCGAAGCGTGAGGCGGCCAAGAAAGAAGAGCCTCGCGCCGCGCGCAAGGAGGAAACGAAGTCCGCGCCCGTGGCGGAGCCGTCGGCCGGCCGCAGTTATTTGCAGGTGGTCGCGTCCACGCGTCCGGACTGCGAGATCATTGTGGACGTGCTGAAGCGCAAGGGCTTTTCCGCGATCATTTCGCCTGGCCCAAGCGACAAGCTGTTTCGGGTTCTGGTGGGCCCGCTGAATGATTCGGCTGCCATCTCGAAAACTCGCGCCGAACTCGAGCAGGCTGGTTTCCAGAAGCCTTATCTTCGAAAGCAATAAACGCAACGGGCTCCCTTGGAAGATCTCGTCCAAATCGACTCTAGTGGCCAGCCGCCGGCACGCGCGGGAACGAAAGGCCCACGGCTGCCCGAATGGCTTCGCAAGAGCACCACACACTTCGAGTCCGTCACCACGCTGAAGCGTGACCTGCGGAAGTTGAGTTTGCATACCGTATGCGAGTCGGCGCGTTGCCCCAACATCCATGAGTGCTTTCATCGCGGCGCGGCGACATTCATGATTCTCGGCAACCTGTGCACGCGTGGCTGCGGCTTCTGTTCGGTGCCGAAGGGGTCGCCGGAAAAGCGAGAGTTCACGCTGGATCCGGAGGAACCACGCAACGTAGCGCGGATGGCGGCGGACATGCGTTTGCGTTATGTCGTGATCACCAGCGTGAACCGGGACGATCTGGAGGACGGCGGTTCTGTGCATTTCGCCGAGACCGTACGAGAAGTCCGGCGGGCGCTACCCGAGGCGCAAGTGGAAGTATTGACCCCCGATTTCTGCGGCGATCTGCGTGCGGTGGAGCGCGTGTTGGACGCGGGTCCGCACGTGTTCAATCACAACATGGAAACCGTGCCCCGGCTTTACCGCCGTGTGCGCCCCCAGGCGAACTATCAGCAATCCCTGGACGTGTTGGCGCATGCAAGAAGATATCGAGCCGATGTACTGACGAAGTCTGGATTCATGTTCGGCCTGGGCGAAACGCCCGATGAGATCCGGCAGTTGCTGCGCGACTTGCGGGAATCGTCCGTGGATGTCGCCACGCTCGGGCAGTATCTGCAACCCACACGGCGCAATCTTCCCGTGGCGGAATACGTGACTCCGGAGCAGTTTGATTCCTATCGCGACTTCGGCTTGTCCATCGGTTTCAAGATGGTTTTTGCCGGCCCCTTCGTGAGATCCTCGTACATGGCCGACCTGGTGAATCATCAGGCAGTCCATCACGAGGCATCCGCAAAGTGACACCGTTGCTCCTCGCGCTTGCGAGCGCGCTGCTCACCATTCTTGTCTTCCCACGTTTTGAATTCGTGTGGCTGGCTCCCGTGTGTCTGGCGCCGCTGATCTTTGCCTGTGCACAGGAAGCAAGGCCATGGAAGCGGCTTCAATTCGGCATGGTCGCTGGTATCGTCTATTGGTGCGGAGTCTGCTACTGGATCCAGTTTGTGCTCGCGAATTATGCCGGGCTCAATGAGCCACTGGCATGGCTCACGTTCCTGCTTTTCGGAATCGGCAAGTCGGTGCATTGGGCAGTGTTCGCCTGGGCCGCGGGCTACGTGGTGCACGCCCCGTGGGCGATTCCGGCCGTCGCCGCTCTCTGGACTGGCATCGAACGCACGAACGCCATCACGTTTGTGTGGCTGCCGCTTGGAAACGCGGGTCTGGACATGGGAATCCCGATGAGGCTTGCGCCACTCGTCGGAGTCTACGGGCTCTCGTTCGTTTTCGCGATGATGAACGTTGCGGTCGCCTTGTTGTTGCTTCGCCGGCCACGAAAGCACTTACTACCACTAGCGATCCTGCCCGCGCTGTTTGCACTCCCGCCGCTTCCCGAGATCGACAAGCCAACCAACACCGCGGTGGTGATTCAGCCGAACATTGAAGAGCGCCAGGACTGGACCAGCGAAGACACCGAACAGACGGTGCGCAGTTTGGCATTGCTCTCCTTGGAGCACGCCACGGAAGGCAAGACAGGGCCGCCCGAGGTGATTCTGTGGCCGGAAGTACCCGCTCCCTTCTACTACACCGATCGCATGTTTCGTGATCAAGCCGAGCAACTCACTCGCGTGACAAAGACAGCGTTTCTGTTCGGCGCCGTGGGCTATACTTCGAAGGGCGAACCGACAAACTCTGCCTTCATGGTGGGCCCGGATGGGAACTTCGTGGCGCGCTACGACAAGGTGAATCTGGTGCCGTTCGGCGAATTCGTGCCATCGATTTTCTGGTGGATCAGCAAGATCTCGTCGGAATCGGGGAATTTCGTGGCGGGTTCGCAGCGCGTTGTCTTTCCGGCGCGCAGTGGCCGCATCGGCGCATTCATCTGCTATGAATCGGTGTTCCCGGACTTCGTTCGCAAGTTCGTTGCGGAGGGAGCGGGCGTGCTCGTGAATCTCTCCAACGATGGCTACTTCGGACGCTCGGCGGCGCGCGACCAGCACCTGCAGCTTGTCCGGATGCGCGCGGCCGAAAACCGCCGCTGGCTGATTCGCGCGACCAACGATGGGGTCTCGGCGATGATCGATCCAGCGGGACGCGTGGTTCACAAATCAGCGCCATTCAAGCGGCTCTCGGCGAAGGTTCGCTTCTCTTATCGCGACGACCTCACGCCGTACACTCGGCACGGGGACTGGTTCGTATGGAGTTGTCTCGTTCTTGGGGCACTGGCCTGCGTGATGGGCAGGCGGGTAACCGCGAGTTAGTTCGTCTTGCCGATCTGGTAGACGTAAATCTTATGATTCCGCCGGTGGGCATGCACTTCTTCCACGCGCATCGGCTTCCAACCGCGAATCTCGAAATCGTGCGAGACCACACGCGCTCCCGGCCGTAGATAGCGCTCCAGATTGGGCCGCAGCTTGGCGTTGGAATCCGTAAGCAGGTAGAGGGTGACCACGTCGGCGGTGCTCAGGTCGACCTCGAGCAGATTCGCCTCCTGCACCGAGACCGAGTTCTGCAGGTTCTGCCGCTGAATGGAATCACGAACCTGTTCCACCAGACGTTTGGATAGCTCCACACCCACGGCTTTCGCTTTGTAGCGTTGCGCGGCGGTGAACAGGATCCGGCCATCGCCACAACCAAGATCGAAGACCGTCTCGCCGGGTTTCAGCGAAGCGGCTTCCAACATGCGGTCGACGATGCTTTGCGGAGACGGCACGTATGGCGCCAGGCTCTTGGCATGGTCGATTTGCGCGGAGAGAGGAAACGCCCCCATCAAGAGGGCGACGACTGGTACAGAAACCTGAAGCATAGATCTAATTGCCCGAAGCAGACCGGAGCTGCTTTCCTTGCTTAGATTTTACGATGCGCGAGACGATTTCGGAAACTGCGAACCACAGATCACGCGGCTTGCTGATCGTGTACTCCTGCCCTTTGAAGAAACGCACGGCATGCCCGATGGTATCGCGCCAGGGCGTTTGCTGGGGATTCAGGTTGTAGTTGAGATAGAACACCGGGAAGCCCGGCTCCCCAACTTCCTTCAGGTTTTCCTGGGCGATATTGGCATCCAGCATCGCCTTCGGGCCGGCGAAAATCAGGGCGTCCGGGTGCTTTTCCCCCGCCGCTTCGGACTTGATCAGGCCTGTCAGGAACTCGGTTTCGCCCTGCTTGTTGGCAAGCTTGGCGAAGTCGATGGTCCCGAGCTTCAGCGAGGTCAACGCGTCGCCAAGCTTCGGAAAATCGATCTTGTCCCCCTCTTCCTGCCGGTACACGATACGCTGCTCCTGAAGATTGAATGCCACGATCGTGAATTTCTGAATTCGCGGGTCGCGAGAAATCGTGCGCAATATGGACACTAAGGCAGACGTATCCAAAGGCTGAAGGGTTGCGGACCGGGCGTTCTGAGGAGCGAAGTTGATGAGTACCTTCACATTCAAGGGGACGGTCTGGTCCCTTTCGACTGGGGGCTCGTCGCGAAACTGCTCAACTTCCGCGGGACTGGCGGTTTCAGGAAGAACATTCAAGGCGATCTGCTTATCCTTGGCGGGCAACTGCGCCTCGGAATCCCAGTAGAACGAACAGACACGCTCGGCTCGGTCACGCATCAACCAGTCCACTTTGTACTTACCCTCGCCGACATCGAACTGCCCGTGGAGATACGCGTCGCCCTTGGCGTCCTCTTCAATGCTCGGGACGCGAACACGTTGCGTGAAGTAGATGGGATCGTCCTTCTTACTCTCGGGTGTGACCCGAAACACGATCGTGAGCAGGTTCTCGGAGCCTGACAACTCCCGCAATGGGAAGCTGACTTCGTAGCCCGCGTGGAACTTGAGGTCGAAGCCCAATATCGGTTTCGCCGGCGTCACGACGCACGGAAGATCTTTCCGGACCTCCTGCATCTCCAGCACTGCCATGTCCGTATTGAACATGCGGACCTGGCCACCGGGACCGTTGCCGGTCATCAACAGTTGCGCGCAAGCCCACGGCGCTCCCGTGAGCAGAATGCCCGCAACGATTGAGCTTCGAACTACTATGACCATCGGCCAACCCTCACCGACTCGCCGCTAAGATTATATCCCCTTCGAAGGCGGGTGGGGAGACCTTGGGTGCACCATCCGGACACCCATGCGTATCCTCCGCCTCACGGAACGGGAAACGATGTAGTGGAATTGATTATGCAACACTTCCCTCCAATGCAAAAGGGGGAAAATGAAATAGAGTTGTACCATATGCAGTGAGGCCGCTCTTCGCAGACCACCCTCCGCCCTATGATCGACCGTTACCTCAAAATCTGCACAGCCTTCGAAGTGGAATTCGAGCGGAACCGCAAGCTGCACGGGAGCCGCATCCAGTGCCGGGCGGGTTGTTCGGATTGCTGCCATCAATTGTTCCAGATCACGGAGGTCGAGGCCGCGTGGATCTCGCACGGCGTCGCGATGTTGCCAGACTCGCGCCGGGAGGAGTTGCGAACCAGGGCGGCGGTGTATCTGGAGGAGCGCCGCAAGCTTGTCACCGCGAAGGGCGAGCCCGAAGCTTGGGGCTCCTTGCCTCCAGTAGGCACTCGGCTGGCGTGCCCGGCGCTTGAAAACGGCGTCTGTACGATCTATGAGTATCGCCCCCTGATCTGCCGCAAGTTCGGGATTCCGCTATACAACCCTGACAAGCCGGGGCGAGTGTTTGCCTGTGAGCTCAACTTCAAGGCGGGTGACGCGATTGAGGACGGCCAGCTTGTGCGGATTCAGACCTCCATCCATCAGGACTGGAAGCGGCTGCAGGCCGCCTACAACGACGCTGGTCTCGCCCGTGATCCTGAGCCGATTACGGTCGCCCGCGCCTTGATGGAAGATTTCTCCAAACTCGTCCCCACCACCTGATCGAGCACGGCGGCGGATTGTGATACCGTCAAGAAGATATGGCATCCAGAAGCGTCAACAAGGTGATCCTGCTCGGAAACTTAGGCAAGGACGCCGAGACGAAATTCACTCCCAGCGGCATCGCTCGAACACTGTTCTCTGTTGCGACGGCCCGCCGGTTCAAGGATCAGCAGACGGGGGAGTGGAAGGAAGAGACGGATTGGCATAACGTCGTCCTGTGGCGGTCGGAGAACCTCGCCAACTACCTCACCAAGGGCAAGCAAGTCTATGTCGAAGGGCGGCTGCAGAGCCGCAGTTACGACGACAAAGACGGCAACAAGCGCTACATTACTGAAGTGGTGGCCGATGATGTGATTCTTCTCGGCGGACGCGGCGAATCGGGCGGTGGCGACCCAATGTCCCATGGCATGTCGAGTGGCATGTCTGGCGGTGTCGTTTCCATGCCACGGAATGCCGGTGGTGGAATGGGTTCCAGCGGCGGGATGGGCTCCGGCGGCGGCATGGGGTCCGGCGGTGCAAGCCGGCAGTCCACTCCTGAGCCGAACTTCGGCGATGTTGCCAGCGACGACGATGTCCCGTTTTAGATCCAATAGGATTCACAAGAGCATACCGGAGCGTTCTGGGGAGCCGGTCGCGATCTGCTGAATCCCGCGCCCCTCACTGCCGGGACGCCTCGCGCGCAGGTTGTTTGGGAGCGCCAAAGCCGGTCTCTGCACGCAGGGCACGCACGTCGACCACCAGGTTACGAGCGGAGTCCGAAAGCGCCTCAGCTTCGCGTTCGCATTCCGCGGCTTCCTTCTTTCGCTTCGTGGCACGCAGGATACGGGCGCGGATCCGGAGGCAGGGCGCCAGCATCTGCGGATCGTCCGATTGGCGCGATAGCGCAATCGCGTCGTCAATTGCGGCGAAAGCGCCGGCAAACCCCTTGGTCCGGAAGCGGGCCCGGGCGATGTGGGCCAGGATAGGCGCACGCTCGATGCCCGCCGGCGCCCACTGGTTCAGCAGGGTGAGCAACTGACGTTCGGCACTGGCGGGATCCGTTTCCAGATGGATCACGGCGCAAGTGTAGATCCGCGTCATGACGATGGAAGCGTGTTCAGCCCGGGAGGCCTCGATTTTGGGCAACGCGGTCCGGCACAACTCGGCGGCGCGGGACTGGCTCCCGCGGGCCATCTCGAGGCCGGCCTGGTCGACCATCGCCGCCCAGAGTTCGCCACTTTGGTCCAGCAGGGCGATGCCTTTTGCCATCAACCGCGAGGCGCTGTCAAGGTCGCCGGCAGCCCATGCCGCCATCGCCATGCTGTGCTTCAGCCCACCCAGACGGTGGCCTTGCGGGTTGAGAGCCGCCGCCTTGGACAGCTCTGTCCAGGCCTCCCGCGTCTTTCCCTGGTTTGCGAGAATCACGCCAAGCGTCTGGTGGGCGACTAGCCGGCCATTGACCGGGGCGCCGGGTCCCATGGCGGCCAGTGCCTGTCGCAGCAGTAGCTCGGCTTGGAGTGGGCGGCCCACCCGGTACTCGACTTGGGCGTTCTGCACTAGGGCTTGCACCGCGGCATGATCCTGGGCCAGTGCGCCGGCGGCCAGGAGGGCAAGAAGGAATTTCATTCCGCCAGTGTGACGTCGGATCGAGGGGACCGCGAGCCAGATCGGATCAGGACGATGTGAAACGTTGTGAGGGTGTAAGATGTTGAGGAATTAAGGCGATGCGGCACACGATTCGTTTCGGTCCCTACACGTTAGATCCCGACCGGCTCATCCTGCGCAAGCATGATGTGCGGGTGAAGCTCCAGCGCCAGCCGTTCAAGGTGTTGCTGCTACTGGTGCGGGCGCGGGGCGCTGTGGTGACGCGCGACACGATGATCCGGGAACTTTGGGGAGACGGGACGCAGGTGGACTTTGACCGGGGGCTGAACTTCTGCGTCTCGCAGATCCGGTCCGCGCTGAATGACGACTCAGCGGAGCCACGTTATATCGAGACGGTTCATCGGGAGGGCTACCGATTCCTGGGCGAGGTCGAACAGAACGAAACAGTGCCGACTGAGGCAGCCTCGCCTCCGATCCCTCCGCCCTCGATCACCGCAGCCCTGCAGCCGTCGGCATCCGAGCCTTCAGCCACTGCGCCACCACACAGCCGGCGCCGCTTCTCATTGCTGGCAGCGGCAGGTGGGGTCACTGGGTTAGGCGCCGCCGGACTGCTGTTGAACCGGTTCCGGCCGAAGCCGGCGCCTCCTCCAGCGCCGATTCCGCTGACCGGCTTGGCAGGGAGGCTCGCCGGACCCTCCTTTTCTCCCGATGCCAAGCAGGTGGCGTTTTCCTGGACGCGGGAGGATCGCCCGGCGAAGGGTGAAATTCATGTGAAGCTCATCGGGTCTGCCGAGACGCTGCAACTGACAAACGGAGAGACGCTCGATGCGTTTCCGCGGTGGACACGCGACGGGAAGTCGATTCTGTTCTCCAGGGAAAATGGTCAAGAGGCGGCACTGTGGGAGGTGCCGGCGCTGGGCGGCGCGGCGAAGCGGGTTGCGTCGCTGGGGCTGGCGCCGTTGTTCGGCCATCGTTTTCGACGCTCTTTCGATCTGCTGCCGTTCGGGGGATTTCTGGCCTCGTCCCGCATGCCAGGGCGTGCTTTCGCGATTGTGCGAATCGGCGAACGCGGCGGGACAGGCGAAGCGGTGACCTCTCCGCCAAAAGGGCAGTGGGATCACAACCCTACGGTGTCGCCCGATGGACGGTGGTTCGCGTTTATCCGTTCCGAGGCGGAGGTTTCCAAGGAACTGTTTGTGCAGCCGGTGGCTGGAGGAGGAGCACCCCGGCGGCTGGTGCACGATGCCCAACGCGTAAGCTCGGCGGCGTGGACACCGGATGGCCAGTGGGTGCTATTCTGCGGAGCGATCGAGGGCCACAGAGGGATCTGGACTGTTCCAGCAGCGGGCGGCGGCGAGCCGCGGCTTCTGCACAGCGCGAGCGCCGCGGTTTATGACGTCACACTCTCGGCACAGGCAGATTTGGCGGCCTATACGGAAGAGAATCCGCGCAATGACTTGTGGCGCGCGCCACTGGGCGAACCGGGAGAGGCGCATCCATTGATCACCTCGGCCAGGATTCACGATAGCCCGCACTTCTCGCCGGACGGCAAGCGCCTCACGTTCTTCAGCAACCGAACCAACGGAATGCAGGTGTGGGTCGCCAACGCCGACGGTAGCGCCGCGCATCCACTGACCGAGGGCCTCTACCCGTCCTGGTCGCCGGATGGCAGGCGGCTGATCTACCAGCTTCGGAACGGCCTATACACGATTCCGGCCGAAGGTGGGGCGCCGGAACTCGTGGTGGATGGAGAGGGGTCTTATACTGTGCGGGCGGCCTGGTCTCCCGATGGCGCGTGGATCTGCTTTGAGTCGGACCGCGGGGGCCCGATCGACATCTGGCGGGCTCCCGCGACGGCTGGCGGGGCGGCTCGCAGGCCCGTCCGGTTGACAAAGTCCGGTGGCACTCATCCGCGGTTGTACGGCGGATTCGTTTACTATCGGAAGCGTTCCGTCGGAACGGTCCGGGTGCCGCTGCTCGAAGCCGGCGAGGAAGAACGAATGGGGCCAGAGGGAAGTGCTCACATTCCGATGCCAGGCGGCCTCTACATCCTGACGCCGGACCGCGAGTTGTTGCGCGTCGACTACCGGACGCGGGCCGTGACGGTGCTGCGGCGGCTGGAGAGAGCGTCCGGCGGCAGCACGCTGGCCATCTCGCCGGATGAGCGCGTGATTGTTTATGCGCACCTAGCCGACGCTGGCCACGAGATCATGCTGCTGCGCGGCGTTGCCTGGCAGTAGGCCCGAAAACAGCCTCTACAACCATCACTCGTGGAGCGAAGCGTGGAGATCGCCGGCGGACCAAGCTCTTGTGCCGAGCGCGAACTCCGCGCTCGGCATCGCCCGTCAGGCGTGCAGACCAAAACATTGTCGAGTGCAAACGTTGTGTGTCAGCGAAGCGTGGTTTTAGGGCACCGCGCAATCCAAGGCCTGCTCGAAATCCGTGAGCAGGTCGCGCCAATCTTCAATCCCCACCGAGACCCGGACCAAGCCATCGGTGACACCCGCGATCTCGAGTTCCGCTTCGGACACCGAAGAGTGCGTCGTCGACTTCGGATGGCAGACCAGCGTTTCCACGCCACCAAGCGAGACTGCGTTTCTTGCGAGCTTGAGATTGCGCAGGAACTCGAAGGCCGCGTGCTTGCCGCCCTTCAGATCGATGGAGAGCATCGCGCCCGGATAGTCGCACTGCGCCAGACGAATACGGATCTGATCGGAATCATCGAAGAGGGTCGGATAGTAGAGCTTCGCCACGGCCCGATGGCTCGCCAGTCGCTCCGCGATGCGCTGGCCGTTCTTGCTGGCTCTGTTCATGCGCAACGCCACGGTGGGAAGCCGGCCGTCGAGGATCCAGCATTCATCGGGTTGAAGGATGTTGCCGAACAGGCCGCGCCGGCTCTTGATCTTGCGAATGATCTGCGGGTCGGCGGACAGCGCGAATCCCCCTAATAGATCGCTGAAGCCGCCCAGATACTTGGTAGCCGAATAGAGTACGATGTCGGCGCCGAGTTGGAGCGGGTGCTGGAAGGTGGGCCCCATGAAGGTGTTATCCACCATCACGTAGGGCCGCTCGCTCCGGGAGGCCGCCGCGTCGCACGCCGCGCGGATGTCGGTCATCTTGAGGGTCGGATTGGCGGGCGTCTCGATGAGGACCGCTCGCAGATTCTCCGCAGTGCGGATCGCTTCCTCGAGTTCGGCGCCCCGGCCCGCCCGGATCGCGATCCCCCGGATCCCGAAAGGCTCCAGAAATTCATGTACGAAATGCTGAGTTCCACCGTAGATCGGCACCGTGTAGACAATCTGGTCGCCGGGACGCGCGAAAGTGAGAATGGAGGTCATGATCGCGGCCATGCCGGAGTTGAATACGGCCGCTGCTTGCGCTCCCGCTTCCAGAGGAACCATGTGATCCTCCAGAATCTCCGCGTTCGGGTGGTTGAACCGGCTGTAGATCAGGTCATTGCCTTCACCAGGTTCGGGCGTTGCGCGTCCGCCGAGAATCGCAAACGCGCGCTCGGCCGCCTCCGGGGTGGAGAACACATAGGTGGACGACCGGAAAACCGCCGGCCGGGCGGATCCGACGGAGAGCGCCGGGTCAAAGCCACGGGTAAGGACTGCGGTGGGTGGCCGCATGGAATGGGTTTTGGATGGGGGCATGGTTTGCCTTCTCTTTGAGTCTAGCTCCGGGCGGAGCAGGTTCACAGTACGAAGGTCCGGTTCCGAGGTTCGGGTGCGAGGTTTCCCTTCAGCACATTCGACTCAGGTTCTAAGAACATCGCCGTATTGGGTTGGGGGGACTAGCCAGCCTATCATTCAATTAAACCTAAGGAAATCGCGCAAATGGTTCCAAGTTCTCCAAGACCAATCAAAAGCCACTACTCGGAAGCGGAAGCAGCGGTTGCACTCGGCGTCACGCTCGAGGAGTTCCGGACTCTGATTCGAAGCCACATTGTGGATCGTGATGATGACATGGCCAACGTGCCCACTGCCACCTATCAGCCTTCGGACCTGCTCATTCTGCGCATGATTCTCAACGGGATGCGCACCGCCGGACCGGTGTTCGAGCCTGAACCTGCCGGCAGCCAGCCGTAAGTCCACCTGAGCGCGGGGCACTCCTCGCGCACGAAAAACCACTGGTTACGCGCGGAAACACGGAGTTGCGGAGTCACGCCGTCCCGCCTCTTTGCACTAACTGCCCACAGGGGCACAGACCGCGCGGATTCCTTCTCGCCAGCCTTGTCCCTCGTACTACAATGACAATTCGATTCTCGAAATACTTGCGGGAGGTATTGTGGCAAAACTCGGATTTCTCGGTCTCGGGATCATGGGCTACCCCATGGCTCGCCATCTGCTGAAGGCGGGGCATGATGTCGCGCTGTGGTCCTATTCCGCGGAGAAGGCGCAGAAACTGGCAGGAGAGGGCGCGGGACTGGCTTGCTCTACTCCCGCCGATGTCGCCCGGAACGCGGACGTGATCTTCCTCTGCGTGGGGGACACGAAGATGTCGGAGGAGGTGATTCTAGGCAAGGATGGCCTGATTGAGGGCGTGAGGGCAGGGACGGTGATCGTGGATGCGAGCACGGTCGCTCCAGGTCACAGCCCAAAGATGCGCGACGCGCTGGTTCCGAAAGGCGTACACTTTCTCGACGCACCCTGTACGGGCTCCAAACCGGGGGCGGAGGGCGGCAATCTGACCTTCATGATCGGAGGCGACCAGGAAGTATTCGAGCGCGTGAAGCCGCTGATGGAGCCCATGGGCAAGCAGCTCTTCTACTGCGGAACCCATGGAATGGGCCTGAACGCGAAGCTGACGCAGAATCTGATTCTTTCGAACATCCTGCAGGCGTTCAATGAAGGCATGGTGCTCAGCACAAAGGCAGGCGTCGATCCGAAGCTCATGCTGGAGATTCTGGACAAAAGCGCCGCCAAGAGCGGCTTGATCAACTTCAAGGCGCCCTACGTGTTCGCACGGAACTTCGACACCAACTTCGCCGTGAAGTGGATGCACAAGGACATCGGCCTGATGCTGGAGTCGGCACGGGACCTGAATGTGCCGCTGCCCCTAACGTCGCTCACGCAGCAGATGTTCCGCGCGGCGATCGCAAAGGGCCACGGCGATGAGGACATCTGCTCGACCATCAAGGTGCTGGAGGAGTGGGCCGGAGTTGAGGTCAAGGTATAGTTTCGCCTTGTCTTCGTATCGCGAGAGGCGGGTTGGGATTGCATCCGAAAAAATCTGTGGTTCTGTAGAAGATTTCTATTGCAATCCCAAAAACCATATCCTATTATTGGAAGTAAGCCGGGGAGGCAACTCCCACCAAAGCGAGACTAACCTCATAAAGACCCCTGAAGCAATTCCTCCCCGGCGCCCGTAAGGGTCCAGTCTCCGAGGAACCCCCAACAAGATAGCGATGCGTAGGCCACAACAGGCTAAGTCGGGCTAGACGCGCCCCAGGCGATCAGAGAGCGGATACCGCCAGTCGCATGTAGAATAACGCCTGTGCTCCGGCGTTTGCCCGACGGCTGCGGGATGGTCTGGCTCTCGATTTCTGTTATCATTCCAATGGGTGAAGCAAATCACGATCCTTGGATCCACAGGATCCATTGGCACCAGCACGCTCGATGTGATCCGGCGCAACAGCGGCAGCTTCGGCGTCCACGCGCTGGTTGCAGGGAACAATGCCGATGCGCTGGTCGCACAGATCCGCGAATTCAGGCCCAAAGCGGCAGTCGTCGCAACCGAACAGACGCTTGCACGTCTAGTAGAGGGCCTGTCGGCGGCGGGAATTCCAAAATCGGAATGGCCAGACCTCGGTTGGGGTACGGACGCGATGGTACGTACATCCGTGGCGCCCGAAGTCGATGTGGTGATGTCGTCGATTGTCGGAGTTGCGGGGCTGAAGGCCACCTACGAAGCAGTACGGAAGGGCAAGACGCTGGGTCTGGCGAATAAGGAAGCCCTGGTGGCCGCGGGAGCGCTTGTGATTGAAGCCGCACGGATTTCGGGCACGGAGATACTGCCGGTGGACAGCGAGCACAACGGCGCGCACCAGTGTCTCCGCGCGGGACGGCGGCAGGACGTGCGCAAGCTGATTCTCACGGCATCGGGTGGGCCATTCCGCAAAACTCCGGCTCGCGATCTGCACTCCGTGACCCCGGAACAGGCCTTGCAGCATCCAACATGGAAGATGGGCCAACGCATCACTATCGATTCCGCGACTCTGATGAACAAGGGCTTTGAGGTGATCGAGGCCTGCTGGCTGTTCGGATTCCGGCCTTCGGAAGTGGAAGTGGTGGTACATCCGCAATCGAAGGTGCATGCGATGGTCGAATACAATGACGGGAGCGTGATCGCGCAGGTCTGTGCGACCGACATGCGCATGCCAATCCAATATGCACTGACGTATCCCGACCGTTGGGAAGCGCCGGTGCCGCGCCTCGACTGGCGCGAGACTGCGCGCTGGGACTTCGAAGCTCCCGATTACGGCAAGTTCCCGCTTCTCCGCCTCTCCTTCCAGGCGATGGAGATCGGAGGCACGGCAACCGCTACGTTGAACGCTGCCGATGAGATTGCAGTAGAGGCTTTCCTGGAAGGCCGAATCTCGTTTCCGGCGATCGCGGAAGTGGTGGAGGAAACGTTACAGCGTGTGCCTGTGCGCAAGCCGGCTTCGATTGAAGAGGTTCTGGATGCCGATCTGGAATCCCGCGACGCGGCGCGGCAGGCATGCCGGAAGCGAGCCGGCGGTGCGCCGTTGAGAGCCATCCCGGCGACGGCCGCGTCCGTATCAACTCAGTAGGTGAGTGAGTTCTTTATGAATCTTCTCGAAAACGTCTGGTGGCTGTTGGTTCTGATCGGGGTGATGATCCTGATTCACGAACTCGGACACTTCTGGGCCGCGCGTTTCTTTGACGTCAAGGTGGAAGCATTCAGTTTCGGCTTCGGCCCCAGACTGTTCGGCTTCCGGCGCGGTGAGACGGATTTCCGTTTCTCCCTGATTCTCTTTGGCGGCTATGTCAAGATGGCCGGGGAGCAGGCAGGTGATGAGAGTTCCGCCGATCCCCGATCGTTCCTCTCCAAGCCGCGCTGGCAAAGGTTGATCATTGCCGCGGCCGGCCCGTTCATGAATATCGTGCTAGCCGTCGTGTTGGTGACAGGCCTGTTCATGGTGCGTTTTCCAAAGATGCCTATGGTCAACTCTCCGGTGATCGGTATTGTGACGCAGGATGGCGCCGCGAGCAAGGCAGGGATCAAGGAAGGCGATCGGATCCTTCGCATTGAGAATGTGAATAACCCGACCTGGGAAGATATCGCGCTGAAGGAGATCGCAAGCGCGAACAAAGAGATCACGGTTCTCGTCGAGCGCGAAGACAAGCGCCAGGATCTGGTGCGGTTGACCCCTACGCTGGACAAATCGGGAGCGGGTATCGCGGGCTGGGCTCAGCAGTTTCCCGTGAAGGTCGCCAAGGTGATGCCGGGAATGGATGCCGAACGCGCGGGCGTGAAGACCGGCGACCTGCTGAAGGCAATCAACGGCGCGGTGATCCGGTCGACACTCAAGCTGCAGGATACGTTTCGTTCCACCAATGGCGCCCCTGCCATGCTCACTTACACCCGCGACGGCAAGGACCATACGGTGGAAGTGAAGCCGGCACTGACGGAACAACAGGGACAGAAGCTGTGGATGATTGGCGTGCAATTGGAGTCGCCTGTGACGTACGTGGCGCTGTCGTTCCCGGAGGCCGTCCGCGAGTCATTGCACCACAACGTGCGCAGCGCCGGGCTCATCGTCGACTTCCTGCACGGCATCGTCGAGCGCCGTCTGTCGCCGAAACAACTGGAAGGGCCGATCCGCATCGCGCAGATCTCCACCGAAGCGGCGCGCGAGGGGCCGACGAGGTTCATCGAACTCATGTCGATGGTGAGCCTCAATCTCGCGATCTTCAACCTGTTGCCGATTCCGATTCTCGATGGCGGCGTGATTCTCATGCTTCTGATCGAGATGCTGATGCGGCGTGACCTGAGCCTCTCGGTGAAGGAGACAGTGTTCAAGCTCGGATTCGTGTTCCTGATGATGATGGTGGTGTTCGTGCTCTACAACGACATCACGAAGATTCTCCCGGGGTAAGCGCAGGAGAGTCAGTCTCAGGGAACCACGGACGAGCGGCGAAACAACGCCATCGGCGCCCGTCAACCCGTGCAGCGGCGGGCCAACTGACCCAAGAAGTGTGATCGAGTTGGGTCTGGCACGTGTGGGAGACTGGGCGCATAGCGCGGAGGTTGAATCCGAGATTGGGAAAACAGAACACCCGAACTGAAGCTTGGTTCACCTGTTCACCGCGAGGGACCAGTTGATTCAGCGTAGAATCAGGAATTGTAGCCTCACGCTCTTCATTCGCGAATGGTATCGTTAGGGTTTGAATGGCTGGACATGACGCTCTTGCCGTGCCTGCTGACGAGCCCATCCGAGAGTATCGGGGGACATTGACGGCTAACACGCCGATTTTCCTCCTGCCGCGCCGTTTCGTCTGCCCAGAGAGTTGGACCAAAGAAACGACCGAGGATGGTTCGCGGTACCTCGGCTTGTTCCGCGAACTCGAACCGGACCTCGAAGCGATCTTGACCCACCCGCGCATCTTGATCCTCGGTGAAGCCGGAGCAGGCAAGACACTAACGACTAGGGCAATCGTCCAACATGTCGTCGATCGAGGACACCCAAACGAAATCCCCATCCCAGTATCACTGAAGAGCTACAGCGGGAACCTACGGGAACTGATCACCACGACCGCTCCCATCGCAGTACTCGACAATCCCAAACTCACACGCATCTACATTCTCGACGGCATCGACGAGGTCCCAACCAACTACCGCACGGCGATACCACCCGACATCAACAGACTCCTCACGAACGACGGGAACGCCAGAATCATACTCACATCCCGGCAGGCGTTTGCTGCACAACACCCCGAGGCATTCCCGCCGGGCATAACCACATTCCACCTCCTCGACTTCGATGACCAAGACATCGGCGCCTGTGCAACACACCGAGGGATCACCCCGGACGAATTCCTGACCGCCGTACGCGACGTCGACTGCGAAGAAGAAATCCGCAACCCCTTCGTCCTCAACGCGATGCTGGAACGATACCGAGACCACGGCAAACTCAGCAAGCTCCGATCCGACAATGTCGGGTACGTCGTCGACCGACTCATCCAAAGCCGCCCTCTTTTCAACACCACACGGCAAAAACGAGCACTCAGAATGCTCGCCATCACGTGCGAAACAACAGCACGGAACGAACTCACCGAAGAAGAAGCACTCCGGGTGCTTCTGGAAGCCATCGACTTCCCACGAGAAGCTGCGCGACAACTCCTCGACGAACTGTCAAGATCCATCCTCATACGAACCCCAAGAGGCATCAGCTTCCAAATGCGGTCATACGGCGAGTACCTCGCGGCCGACGAACTACACGACAAGCCAGTCGACCGACTCAAGGAACTCGCTTTCCTCGGCGACACGCCAATTGACACTTGGCTCAACACTGTCACCTACCTTGCAGAGATAAACGACAAGGTCCGACAGTACTTCGTCCAACGCCATCCTGAGTGGCTCGTCAACGTATCACCGGCGGCGTTCACTGAAGACGAACGGACGACCCTCGCGCGCCTACTCCTCCGCGACATCAACCAATCACAAACCTACTTGGTCAACCAAGAGACGATCCCGCCGCGGCGCTTGTCCCGATTACTCACCCCGCCAGTCATCACCGACTTGCGCGCACAACTCACGGGCACCCAGCCCCATGAGGTAGCAAACGCGCTCATCCTCCTCGGGATTCTCCAGCAAGCCGACATCGCGCCCCAAGCCCTCCGACTTGTTCTGGAACACCGCAACTGGAGTTCCCTCCGCTACGCCGCAATCGTGGCGCTCATCCACACTAACGACAACTCAGTCATTGACGACCTCATCGGGTTCGCCCAACGCGACGACACCTACTACATCCACATCATCGATGCGATCGGGAGCCTGTGCACACCAGCCGACTTCCCAAGAGTTCT
The DNA here is from genome assembly GCA_016789785.1 of Bryobacterales bacterium. The sequence continues at coordinate 25,878 of JAEUQE010000116.1, forward strand.
CCCACTCCTCGAACACACACGCGCGGGCTTGTCATCGGCCTACTATCATTTCCGTGAGCTCACCACGAAGGAAGCACTCAATGCATCGATTGACTACCTGACCCAGAGCCCCGCAACACTCACCGGATACGACCTCGACTCGTACCTCGAACCTCTCATCGACCTCATCCCCACTCACTGGGATCGAGGGACCGGCATCAGTGTCGGCATGCTTCTCGCCGCGGTAGAACGCGCACGCCTCTTTACGCTCCGCGGAAAGCTGGCCCAGAAGATCATCAACCACGTCGGCGCGCGGGATCACGAGGCGATCGCCGTACAAACGATGGTGACATCCCTCGCCGCCGACGGCACGTGCCTCCGCCATACCGCCGACCTCATCGCCCCCCTTATTACCCCCAAAGCAGCGAATTGGATTAAAGAACACACCCCGCAGTACGCCGGGGAACTCTTCCCCCGCCTTGCTCCTGGGCCAGCCCGCGACCTGCTCGACCAACGAACCACAGGAGAAGTCCAAGCACACCAGGAGGCATTGGCTCAACTAATCGAGTACGAACAACAGCGAGAGCACCAGATCGTCACAACGCGCGTACGACACCAAGACTTAATCCGCGCGGGACGAGATATCAACGCGATCACCGGCGCGTGCGAACGCCTGCCCAAAGAACACTGGCCAGAGATCACCCCCGACCAACGTGAATGGCTCGCCGACGCCGTGACCGAGACCCTCCTAGTCTCCTGTCCGGTCTAACGCTTTACAATAGCTTCCCGGCAACGGCGGATCTTGTCGAGGATGACGTCGGCGGT
>JAEUQE010001170.1 GCA_016789785.1 Bryobacterales bacterium
TACCACGGTGGTAAGTTCCGGGTTGATCCATTAACGTCCAAAATTGTCCGGGGTTGAGGGGCAACGGGCAGAGAGTCGGCGCTGGTGGGACGGAGCACGCTCTCCGCTTACCCGAAAAACTGTGGCAGCCGCGTTTTCCAATCGGGCATCAAGACCAGTTCGCATTCGACGCGGGTTCCGTCCTCGGCGACCAGTTCCAGTTCGCCGACGTGGGCCGCGGGCTCGATGGCATACGCATCGCTCATCAGTTTCAATACCGCTTTCTTGTATTCGGTATCGTCGTTTCCGGCCAGATGCTTTCCCTTCATTTCAAGCACGGCCAAGCGGTTGCGGGGCTCGCTTCCCGGCGCGCCCCCAGTTGCCCACGCTGTCCCGGCGTCTGCAGGCGAGCCGTACGCAGCCATTCGGGGGGCTTGCTGGTAGCATCTCCGGCCAGTGAATCGATATCCCGCGAGGGCGGGTGAGAGTGGAACATGGCCAGACGTGCCGCGGCAAAGCCCGCCAGCGACGCGACGGATGACGTA
>JAEUQE010001171.1 GCA_016789785.1 Bryobacterales bacterium
CCATGGGCGGCGACGGCCAGCCGCAGACCCAGGCGGCAATCTTCTCGCGCTACGTGAATTTCGGCCTCGATGCGCAGGCGGCGATCGCCGCGCCGCGTTGGCGCCTGGGGCGCGCATGGGGGCAGGATTCCGACACCCTGAAACTCGAAGGACGCTTTCCCGCCGCGACGCTTGACAGCTTGCGCGGCCTAGGTCACGAAATCGAAGTCCTCGGCGACTATGATGAATCGATGGGTCATGCGGGCATGGTCGTGCGGCATGCAAACGGCACCTTCGAGGGCGGCGCCGATCCGCGATCCAACGGCTGCGTTGCGGCGTTCTGACGCAGGTCAGTCGGCGGTCCAGTTCACGACGCCGGTCCATGCCGTCCAAAGCACGACGATGCCGAATGCGATCCGATACCAGGCGAATAGCGTGAAGTCGTGCGAACTGATGTAGCGCAGCAGCCAGCGAACGCACAGAAAGGCGGAGGCGAAGGCGGAGACAAAGCCGACTACCCACATCCCGAGGTCGTCGGCATTGA
>JAEUQE010001172.1 GCA_016789785.1 Bryobacterales bacterium
GTCATGCAGCCGTACCACGCGGTCCATGCGCGCGGCCATCCGTTCGTTGTGGGTCGCGATGAGCGCCGCGCTGCCCTGCCCGCGCACGAGCTGGAGGAATTGCTCCAGCACGCGATCGGCGGTTTGCTCATCCAGATTGCCGGTCGGCTCGTCCGCCAGAACCAGCCGTGGCCGGTTGGCGAGCGCGCGGGCAACCGCCACGCGCTGCTGCTCGCCACCGGAAAGCTGGCTGGGCCGGTGATCCATCCGCGCCGCCAGCCCGAGCGCGGCGAGCAGTTCCTCGGCCCGGGCCGTGGCGTCCGCGCGGCTCTTGCCGGCCACGAGCTGCGGCAGGATCACGTTCTCGCGCGCGTCGAAATCGGGCAGGAGATGGTGGAACTGATAGACGAAGCCGAGGTGATCGCGGCGCAGGATTGTGCGGGCGTGGCTGTCGGACTGGTCGGCGCGGGTGCCCGCCAGGGTGATCTCGCCACCGAAGCCGCCCTCCAGCAGGCCGACCGCCTGGAGCATGGTGGACTTGCCC
>JAEUQE010001173.1 GCA_016789785.1 Bryobacterales bacterium
CATGCTGCAGGAACTCGGCGGCCAGGCGGCTCTTGCCCAGGCCTGCGTCGGCCAGCACCAGCAGCGCCTGGGGCTGCGGCGACGCCGCGGCGGTGGCCCAGGCGGCGAGCAGCCGCGCCAGTTCGGCCGCGCGGCCGGTGAAGGGGCTGGCCACGCCGTCGATGCCGCGCCGGCGCTCGGCCTGGCCGGCTACGCGCTGGCCTTGATCGCCAGCCGGCTGCTCGGCCTGGCCTTGAACCTGCACCTGTGGCGGCAACGGCTCGCCATCGCGCCGCGGCTGGCCGACAGCTGGCGACTGCCGCGCGCCGAGGTGGCGGCGATGCTGCACATCGGACTGCCGGGCGCCGCCGAGAACATGGCCTGGCGGCTGGCCTACATGGTCAGCGTGGCGGTGGCAGCCAGCCTGGGCACGCAGGCGCTGGCCACGCACACCTACGTGCAGCAGCTGGTGCATCTGGTGCTGCTGTGCGGCCTGGCCATCGGGTTGTCGGTGGAGATCGTGGTCGGCCACCTGATCGGCGCC
>JAEUQE010001174.1 GCA_016789785.1 Bryobacterales bacterium
GAACAGGTCCTGCGCGGCGGCGTGGTGCACTTCGGCCTCACTGTGGGCGCCGAGGCCCTGCAGGTTGCTCGCGCGGTACATGCGCACGCGGGCGCGGTTCGTGCGCACGGCCTCGCTGTCGGGCAGCGCGTCGAACAGATCCTGCGCGGCAGCGTGGTGCACTTCGGCCTCACTGTGGGCGCCAAGGCTTCGCAGGTTGTGCGCACGGTTCATGCGCACGAGTGCGCGGTCGCTGCGCACGGCCTCGCTGTCGGGCAGCGCGTCGAACAGATCCTGCGCGGCGGCGTAATGCACTTCAGCCTCAAGGTGGGCACCGAGATTGTTCAGGTTGTTCGCGCGGTTCATGTACAGGAGTGCGTAGTTGCTGCGCACCGCCTCGCTGTCGGGCAGCGCGTCGAACAGATCCTGCGCGGTGGCGTAGAGCGCTTCGGCCTCACGGTGGGCGCCGAGGTCTCGCAGGTTGTTCGCGCGATTCATGCGTACGGCGGCGCGGTCACGGTGCACGGCGTCACTGTCAGGCATT
>JAEUQE010001175.1 GCA_016789785.1 Bryobacterales bacterium
CGCCGCGAAAACCTAACGGCGTCAGAAACCGCGCAGGGAAGAACTGTAGTCAATATTGTGGCTGCCGAAAGCACAAATGGGCTCCAAGAATCAATAGTTATCTGCGGAGTTCCCAATATCTTGTTGGAATGTAAGCACTTGATGTCAGCCCACTTAGCCTCAATTCGTGGCACCGCCTTGGGCGCAGGGGGTCGCGTGTTCGAATCACGCCGCCCCGACCGATGGAATCTTAGAGATGCGGGCCTTTCGGGTCTCGCTTTTTTGTTGGGTGTAGACGATTTTGTAGCTGTGGGAAACTGCGAGGTTGGGGCTCTACCCGGGCTCCACTCCAATAATGGGAGCACGCCGATCCCAGGAAGACGATTTAAGCACAGAGGTTCGGCATGTAATCAAATAAAAGGCACAGAGCGTTCACTCGCTCTGTGCCTTTTAACTCTAGAGAAGACCAGCTTTACCCAAATTGCCAGGAATCGTATCGCTATGGCGTTGCCTCAGGGTGTTGCGATGCGGGAAGACTCCAACA
>JAEUQE010001176.1 GCA_016789785.1 Bryobacterales bacterium
CGCGCGGGTCATCCACATTGGATAGCGGGCCGCCTGGCCCGACCATTCACAGGTGCTCGGTGCTCGCCAGTTGATCGCTGCCATCGTCGTAATCGACCACGACCGAGCTCTGATCGAACGTCTGGACTGCGGCATCGGTGACGTTGACCACGCGGGAGGCGTACGACCGCGTGCCGGTGCGGACGCTGCATCGGCAAGGATCGAGCCCGGATCAAATGCACGTTCATGGCGGCCCATCCCGACAGCGCGGCGCCGGCGCAGGCGGATCGTACCGGCGAGCCATGACGATCTCGATCGTGTGCCAACGCCCGACCCCGCAGTGCGGGCAGCATCGCGGGTCCTGCCCGGTCACGCGGGTGAGGAAGTCTTCTGCCGCTTCGATCGCGACCGGTTGCGGTGCCGGCGTCTGGAGCGCCGTACGCGCGGCGGCGAGCCGGGCACGCTTGTGGCCGCAGGCGAGCAGCCCGTAGTGGCGCAGGCGCTTGAAGCCGGCCGGCAGCACGTGACGCAGGAAGCGTCCGAT
>JAEUQE010001177.1 GCA_016789785.1 Bryobacterales bacterium
ACTATCGCGGCGGGAGCAGTTCCGCTGCCTGGTTAGCCAAGCACGCCGGCACGATTGCCGGCGCGGCAGGCCGGAGGCCCGCGCTACTTAAAACAGGAGTTTCAGGCCGAATTGGAGGTTGCGCGAGCGCCCGGCGGAAGTGATGCGGCCGAAGTTGACGTTGCCCACTTCGGAGGAGGGAGCGCCGAAGGCCGGCGTGTTGAACAGGTTGAATGCCTCGAAGCGGAACTGGAGATGGAAACGCTCCGTGAGACGAAAGCGCTTGAATGAGGCGAAGTCGAAATTGACCAGGCCGGGTTGTTGCAGTAGATTGCGCGCGGCGTTGCCGTAGGTGAACTGCGCATTGGGCACGAAAGCGGCGGTGTTGAAAAAGCGAGCGAGGGTGCGCTCGCCACGGCCAATGCGCCAGTCGCCGGTGACGTTGGGGCGATTGGGATCGCCGGTATTGGCTTGATCGCCACGGACGGTGAGACCTTGTGGCTGGCCAGATGCAAGAGTGGTGATACCGCCGAGCGACCAGCCG
>JAEUQE010001178.1 GCA_016789785.1 Bryobacterales bacterium
CACCACATGCAGCAGCGTGTCGCCGCAACTGCGCAGAATTTCGAGCAGGCGCTGCTGTTCGGGATCGCGCAGGTAGTCCTCAATCAGCGTGACTGCCCCGAGCATGCCGTTCATGGGCGTGCGGATCTCATGGCTCATGCTGGCCAGGAACTCGGATTTGGCCCGCGACGCCGCTTCGGCCTCCTGCCGGGCGATGTCTAGTTCGCGGGTGCGCTCCCGCACACGCCGCTCGAGTTCCTCGGTGCGCAGGCGGTAGGCACGGTTGCGCCAGCGCCACAGTCCGGCCATCGCCGCCAGCACCGCCGCCAGCGCGGCCGGAGGCAGCCAGGCATTCTGGTACCACAGCGGCTTAATCGTGAAGGGAAGCACCGAAACCGGACCGCGCCACTGCTGGTCGGCCACCTGTGCCTGCAGCCGGAACTCATAGGTGCCGGGCTTCAGGTTGTCGAACACGGCCTCCTGGGAGGAGGTTTCCACTGGTTCCCCCGGGGCGCCTCTCACCTGGTAGCGGAAGCGCGCCGTT
>JAEUQE010001179.1 GCA_016789785.1 Bryobacterales bacterium
CGGGCCGGTCACGTTTTCCAGCCCCATCATGCCGGTGACCCACGGCAATCCATAGAAGCTGCTCTTCTGCGGAGTGGTGACGCCGAGGATGGCGAGGTCGATCGCCTCCTGCGGGAATTTCTTCGCGTCGAGCACGCTCTTGCCGGTGCGCGCCACGAGCTTGAGGCTGTGCAGATTGGCGAGCGCGCCCTGCCACTTGGCGAACGGGGTCGACCAGTAAACGCCGTACGGAATAAAGGCTCCAGTCATCGTCTCGCCCCCTGTTACTGCCGCCCGGCATCCCACTGCGCAAAGGTAGAGCCGTCCGCAGCGAGCTTCGCGAGCAGCGGCGCGGGCGTCCAATATTGCGGATCGAGCGTGCGCTTGAACTCGAGAAGGCGGTCGTGGATGACTTTCAGGCCGATCGTATCGGCGTAGAACATCGGGCCGCCGCGGTAGCGCGGGAAGCCGTAACCCGAGGCGTAAACGACGTCGATGTCGCCCGCCCGCAGCGCGACGCCTTCCTCGAGCAAAAGCGCGCCCT
>JAEUQE010000117.1 GCA_016789785.1 Bryobacterales bacterium
TGAGCTTCCCGGAGTACTAGCGGACCGGGAAAAGGATACACCTCGATCGGGTTAACAGTGTTCAGTTGGCGTCTGGCGTTTGCCGCTAATCGATTAAGTCCAGTCCTTTGTGAACGTTAACGATTTCTGCAACCGAATCCCGGTTCTGTGCGTACCACTCAACAGGAAGGTGCATCCATGTCGGCTTTTCTCTCAGTCGGCTTGAAATGGCTTGCGCGATTCTCAGCTCTAGCGCTGGCCGGTCTTTTCCTTTTCTTTGCTTTTGGCGAGTTCCGGAACCGTTCCCATCCTCCGCAAGGGCTCGAATGGGTCAGCCTCGCTCTCCTCGCGATTGCCTGCTTCGCCCCGGTCTTCGCCTGGAAGTGGGAACTCCCGGCGGCCATTGTCTCCCTCTCGAGCCTGATCCTGTTCGTCCTCATGGAGCAGTTCAGCAATCTGCCCGTGGCCACCCTGGTGGCGGTCCCGTCGATTCTGAGCACGATGGACTGGACCGTGCACCACGAGATCGGATAGGATCTCACTTCAACTTGGCCGGCTTGAGCGTCCATGCTTGCAGGCGGCCGAGTTCCAACAACTCCGGTGCCGCGAAGCCTTCCGGGTGAATCGGCCATCGGAAAGCACTCTCGGCGTCCGATGCGATGTGCCGCTCGAACGCAAGAACCCCCTTATGCACCGCGACAGTGGCCCCGCCTTCGTCACTGGCGAGTGTCGCCGCGAAGTCGCCGAGCGACAGCCGCTCGCTGCCAAACCACACGTGCGAGGGCAGACGCTGATGCCGCTCAATGTACGACACTGCGTCTTCCTTGCCACGATTGAACAAGTCACGAGGCAGCGATGTCGCCCGCACGGTCGACTCCACGCGGCCCGCGGGACCATCGACATGCGTCGGCTGAAAGCCCAGCAGTGCCAGCAGCACGTCCGCGGCGGAACTCTGCCCCTGGATGTCAATCGCCGCGGCAAACCGCTTCCGTACGGCCGTTACGTCCACCGGCGGATTCGGATTCTCCATCAATTGCGGCAGATCACGGCCCGTGGCAAAACGAACACCGCTCGCCTTCGCGTGCCGCACGAAATCAAAGAACAGCCGGTAGGCCCGCTCGCTCGACTCCTTGCTCCGCGCCTGCGGCCGACGGTAGTCCGACGGTGCCGTGTATCGCCCTTTCGCGAAATTCACGGCATCCCAGAACTCCGTGGCCACAAACTCCGTCGGATGATAGTAGGTCTGGATCACCCCGCCCCCGGCCTGCTTGAGCCGCGCATGCGCTTCGTCGAATTTGGCGCGCGCTTCACTCGCCTTCGTCTCATCGTTGATGTCCACACGCACCACATTCCGGTTCAATCGAAAGCAATAGAGAATGCCGCCATACCAGAACGGCTGATCGTTCAGACCCACCTGCGACCCTTCGTCCATGTACACGGGAATCCCCATCCGGCGCAGTGCGATATTCGATTGCGGCCCCCACGACGAGCCAGGCTGACCGTAGCAACTCGGCGTCACACCAAAGATCTTCCGGATGTCCGCGACACCCTGCCCTTCGCGGCGCTCGAATTCTTCGGCGCCTTCCAACAGTCCGAGCGGCTTCAAATACACCGCGGGGGTGGGTGGAATGCTGTGGTTCTCGGCGTGATAGCCGATGTCGTGCCGTGCGAGTGCGCGAATCACATCCGTTCGCCCGCGCTGATCGAGCACGCGCGCTTTCTCGCCCACGATCTTGAAGGTGGCCCGCACGCCCATCTTTTCGAGTTCCAAGGCGAGCCGCATCGCCGCATCATCGGAGGCGGGCTCCACGTAATCCTCCGTGTCGAACCACAGCATATAGAACACATCCGCGGCGCGCACCACCTGCCCGTGCGCCATCAGCATCAACGTCAGTAGGAACCTCATGACTACCTACTATCCCGCAGAACCGCTAGCCGCTTCACCTGGAAGCCTCCAGGCCGGACGCCGCCATCTTCCGCTCAACTCAAAAATTCCCATACAATAGCATTTGAGCCTTCATCCAAAGAAACGATAGTGTTTGCGAAACGCCTTTCGAAACACGTTTAAGGATCTCTGAACATCAAGCTATGAGCGCAGCAGCAGCAAGTGCCATCCCGGGCAAGGCAGAACAGGCCCGCTTCCTCGATTCGACCGTAGGCAAGAAGGCCGTCATGGCGATCACAGGCGCCATGCTCTTCGTCTTCGTCATCGGTCATATGCTGGGCAACCTGCAGGTGTATCTCGGCCCTGAAAAGATCAATGCGTACGGCGCGCTTCTTCACAGCGCTCCCGGCCTGCTCTGGGCGGCCCGCATTGGGCTGCTTCTGGCGGTCGGACTGCACATCATCTCCGCCGTGCAACTCGCCGCGCTCAACAGGAAAGCGCGTCCGGTCGCCTACGTCCGCAAGAAGAACGTGACGTCGAACTACGCCAGCCGCACCATGCTGGTCAGCGGCCCGATCCTGTTCTTCTTCATCGTTTATCACCTGCTCCACTTCACCACCGGACAGGCGCATCCCCAATTCCGCGAGGGCGACGTCTATCACAATCTCGTGGCGGGCTTTCAACAACCCGCCGCCGCCATCGCCTACATCATCGCCATGATCATGCTGGCGAATCACCTCTATCACGGCGTGTGGAGTATGTTTCAAAGCCTCGGCGTGAGCCATCCCAAGTACACGCCGATGCTCCGGCAATTCGCCGCCATCGCCGCCATCCTCATCGCAATTGGCAACATTTCGATTCCGGTCTCGGTAATGACCGGCCTGATCAAGTAAACCGACATGACACTGGATTCCCGCATTCCGTCTGGCCCCATCGAGAAGAAATGGGACCAGTGCAAGTTCGACATGAAGCTGGTCAATCCCGCCAACAAGCGCAAGTACAACGTGATTGTCGTTGGCACCGGACTCGCTGGTGGATCGGCCGCGGCTTCGCTTGGCGAACTTGGCTACAACGTGAAAGCGTTCTGCTTTCAGGACTCTCCGCGGCGCGCCCACTCCATCGCCGCGCAAGGCGGTATCAACGCCGCCAAGAACTATCAGAATGACGGCGACAGCATCTATCGCCTCTTCTATGACACCGTCAAGGGCGGCGACTTCCGTGCCCGCGAAGCCAACGTCTACCGTCTGGCGCAGATCAGCGTCAACATCATTGACCAATGTGTCGCGCAAGGTGTTCCCTTCGCGCGTGAATACGGCGGATTGCTCGCCAACCGCTCGTTCGGGGGCGCGCAGGTCTCGCGCACCTTTTACGCACGTGGACAGACGGGCCAGCAGTTGCTGCTCGGTTGCTATCAGGCCCTCGAGCGCCAGGTCAACGCGGGTCGCGTCACCATGTATCCGCGCGCCGAGATGCTCGACCTCATCGTCATTGACGGCAAGGCTCGGGGCATCGTCGTTCGCGATCTGATCACCGGCAAGATCGAGAGCCACCTCGCCGATGCGGTCATTCTCGCGACCGGCGGCTACGGCAACGTCTATTACCTCTCCACGAACGCCAAGGGCTCGAACACCACCGCCATCTGGCGCGCTCACAAGAAGGGCGCATTGATGGCGAATCCCTGCTTCACGCAGATCCACCCGACCTGTATTCCGGTCTCCGGCGACTACCAGTCGAAGCTCACACTGATGAGCGAGTCGCTGCGCAACGACGGCCGTATCTGGGTCCCGCTGAAGAAGGGCGACAAGCGTCCCGCTTCCCAAATCCCCGAAAACGAGCGCGATTACTATCTCGAGCGCCGGTACCCGAGCTTCGGCAATCTCGTGCCGCGTGACGTCGCCTCTCGCGCGGCAAAAGGTGTCTGTGATGAAGGCCGTGGCGTCGGCGAGACCGGCCTCGGCGTCTACCTCGACTTCAGTGATTCCATCCGCCGCCTCGGACGCAAAACCATCGAAGAGCGCTACGGCAATCTCTTCGAGATGTACGACCGCATCACTGGTGAAGACCCCTACAGCGTGCCAATGCGCATCTTCCCCGCCATCCACTACACGATGGGCGGCCTCTGGGTCGATTATCACCTGATGAGCACCATCCCCGGCCTCTTCGTCCTCGGTGAAGCGAACTTCTCTGACCACGGCGCAAATCGTCTCGGGGCTTCCGCTTTGATGCAGGGCTTGGCCGATGGCTACTTCGTGATCCCCTACACCCTCGGCAACTACATCGCCAATACGAAACTCGATAAGGTGGAGGCTTCTCACAACGCGGTGAAAGCCGTCGAGCAGGAAGTGTCGGGCCGCATTCAGAAACTGCTCTCTACCAAGGGCAAGCGCACCGTCGATTCTTTCCATCGCGAGCTTGGCAAGCTAATGTGGGACTACTGTGGTATGGCGCGCAACGCTAAGGGCCTCGAATTCGCTTATGGCAAGATCGAGGAATTGACGGAAGAGTTCCACAAGAACGTCAATGTACTCGGCGAAGGCGGTGAGTTGAACCAGTCGCTCGAGAAGGCAGGCCGCGTGGCGGACTTCCTTGAACTGGGCGCGCTGATGTGCCGTGATGCCCTGGAGCGGAACGAATCCTGCGGTGGCCACTTCCGCGAAGAGTTCCAGTCTCCCGAGGGCGAAGCGTTGCGCGACGACGATCATTTCTGTTACGCCGCGGCATGGGAGCACAAAGGGGAAGGGAAGAAGCACGCCCTCCACAAAGAGCCCCTCAGCTTCGAATACGTGCATCTTACTCAGCGGAGCTACAAGTAAATGAAACTCACACTTCACATCTGGCGCCAGAAGAACAATGCCTCCACGGGTAAAATGGTCCGCTATGAAGTGGAAGCGAACGAGCACATGAGCTTCCTGGAGATGCTCGACGTTCTCAACGAGGATCTCATCGGCAAGGGTGAGGAGCCCGTAGCCTTCGATCACGATTGCCGCGAAGGCATCTGCGGATCGTGCGGCATCATGATCAACGGTGTGGCTCACGGCCCGATGCCGGGCACTACCGTTTGCCAGTTGCACATGCGCCACTTCAAGGCCGGCGACGAGTTGTATCTGGAGCCGTGGCGCGCAGCCGCGTTTCCTGTCGTGAAGGATCTTGTGGTCGATCGCAGCGCATTCGATCGTATCATCGCCGCAGGTGGCTACGTTTCGGTGCCGACCGGCGCCGCTCCCGATGGCAACGCGATCCCCATTCGCAAACAGGAAGCCGATATGGCAATGGACGCCGCGCAATGCATCGGATGCGGCGCTTGTGTCGCGGCTTGTCCCAATGCATCGGCCTCCCTGTTCATGTCGGCGAAGATCAGCCATCTCGGCTTGCTGCCGCAGGGTCAGCCTGAACGCAAGGAGCGGGTTTTGAACATGGTGTCCGCGGCCAACAACGAATTGTTCGGTTCCTGTACCAACATCGGCGAATGCGAAGCGGTTTGCCCGAAGAGCATCCGCATCGAATTCATCGCCCGCATGAATCGCGACTACGTGAATGCGAGTTGGACGTTCCGGAAGGAGAAGGAAGCGGCGGGCGTCGGCTAGCTGGTTTCCGCGGAATCTTAGATTCGGAATGAGCTAAACACGCCAGTGCCGTGTGTGTCTATTGGTTCGAAAACAGGACCCATTCGACACCACCAACCACGGACCGGCCGGGCATGGCGACACCAGGGATCTCCTGGTAGCGGGCATCATTGAGATTGCTGAACTGAAGGAAGGGGCGCAGACGTTTGCCCCCGCGTGCGGCGTACACGTCCCACACCGCGTAAGGGGCGCGAGCCAGCCGCTCCATGGCGCCGAGGCGCGTCCGGAACGAGAACTGCCCAGGCAGCGCCGCCGTCCACGAGGCGATTCCGGTGTGGACGGGATAGTTGAAGATGTACTTCGATTGCAGCCCGCCGAGGGCCGCTTGCGCCCCTCGCAAGGCGGTATAGTGAATGTCAATCTGATGGGTCCTGCGGGTTCTCACCGTTACGCCGGTTTCCAGACCCGTAAAGCGCAGGCTCTGAATGTTTGCTGCCCTCCACAAGTCCGCGGGGTGAGCCCGGACATAGTCAATGCCATCCTGTTCCCTGCGATGGAAGACGGTGGCAGTCGCTCGCCAGCGTCCGCCAGCATTCCAGTCCGCGCCACCCTCATAGCTCCAAGCCGTTTCTGGACGCAGTCCGGGCGTGCCCCGGTTGGCCGGATCGTGATAGTACAGGTCGGTGTAAGTGGGGACCCGGAAAGCCCGGCTGACGCCACCGCGAACCTTGAGGCTGGGGCTCAGCCACGCTCCCGCGCTTGCCGAGGGGTTGAACTGGCGCTTTCCAGCCCCGTAGCTCTCCTCCCGGGCACCCACCGAAAAGGAGAAGCGCCGGAGCGCGCGTATGTCGAAGGAGCCGTACACAGCGCCGCGCGCCCTGGAGTGCGCACCCAGGTTGTTGCTGACAATCGATTCGTGGATCCCTTCGGCGCCGTAGAACAGTTTTGCGTTGACGCCCACGGTTTCTGTGCGCCGCACCGAAGCCACATAGCTCTCCGAGGCGTGCCGGTTGGTGAACACCTGCGGACGGTCCCGGTAAAGGACAAACAGATCCGTGTGGCGGCGCCATGTGAATCCAGCCTGGGTGCGGGTTCCCAACGCCTGCCGGGCGGAGATGAGTTGTGCTCGCGTGCGCTCCCAGGAATTGAAGTTGCCGTAGAACTGTTCGGCGCCGAACGGCCGGTCTGTGTATGCCAGCGTGATGTCGCTGGGTCCCCAGCCGCTGGTGAGGTTCGTGCGCGAAAGCAGGGAGAGATTCCGGTAGTCCCGGTTCTGCTGAAAGCCGGATGAGAAGTCACGGTCCGCAGTCAGGCTCTGCGAGAACTTGCCCCGCAAGTAGTCCATCGTCACTCTCTGCTGGTTGACGCCGAAATTGCCGGCGGACACGCGGGACCTTATCTCGCTCCGCTCGCTACGCCGGGTGATGAAGTTGATCGCACCCCCCACCGCGTCGGCGCCGTACAGCGTCGACCCGGAACCCTTCAGCACTTCGATCCGCTCGATCGATTCCAGTGGCAGCGGCACATTGAGGTGATGATGCCCGGACTGGGCGTCGTTGACGCGCTGGCCGTCAATGAGCACAAGAGTTTGGCCGAAGGTGCCGCCGCGGATCGACACGTCAGCTTGGAGTCCGTTCGGCGACCGCTGGCGCAGGTCAATCGAGGGGTCGAGTTTCAGGAAATCGATGGGGGTGTTGGCGATCAGGCTCCACTCTCGTACGGGAAATTGCCGTACCGCGCGGTCCATTTCCTGGAGTTCAACGGGTTCCATGGTTCCCGTCACGACCACGGAATCGCGTCTTGGTCCCGGAACCTGCCCCCACGCCAGACCACTCACCCCTAAGAAACAGGCAAAAAAGCGAATGAACACTAAAATCATCATAGCGTCCGGGGGCAGGTGGGCGGTTGATCGCGGCAGGCGCAGTGACGGAGATACCCGCTGCGGACGCGCCAAGCGAAAGATCCTGCCAACGCGCCGATTCTCAGGGTTCACGGATGTGTTGACGGTCGCGAGGGCGTGGCTGTGCGGCCGAACCTTGGCTGCCAGGCGGACTCACCGATGCAGATGGCTGGGACGGCGCTGGCGATCCGGCCCGCGGCTACCGTTGGACTTGGCGGAGCGAGTGACCAGCCACGGAGGCCTATCTTCCTGTTGAGCCAGCGGAGTCTCCCCGCAGCCTGCGGCCGGCCGCATTCCCGAGGGCCGGATCGCCACGCTACTCACAGGCGAAGAGGCGGTTGACGGCAGGAAGACTCTGAAGCCGCGAATAGTGGAAGACGCGGGTCAGTTCGCGGCCACCCTCGGTCACCGGAGTCGGGGCCTCGATAACGAAATCCGCGCTTGCTGGTGCGTTGAAGGCGACGTAGGCAAGACTGAGCGATTCCGCGGGGGTGGCATAGCGCCGCGAGAGGTCGGCAAAGGCGACCGGGCCGGAGTCCACCTGGTACAGATCCCGTTTGTCGTGGATGTTCATCGTCTTGACCGGGAATTCGAGAATCGCGCGGAGCCGTGTGCGCGAGTCGGAGATCTCTGTTTGGGCGACGATGGGGACGCCGGAGTCGGTGGCCTCACGGACTTCGCGATTTGATCGAAGGAGACGAACGGATCGGGGGCGGACAAGCTTGTACACTTGGCCCTCCCACATCTCGGCGGCCTTGCGGATCTGGCGGTAGTTCGAATTGAGTCCGGCCTTACGCCGGAAGATCACGCCATCCACGGGACCGAAGATGGGCAGGAAATCGTAGTTGTCCTGGTGGAACAGGTCCTTGGGCGCGAAGGTATTCTCGCTCTTGCAGGAGCCGCACTGGTAGTAGTCGATGGGAGCCGTGCTTTCGGGAGTGAGGATGCGCGTGCGGGACTCGACCCAGAACCGGACCCGGTTTTCGGCCCACTTGCCTTGCAGGAAAGAGCGTCCGTAGTCGATTGGCTCCATCGCTGGCGGCGCGGCGGCGGAGGGTCCCGCGAAGATTGCGGATGCGAGTCCGGCATCAAGGAATCGGCGACGTTTCATGATTGAGGCTCCTTACGGGCTCTTGGGGCTGGTACCCCCGCGACGTGATCCGCGTGGCAGCGGCCGGATCTGGCGATGAATTCGGCCCTTCCTGGGTTCTATAATTGTGCCTTAGATGAATACTACTGCCAAGGCGGTGCTCCCTTCCGGAGTCTATGAGCGGCTGAGTGCCGATATCGTCGAAGGGAGGATTTCGCCGGGATCGAGTCTTCGCGAAGAGCAAATCGCCGAACTGATGGGGGTGAGCCGGACGCCGGTCCGGGAAGCGCTGCGGCGGCTGTCCGATGAGGGCTTTGTCGAGTATTTTCCACACCGGGGCGCGCGGCTGATGAAACTGACCGCGGAACGCGTGCATGAGGTGTTTGAGGTCCGGGAAGCGCTGGAGGGGATGGCGGCGAGGCATGCGGCGGCACGAATGCCCGCCGGCCGGATCGCCGCTCTGCGCGCGGAGTTCGAGAGGATCGGACAGCAGATCGCGACAGGTGATTTTCGGGACGTGGGAGATGGGCTGCACATCGAGATTTTCGAGAGCTGCGGCAACGACCGGTTGAAGCGGCTGATGCTGAGCATTCGCAACCAGGTGACTTGGATGCAGCGCATCGCGGTCACGCTGCCGGGCCGGCTGGGGCGAGCGTATCACGAGCACAACGAGGTTCTGACAGCGCTAGAGAACCGCGATCCCGATGGCGCCGAGCGGGCGATGCGCACGCATATCCAGGCGACGCTGCGGGAGATACTCGCGGGCGTGTCGAGCGGAGAGTAGTCCGCGGCGTGGACAACCGGATTCGCCAGTCCACACTGGCGGTGCGAAGGGCGTTCCGTGGTAAGCTGCGGAAACGGGGAACGCGAAGCATTGACTCCCAAACTGGAATCGGCAATCCGTGCGGTGCTGGCCTATGGGCTCATCGCAGGTTTGCTGTGCCCGCAGTTAGTCAGCCTTTACGCGCAGCAACTGAGCAGGACTTGCGCGATGAAGTGCTGCCGCCTGAAAGGGGCAGCCTGCTGCAAGCGGCTGAAGGCTGGCGACCGGCGGCCGCTCGCGATTCAAGCGGTTCCGGAATGCGCGGAACGATGCCGTCAGCAGTCTGCGACGCTCTCGCGTGCTGGTGACGATGCCCAGCGGCCGGCCGTCGCATGGATGCCTCAGCTTTCCCGCCGCTTGGGCGACGTTTCCCCGGCGGTTCACTCTTCCGGGAGTCCCGGCTTTGACCGTCTTTCCGTTCAACGGCCCCCACCCTCCCTGTTCCATTCCTCCATTTCCAGCTAAGTTGCCAAAACGCCGGAGCCCGAAGGTGTACAGCTCGCGGCCAGGGTGCAGTTAGCAGTTAGACGGCGCAACCGGCATGAACTAAGTACGTCGTTTCACAATTACGTCCTCGTGCTGCTGCCGAAGCGCAATCACCCTGGCGCCTGCCGCATCCCCTCTCAAGGGGAAGCCTGCTTTTGCCACTTCCGAAGCGTGCGGAGACGGCTGGTCCCGCCTTTCGGCAAAGCAAATAGTAACTAGATAAGTTCACCAGATGAATCCACGCGTAGCCGGAACTTACAGTCGACGCGCCGTCAGCCTCCTAATGCTGGCCGCGGTACTGTGCGCTTTCGCGCCGGATGTTGCGTCGTGGTCCGGGGAGGCGCTGGGTTGCCCCCGGAAATGCTGCCGTGGGATGAAGTCCTGTTGCCGCAAGGCGCCAGCGGACCTGACCCATATCTACTCGCGATCTTGTACGCAGGGATGCGGCGAAGCCGCGGCCGAATCCCCAATCTTATTGCACGCTGTGATCGTGCGTGAAGCGGAGGGCGGCCTTTCCAGTTACACCGCTTCGTGCCCGAGGGGCGGCCGGGACATGCGCCGGGCGATCGAGTCACGCTTCGCACTCCACCAGCGTCCACCACCCCCGCAAGAAATCCCCGCATCAGTGTCTGGCTAAAGGCGCCCGAAGTTCTGACGCCTCATATTGCACACACCCCAATTCCGAATACCGGAAGGGAGGAGTATCCCTTGTTTCGATTTCTTTTTCTGCCTTTATTTCTCGGCGCCACTCTTCATGCACAGTGGGAGCGGGTGGATCCACCGGCTCGCGGCGGCAGTGGCATGCCGTTTCTGACGATGGGTGGCGACGGGGCGATCTTACTCTCGTGGCTGGAGCCGGACAATGAGCAGGGCCACGCACTGAAGTACTCGCGATGGAGAGCCGGCGCGTGGAGCGGGGCCGAGACGATCAGCAGCGGCCGTAACTGGTTCGTCAACTGGGCCGACTTTTCGGCGCTGGCTGTTGCTAAAGACGGCTCGATGTTTGCGCACTGGCTGGCACGGGCGGACAGCGGCGGGAAGTACGGCTACGGGATTCGACTGGCACGCAAGGGGCCGTCGCCCGGCGACGCCTGGAGGCAGGTGGCCGCCTTCAATGAGCGCGATCCCGACGACTATGCGGGATTCCTGAGCTTTGCCGGCACAACCGCCGCGTACCTTTCGCCACCCAGCGAACGCGTTGCCGGTGGAGGGCATGATCACGAGGGGCACCGGAAGACGTTGCGGCTGGCGGAGTTTGCAAGCAGCGGCGAACTCAAGAGGGATTTCGAGATTGATGGCGACGTGTGTTCGTGCTGCCAGACGGCCAGCGCCGTCACTCCGTCAGGTCTGCTGATTGCCTACCGCGACCATCTGCCCGGCGAGATTCGAGACATCTCGATCATCCGGGTACGGGAGGGACGTGCTACCCCGCCCGCGGTGCTGCATCGCGATGGCTGGCAGATCAATGGCTGCCCCACGGAAGGGCCGGCGATTGCCGTCAACGGACGCTCGGTCGCGATCGCGTGGATGACCCGTGCCAACGACACACCCCGGTTGCAGTTGGCCTGGTCGCGGGATGGCGGTGAGAGTTTCCGGGCGCCTGTCCAGGCGCATGACGGCAACCCGTTGGGGCGTCCCAATCTTGCGGCGATCGATGAGAGGGAGTTCGTGCTGGTCTGGCTGGAGCGGACCGGTTCAGGCGCTGAAGTGCGGCTGCGCACCGTGCGCTCCGACGGGTGGATGTCGAAGTCAACGGTGGTGGCGAAGGTGGCCGCATCGCGCGCGACAGGACTTCCGAAGGTAGCTGTAGCTGAGGGCAGAACTCTGGTGGTGTGGAGAGACGAATCGGTCCGCGCGGCATGGATTTCGACCCGCGCCTTGCCCAGGCAGTAAAGCGCAGAGGTAAGCCTGTGTCAGCGAAGGCAGTGGGGACATCGGTTAATCCCATATCCTATCTGGGCTTCGTATTACGAATGAAACAAAGGTGCTACGGAAGAGGAGTATTGATGATTCGATATTGCATGTTGGCGATGCTGCTCATTTGGCCGGCTCTTCGACTCGATGGGCAATCCGCGACGGCGAGCCTGTCAGGGAAGGTTCAGGACGAGCAGGACGCGCTGATACGCTCCGCGCGTGCGACGCTTCGTGACCCGGCGAGGGGCCTGGTGCGGGAAGTGGTGGCGGGTCCGGATGGGGCCTTCACCTTTCATCAACTTCCGCCCAGCACTTACGAACTCACGGTGGAAAACGAGGGGTTTGCGAAGGCTCGATTTGAGAGCATCGTGCTCAACGCGAATGACCAACTGTCTCTGCGAATCCGATTGAAGGTCGCGGGCCGGGAGGAGGCTGTTGTGGTGACCGGCGAACTGCCGCTGGTTTCGGAATCTCCGGCGGTCGCAACGGCGGTTGATCAGAAGTTCATTGAGAACCAGCCGCTGAACGGGCGAACCTTTCAGTCGCTGATCGCGCTGTCGCCGGGAGTGCAGTTGACGACATCGTCGATTGTCGACCAGGGGCAGTTTTCAGTGAACGGACAGCGCACGGCCACGAACTACTTCACGGTGGACGGGGTGAGTGCGAACTTCGGCCTTCCGTTCGCGACGACGCCCTACGAGGCGGGTGGGGCGGTTCCCGCGCTGTCGGCGCAGGGTGGCACGGGCGCGCTTGCATCGGTGGACGCGGTCCAGGAATTCACGATCCAGACGTCGACGTATGCTCCCGAATACGGCCGCCAGCCTGGCGCACAGGTGGCGATCGTGACGCGATCGGGCACGAACTCAGTGCACGGATCGCTGTTTAACTATCTGCGGAACGACAAGCTTGACGCCAACAGTTGGTTCGGTAACTTCAACGGTTTGCGGCGCCCGGCGCTCAGGCAGAACGACTTTGGGTTTACCATGGGAGGCCCGGTGCTCCTGCCCCGGCTCTACAACGGACGGAACCGGACCTTCTTCTTTGCTTCCTATGAGGGACTGCGCCTGATCCAGCCGGTGATTTCACAGCCATCCCGAGCGCCTTCGCTGGCGGCGAGGGAGAGGGCGACGGGGCCGCTGAAGGCGCTTCTGGAGGCGTATCCGCTGCCGGTGGCGGCGCCTCTTGAGGATGCGCCAAACGAGACGCCGTACATCACGAGTTTCTCGAATCCGTCGCGGCTGGATGCCACGAGCGTGAGAATCGACCACAGCGTTTCTTCGCGGATTACCCTGTTTGGGCGATACAATCACGCGCCATCGGAGAACCGCGAACGGGGACGGTTTGCGACGCCGAGTTTCATTGCGACGCTGCCCGGGCGGGCGGAGACGGTGACGGCGGGATCGACGATGATCGTATCCACGGCGCTGAATAACGACATACGAGTGAATTGGAGTAAGTCGCGGGCGGCGCAAATCTACGTGCAAGATACGTTTGGTGGCGCAAAGATCCTACCGCGCGATCTGCTTTTCCCGGCTTTTGCGCGTCCGGAGACATCGCTCTACTATCTCACCATCGGCGGCAACGATGAAAATACGATCAGCCCTGGGGTGTTCAGTGACAATACGCAACGTCAGGTGAACATCGTGGACACGGCGTCGTGGACCCTGGGTGCGCATTCGCTCAAGTTCGGAGTGGACTATCGCTGGATGGCGCCATCGGTAGGAGGACGGCTCTACTCAAAGGTGCTGACCGTGCCGACAATCACGCAGTTAGTCACCGGGATCGTGCCAACGGCGGAAATCCGGCAAGTGAACACGTTTCTGGAGCCCCGCTATCACAACTTCTCGGCCTTCGCGCAGGACGCATGGCGGCTGCACGCGCGACTGACCCTTACTTATGGAATGCGATGGGAAGTGAATCCCTCGCCATCCGAAGCGAACGGGAATCTACCCGTGACCGTGCGAGGCTTGTCGAATCCGCGGACGGCGGTGGTGGCGCCTGAGGGGACCAAGCTATATGACACGACATATGCGAACTTCGCGCCGAGGCTGGGTGTCGCTTATCAGCCGTTCCGGTCGCGAGGAACAGTGCTGCGGGGTGGGTTCGGCAGTTTCTACGATCTCGGCTATGCCTTCGCCGGGACGGCTCTTACCCCGGGAAATTTTCCATATTCGCGGAGCCGCGTATTCACCAACATTCCGATTACCGATCAAGCGCTTTTCGGAGAAGCTGGACCGCTAAACCGGAACCCGGCGTCGTTTCCGCGCCTGTTCGCCTATGCGGAGGGTTACAAACTGCCCTATACGCTCCAGTACAGTCTCGCGGTGGAGCAGCCGCTGGGCGGCACGAACTCGATTGAAGTATCGTATGTAGGCGCCGCAGCCCGGCGATTGGCGCGAGTGGAGAGCCTTCGTCCGCAGGTCCTACAGAACCCCACCTTTACGCGAATCGACTTCGTCAACAACGAAGGCTACTCGGACTACCACTCGCTGCAGACCCAATTCAAGCGGAGGTTTTCACGAGGGCTACAGGCATTGCTCGCTTACACATGGTCGAAGTCACTCGACACGGCGTCCGATGAGTCGATTACGAACCTGCAGGGGCCGGCGGCGCGGGTGAGCATCGACAACGACCGTGGTCCCTCGTCGTTCGATATCCGGCACACCTTTACCGGAACCGCGAGCTACGAGATTGGGCGTGGCTTATCGAACCGTCTGGCGCGGACGGTTTTCGGGGGGATTGCGATGGATTCCGTGGTCCGCCTGCGTACGGCTACGCCAGTGAGCGTGGTGACCGGACGGGATCCGCTCGGGCTGGGGCTGACCAACGTCGCGCGGCCCGATGTCGTGCAGGGGCAGCCACTCTACCTGTTCGGGGACGGTTTTGCGGGAGGGAAGCGGTTCAATCCCGCGGCGTTCGATTCCGCGACGCCGCTGGCGCAGGCAAGGCAGGGAACGCTTGGCCGTGGAGTGATGCGCGGATTCGGGCTGAGGCAGTTGGATTTGTCAATGCGGCGGCAGTTCCGGCTGGGGGAGAGCGTGGGTCTACAGGTGCGGGCGGATGCGTTCAATGTCCTCAACACTTCCAACTTCGCCAATCCGGTGGGAGTACTCACGAGCGGGAACTTTGGCCGGTCGGTGCAGGTGCTGAACTCGGCGCTGGGCGGTCTGAATCCGCAATTCCAGGTGGGTGGGCCGAGGTCGATTCAAGTGGCGCTGAAGCTGGTCTTCTAGACGCTACCAGTCGATGCCGGCCGGGTCCGCGGGGCCGTCTGCTGCGGGAGGGGACGCAACAGGACCCGCGCGGGCGAGCCGTCGGCGTCCACCAACCGCAACGGCAGACAGATCATGTCGTAGGCGCCAGGGCGGACAGTTGTCAGATCGAGGCCTTCGATGATACACACGCCGGAGCCGAGGAGGATGCGATGGACCTCCGCATCGCCGATGGAAAGGTAGTCAATGCCGACGGTGCGCACCCCAGCATCCACCAGCTTGCGTGCCTGCCCGGCAGTCAATGCTGGGAAATCCTCCGTGAAGGGGCGAGTCCACCATGTTTGCCGCGACATGCGGGTCCGCAGGAGGACCCGGGTCGCGATGCTGCGTTGGACCCGTTGGATGGGCACGACTTCGGCTGGTCCAAGCAGCCGGTCCAGCGGGATTGCGTCGGCGCCAGGGCCGTCTTCCACGTAATGAATAGGTGCGTCGACGTGGGTGCCCGTATGGGCGCTCAAGGAGAGTTCGCTTACGTTGGCTTCGTGGCCGCCGGCGATACTGCAGAATCGGGCGATGCGGTACAGCGGATCGCCCGGCCACACGGGCAGGCCGCTGCGCACTGGCACCGTTACGTCTATCCAAGGCACGTCTATCCGCCGCACGTTCTTCCTGGGATGAGGCGCCATTCGCAAATTCGATTGTAAACGGAGGGGACCTGGGTTTGTATCGGACTACCGGAGGGAAGGGCGCTGCTGGAGTTGCGAACGAAGTTGGACAGACCGCTCGATTGCCTCTTGACGCCAACCGGGATCGGTTTCCGAGGCGATGACCTTCTGGAGCAACTGGATGGCGAGTTCCAGGTTTTCCAGTCGTTCCGCAGCCAACGCCGCATTGTAGAGGGCGGGGAGGTTTGCAGGATCAGCGGCAAGCACTTCGGTCCAGAGTTTACTGGAAGCTTCGTACCCCTCCCGCTGCCCCGTGAGTTCGGCCTGCTGGTAAAGTGCGATTGCCAAGGTCTCCGCGGCTGGAAGCCGGACAGAGGGGGTGCTTCGGAGCCGTTCCAATTGAGGGATCGCGCCTGACGGGTCGCCGCTGAGTATGGCAAGCTGGGCGGACGCCAACTGCCAGCCTGGGTGGCTGGGCTGATTTGCCGATCCGTTCCGAATTGCCTCATCCGCTTCGTGGAAGTCGAGTGTGGGTACCCCGGCGCCTCTGGTCAACGCATAGCGGGCGTGGCGGGCGCCGGGCCATCGAACTTCCAAGAGACGGTGCGCCGAGTAAGCCTCTGCAAGTTGGAGTCTGGCGCTTTCGGGACTGGGCTTCCGCATCTGCCACCATGCAAAGGAACCCGCGGCGAAGATAAGGATCGCCGCGGCGGCCCACCGGAATTGCCACAGGGACGTGCGAACCGGCACATCCGAAGCGAAAACCTCAAGAGATTGCCGCAAGGCGGCGGCACAGGAAGGGCACTGCGCCGCATGGTGGAGGACCTCATCAGCAGCGTCACCCATGATCAGACCAGTAGCGATGTCATCCCAGACATGGGGAGGCGGGCAATCACGTTTGTTTTCAACGAAGTCCGGCATTGCGATTGCTCTCTCCAATCCCTTAAGACGATGCCGTGGAGGAATTTCCTTCTTTCTTTTGCCGGGCCAATTCGGTGCGCAACTTAGCGGTGATTCGGAAAATCAGACTTTCCACGCCTTTCACTGATAGTTTCACAGCGGGAATTTGAGAGATTTCCAAGGCGCTATAGCCCTGCTCGTAATACAGGTGGAACACGATTTTCTCCCGCCGGTTAGTAATCAACTTGTTCGCTCTCTGGAGCAGAAGCTGGCGCTCGACATCCGGCATGCCAAGTTGGGTCATTTGCGATTCGACAGACGAAAAAGGGACTGTGCGCTCATGGGCCCGCCGGCCGGCATTCTTCGCCTTCCAGGCGTCCCGGCACACGTTAGCGGCCGCAATGCGAAGGTAGCTCTGGGCAGATTCCGCGTTTGAGGGCATCCTCTCCAGGATAGACGGACCGTGGGCGAAGAGTTTGAGGTAGATGTCCTGGACCTGGTCTTCAATCTCGTCGTGGGTGCAACCACCGAACTGGCCGGCGACACGCCAGGCAATTGCCGCGAACAAACCCCGGGTGGCTCGCACGAATGCTTCGGACTGCAGTGGTTCGCCTCCGCTTTCCATCCATTCCCGGAACAGCCTGGCGAGCGGTTGATTGCTCATCGGCAGTGGAACGTTATCTCGCCCCGAACTTCCAGACCGTTGAGGAGTGGTACTCCGAGCCGGGCTTCAGGACAACCGTCGGGAAGGACGGGCGGTTGGGGGAGTCGGGAAAATGCTGTGTTTCCAGACAGAAACCGCTGCGGAAGGTGTACTTGCGCCCCTTGCCCTCCAGCGAGCCATCCAGAAAATTGCCGGTGTAGAACTGGACGCCAGGCTGCGTAGTAGAGAGTGTGAGAGTGCGTCCCGAGGCAGGATCGGAGACCTCGCCGAAGACGCGGAGGGGGCCTGGTGCGCCGCTGAGAACGAAGTTGTGATCGTAACCTTTGCCGAGCTTCAGTTGCTGGTCGGCCTGATCGATTCTCGACCCGATGGCCACCGGCTTCGTGAAATCGAATGGGGTACCTGCTACGGAACGTAACTCGCCGGTGGGGATCAAGCCGGTATCCACGGGGGTATAGTGGTTGGCCTGCAAGGTCAACTGATGCTTCAAGATGTCGCCTGAGCCTGCAAGGTTGAAGTAAGTGTGATTGGTCAGATTGAGAACCGTGTCCCGATCGGTCCGGGCGGAATAGTCGATACGGAGTTCGTTGGAGTCGCTCAGTGTGTACACCACCTTCACGGAGAGGTTGCCAGGATATCCTTCTTCCCCATCCTTGCTCAGGTAACTCAGCTCAAGCGAACAGCGGTCGGCGCTACTCGATTCCCTGGCGGTCCAAACAGCCTTGTCGAAACCTTTAAGCCCACCGTGCAGATGGTTCTCTCCGTTGTTCGCAGCAAGCTTGTATTGCTTTCCGGCGAGGCTGAACTGCGCCTTGCCGATCCGGTTGGCATAGCGGCCAACAAGGGCTCCGAAGTAGGGATGGCCCTTGAGATAACCGTCGAGTGTATCGAAGCCGAGGACGATATCGCCCGGTTTCCCCTTGCGATCGGGAGTGTGGAGCGAGGTGATGATGCCACCGTAGTTGGTGATGGCTACGCGAACGCCGTTCTTGTTGTTGAGCGTGAAGAGGCGCACTGGTGCGCCATCCGCGGTTTTTCCAAAGTTCTCCTGTGTCACTCGTCGCAGATCCTTCTGGGCCAGCGCCTGGCCGGCGAATAGCAAACTCAAACCAGTTAGCAGAACAAATAGAGAATTACCCATCGCTGATATAGCGTATCAAAGACGGACGGCGAAAAAATGGCGAGGCGCGATCCTAGGATTTATCTGGTACTCCGCAATTTCGTAGGGTTAGACATCGCGGGGGCGAAGATACCAATCGAGAATCGCTTCTCGATCAGAATTCGCGGGCTCACTCCCTGCTTCGGGATGAGTCTGCCGGAAACGGTCGAGCATGAGAGTTTGGAGTTCGTAGGCCACTTTGGGGTACTTGGCGGCGACATCCACGAATTCGCCCGGGTCGGCTTTGAGGTCGTAGAGGCGCTGATAGCGGCCAGGAGTAGGATTATCGATGTCGTAGCCATCGCCGCGCGCACGTTTTCCGGAGCAGCAAATCAGCTTCCACTTATCCGTGCGTACGAACGCTTCTTCGTTCTCGAGATACTGACTGAAGATATGACTGCGCGCTTCGATGCGGCGGTTCTCAAGATAGGGGCGAAGGGAATGGCCATGCTGGATGGGCAGCGGAGCGGCGCCGAGAAGGTCGAGAACGGTTGGCGCGAGGTCGACGTGTTCGGTGAAGTGTTGGACTGCCCCTTTGCGGATCTTGCCCGGGTAGCGCATGATGAGCGGTACGCGTAAGGCGGGATCATAGCCGCAGTGCTTCTCAAAGCGGCCGTGATGCCCGAGATCGTAACCGTGATCCGCAGTGTAGACAATGAGGGTGTTGCCATCAAGGTCCAAGTGTTGGAGTTTGTCGAGCACGCGGCCAATATTCTGATCGAGGTAATTCACGGAAGTGTAATAGGCAGCGATGATGCCCTGTTTGTCTTCCTCCGTAAGATCGCGAAAAATCTTCGGGATTTGCCAGGCGTCTTCCGGCCCCACTCGGGGAGGCCGGAATGCCTTGGCATCCACCTTCGAGCGATACTCCACTGGGAAGTCGAATGGAGAGTGCGGCTCGTGGAAGCTGACCCATAACGCAAAGGGCTGATCGCGATTCTGCTCCATGAATTGTTCGGCAAGCTTCACCTGATGCCCGGCCTTCATATCCTGCTCGTATCGGGGGAAGGCCAGTTTGTCCGCATTGAGCCAGATTCTTGCCGGATCGCGAAACGGGCGCCACTGAGGCTTGGTAGCGATGCCGGCCGGAATTGGCGCGGGCTTCACCAACTTGTTCCAATCCTGAGCGAGTTCCCGTTCCGTGATCATGTAGTCGAAGCCATGCAGACCGGGTGCGGCGGGACGGTTGAAGTGCATCTTGCCGATGACGCCAGTGCGATAGCCGGCCTGCTTCAACTGTTTCGCGATGGTTGGCTTCTGGTCACTGAGGGGCGTGGGCAGGCGCGTCACGCCGGCCATGCTTGGCATCTGGCCCGTGAAAAAGCTCTGGCGGGACGGAGTGCAGACGGGCGAGTTGCAGTAATGGCTGGCGAAACGGGTGCCCTCAGCAGCGAGACGATCGAGGTGAGGTGTGACGGCCTGGCGATTGCCATCGGCGCCGAGGACGTAGCCGGCATGATCGTCGGCGATCAGGAAAAGGAAGTTCGGCTGTCTGCGGGTGGTTCGCGATGTGTTCTGAGCGGCTTGGGCGGTGAGGCTCGAAGCGCCCGCGGCGAGCCAGTCTCTGCGGGTGAGCATGCGCTTACTATACACCGTGAGCGGCTGGCGGAAGGGGCGTGATGGGCATTCCAGAGGCAGCACGCGGAACTCTTGTCCGCCAGCCGCTGGCAACATCCGGGTCAGGCCGGGCGCAGATTTCAAGTTCCTCCAGCGTCAGGCCGAGTTTGGGCATCGGGATCGGGCCTGGGCTGGCCCGTAATCGCGAGCAGTTGTTCACGGAGGTGTCCGCGGCCGCGGCTGAGCCGCGACATGACGGTGCCAATGGGAACGCCGAGCATTGACGCGATTTCCTTGTATGTGAACTCCTGCACATCAGCAAGGAGGACAATCTCACGGAACATTTCCGGCAGGCGGGAGAGCGCGAGCAACATATCCTCATCACTTACATCTTCGGGAATGGGATCCTCGTGCCGGAGGTTGTCCATGAGGAGGTCGTCGGTTTGTGTCTTGCTTCCCCATAGATGCCAGCGGCGGCGATAGTGGTGAATGCGATGAATGAGGATTCGGAACATCCAGGCCCGGCAGTTTGTGCCGGTCTCAAAGCGATGGAAGGACTTCCATGCCTCAAGGTACGTCTCCTGGACCAGATCCTCGGCATCCGTCCGATTGCCCGTCATCGCAACGGCGGTCCGGAAAAGGTCGCCCATGTGGGGAAGTGCGACGGATTCAAATTCCACCCGCCAGGATTGCGCCGGATTCATCGCTCCTTCCAGATTCGCGCCGCGGCCAGAGACCTCATCTGCCCCCCGCACTCAGGTTCGCACAATTCCGTTCGCTTCTCGTGGGAAATCGCACCGCTGGCAAAGGAGCAATCGCGCAGTCACGGACCTCTGGAATGGAGAACAGCCATTGGTAAGGGCGCCGGGGTGTGGTGATGGGCCGGTTGCAATGATCGGCGAGGTCCATGAGTTGCGGTCCTCCTTGGCTACCCCTGCCCCCATGTGAAGTGCGAAGGCCCTCATGATCGCGAGAGGATGAACGGGAAACCAGCGTTGGCAGACCGATCGCGCGGAGCCTCGTTGTGGAATAAAATGAAGGGTCTCTGGCATCCAGGGCGTTGAAGGAGCCGCGATGGGCGAGAAGTGTATCGAGATTTTGGGTTGGAAGGACGCCTTTGAGAGCGGCGAACTGACTTCCGGGCAACGGGAGACCGTGATGGTCCATCTTCAGGCCTGTGCTGCTTGTGCAAGGGAGTATGAAGCGGTCCGGAAACTGCGAACCCGGCTGAAGTCCGCCGTAGCTGCGGCCTCAGTGCCGGTTGGACTGGAGACACGAATCCGGGCCAGGATCGGCGAACAGGACCGAAAGACTCTGAGTCTGCCGTTGCCCAGGCTGGCATTCGCGGCACTGGGGGTGATGGTGCTGGCCGCGGGAACCTGGACCCTTGCGCTGCGTCCGATGCGGGCACAGATCGCGTCGGTTTTGTCGATTGGAACGGGGGATCATGTACACTGCTCCATCGAGCGGAAGAACCCTCCTCAGGGAACGTTCTTTCGTAATATGCAGGCGGATTTTCCAGGTCTGGAGGCTTCGGTAAAGGATGCGATGCCGAAGGATTTCCGGCTGCTGGAGAGCCATGATTGCCGGCACGAGGGGCGCAGGTTCGGCCATCTTGTCTACGAGAAGCAGGGGCGCAAGGTGTCGGTAATCGTGACCAGGAAGCAGGAGGGCGAGCATCTTCCCCGGACCGCGCTGCTGGCGAAAATCCGCGCGCATGGGATTCCCGTGTTCCACATTGCCGGAGATCGTTCGTTGGAGGCGCTCGGTTTCGAGACGGCGCGCCACCTCGTGTTTGTCGTCTCAGACCTGGATGAACGCCAGAATCTGGCGGTAATGGCTGCGGTGGGGCCGGTACTGACGGAGGTTGTACGGTAATCGGAATGTCCTGGTACGGCGGTGCCGGTGGCCGCTAAGGGGTGTGCGGGGATTGTTGGAAAGACGCATAAAACGGGATAATTCACTTAGAAATCCCTTGATGACATGGAGCGTCAACACGATCGCAAGTTCGATCATGATCGCTGTCGCGGTTCCGTTTTTGGCCTATTGGCTGTACTGGCTGACTGGACGCGCAGGGACTGAAGTCTAGCTTCACCGGCGGTAGTGGAGAGACCGCGTGCTCAGCTCCGGTCAGGGTAAGACGATCACTTCCACGGAGAAACTCGCATCCATTGAGGGCAGGCCCTCGAATAGCAACATCGTACTTGCCGGCGGTTTACTCTTGTCCAGGAACTCGAAGCGGATTTGGCGAATTTTGTCGATTGTGGACTGGGTGAGCGGGTAGTAATTCGTCAACACAGCGCTGCGCAGGGTCCCCCCGGCCTGCTCGACGGCCTTGCGCAGACGTTCGAAGGCGAGGCGCACATCGGCATCCTGGTTGTTGAATGCGAGTTGGGCACCGGACAGAATCAACTTCGGCGCGTTGACGACAGCGGCCTGGGAGTAGTTGGGCGAAAGCTCGAGACCTTCCGGATTGGAAAGGGCAAGCGGGGATGGTGGGCTGGCGGAAGTTCTGCCGGCAGCCTCACATTCCACAAGTCCTGGAGTGAGGCCGCGGAGGGTCTGTACGATGGTCGCCGTGGCTTTCGGGAATTGCGTGGCGAGATGCTGGCGCATGGCCGAATAGTCGGCGAGCGCGCTCACAAAGCAGGTGACACGCAGCATGTCTGAGCCCTCGACTTTGACGGCGCGTGCCGCTTTCTCCAGGCGCTTGATCGATTCCTTGAACAGGGGTTCGACCTTCTCCAGCGGTTCCTTTGTGGTGACCTGCTGCCCTGAAAAGAATGCGATCCCATTGGGATTGGCTGGCCGGCGCTCCTGTGTCACCGCTTCCAAGAGCACCTGCGCACCCTCTTGCGGGAGGGCGCCGACCTGGATGGCGGTGAGCGCGGGAATGGGTAGCCGGGCTTCTGTGAAGTACTCGCTCTGAATGGCTTGCACGCGCCGGAGGTCGCCGGTGCCGGCAACAAAAGCACGGACCTTGATGATCTGCGCACCTCGGGCCTGACTACGGAGAGCCTTCAGGCCATCGCGGACCTGCTGAGAAAGTAGCCCTTTCGAGGACATCGGCGCCGTGAGGAACCCAAGCCGCTGGGGATCGGCGGAGACGGCCATGGGCGGGTCCTTGAGGACTTCCAGGGTCTGCGTGATCTCTTCTTCTTCGCCCTTCTTCCTTTTCTTCTTCTGGGCGAGCAGACTATCGGCTGACAATGCGGAGATAAGCAGCGGAACCAGGAGATGGCGAGTGATGTTCATCGCTGGAACCCCGATTTTATCAAAATGAGGAGTTGATGGAACTGCTGGTGTTTGCCTACCCCGGTGCTGGGTGGAGGCGATCAGCCAATGTTGGCTCGACCCCATCCAATATGGTATGGTTGTCCTAGTCCATGCTGCCGCAGATTGCGCTCGACCTAAGATCCGAGACACCGATCTACCGGCAACTTGCGGAGAAAATCCGGGAGTTGATCCAGCGGGGGGCGCTTGAGCAAGGGGAACGGCTTCCAGCCACGCGGGAATTGGCTGGTATGCTTGGTCTGAACCGAACTACCGTGTCGGCGGCTTACGAACTCTTGGAAGCCGAGGGTCTGTTGAAGGGGCATGTCGGGCGGGGCAGCTTCGTCAGCGGCGTGAATGAGGCCAAGGGCCACGGAATCGACTGGTCCCAGTTTTCCGCTGAAACGGAGTCATGGTCGGTAGGCTCAGCGCGGATCAGTTTCGCGGCATCACGACCGGCGAGTGAGCTGTTTCCGCTGGACGAGTTTCGGGAAACTTGCCGGGAGGTATTGGAAGGCGGGACTCTTGCCGAAATCTTGCAACTCGGATCGCCGCTCGGTTACGGCCCATTGCGAGCGTTCCTCCGCCGGAGCGGCCAGGAGTCGGACGAAGTGCTGATTACGAGCGGCTGCCAGCAGGCGATCGATCTCGTTCAGCGCGCGGTGGTCCGGCCCGGTGACACCGTGGTGCTGGAGGACCCGGTTTATCCGGGTCTGAAGAATGTGTTCGCACCCGCCGGCGCAAGGCTCATTGGTGTACCAGTTGGCCCGACGGGGATTGATCTCGAAGTGCTGGAGCGAACGATTCAGCGGGAGCGGCCCCGGCTGCTGGTGATCACGCCGAACTTTCAGAATCCTACAGGGGCGACGCTTCCCTTGACTGCGCGGCAAACAATCCTTCGGATCACGCGCGAACACGGCACCATCTTGTTGGAAAACGACATCTACGGCGACCTTCGTTACGATGGCATCTTGCTCCCGACGATGAAACAGCTCGATCCATCGGGTGATGTTGTGCATCTGGGGAGCTTTTCGAAGGTCGCGTTTCCAGGGCTTCGAATCGGCTGGGTGATCGCGCCCAAGGCTCTGATATCGCGGCTGGCGGCTGCCAAGCAGTGGTGTGACCTGCACTCGGACAATCTTTCGCAGGCCGTGCTGTTCCGGTTTGTCGAGTCGGGCCGGCTGGCGAAACATCGCAGACGAGTGATTGTGGAAGGACAGCGGCGGCTTGAGACGGTTCTTGAGTCGTGCGAACAGTACCTGCCTCCGGGGAGCCGCTTCACGAGACCCCAAGGTGGGATGAATTTGTGGGTGCGGCTGCCGGATCTGCTGGATGCCAGCGAACTTCTTCCGAGTGCGCTTCGGGCGGGCGTCAACTACCTTCCAGGGCGCTACTTCGGGGTGTCCCGCAGCGAGCCCAATAGTCTTCGTTTGAGCTTCGCGGGATTGCCACCCGAACAGATTCGCGAGGGCGTGGCTATCCTCGGAGAGCTGTTTTTGAATGAATTGGAACGAGCGCAGGCCGAACGGCTGGAGCCCGCGGCGGCGCTTGTTTAAGGAGGTTGCGAAATGGTGTATTTGGACGAACAGTATCGCGTAAAGGTCGGCCTGGCCGAGATGCTGAAGGGCGGCGTGATCATGGACGTGACCAACGCCGAACAGGCTGTGATCGCCGAGAAAGCCGGCGCCGCGGCCGTGATGGCGCTGGAACGCGTTCCCGCGGATATTCGCAAAGAGGGCGGAGTGGCGCGAATGGCTCCGATTAGCAAGATCCGGGAGATCATGGCCACGGTCAGTATTCCGGTGATGGCCAAGGCGCGCATCGGTCACTTCATGGAAGCTCGTGTTCTCGAGGCGCTCAAGGTCGACTACATCGACGAGAGCGAAGTGCTCACGCCTGCCGATGAAGAGCACCACATCGACAAGCGGGCGTTCAAGACACCGTTTGTGTGCGGTGCACGCAATCTCGGTGAAGCACTGCGGCGCATCGCCGAGGGCGCGTCGATGATCCGCACGAAGGGTGAGGCAGGCTCCGGAAACATCGTTGAGGCGGTACGGCATATCCGGACCATCGTGAAGGAGATGAAACAGCTTACGGTGCTTGGCAGGGAGGAATTGGTGGCGGAATCGAAGAAGCTGCAAGCACCGCTCGAACTTGTCCAGTTCGTCGCGGAAAACGGCAGGCTCCCCGTGCCTAATTTCTCCGCCGGCGGCATTGCGACACCGGCCGATGCCGCTCTGGTGATGCAGCTTGGCGCCGAAGCAGTGTTTGTGGGTTCGGGGATCTTCAAGT
Source organism: Bryobacterales bacterium (assembly GCA_016789785.1). The sequence continues at coordinate 25,363 of JAEUQE010000117.1, forward strand.
CGTCGGATCCGGAGGCACGAGCCCGTGCGATCGTCAAGGCGGCCACTTTCTACAATGACCCCGAGAAACTGCTCCAGGCGAGCGAAGAACTTGGCATTGGAATGTTCGGCATTGATGTGGCGAAGCTGCCTGAAGCGGAACTGTTGCAGACGCGCGGCTGGTAGGCAGAACGAAAGGGCAACCGGCACATGAAGATCGGCGTGCTCGCGCTGCAAGGGGATTTCGGCGCTCACTGCAAGGCGGTGGAACGGCTCAGTGCGGAAGCCTGTGAGGTGCGATCTGCCGCCGAGCTGAAGGACGTTGATGGTCTTATCATCCCCGGGGGCGAGAGTACCACCATGTTGAAGTTGCTTCGCGAAGAGGGTCTGTTCGATCCTCTTCGCGAGTTCGGGCGCTCGAAGCCGGTATTTGGAACCTGCGCGGGGGCGATTCTGCTCGCCAAACAGGTTCGCTCTCCAGTACAGGAATCGCTTGGACTCGTCGACATCGACATCGAGCGCAACGGCTACGGGCGACAGATCGACAGCCGCGTCGTGAGCCTGGACGGCAATGTGGAGGCAGTGTTTATCCGTGCTCCAATCATCCGGCGAGTTGGGCCAGAAGCGAGGACGCTTCTGTCTTACGAAGGCGACCCGGTTCTGGTCGAGCAGGGCAGGCATCTCGTAGCGACGTTTCATCCGGAACTCACAGCCGATTTGGCGATACATCGGCGTTTTCTGGAAGCCGTTGCTGGCGCCCTTGGTTCGCAGGAGCAGCCGCCCCCGGGACGGTAACATCGCCGTTTTGGTGGATATCCCTACGCAGGACGACGTAGGGGATCGTCTTTGCCATGATTCTGAGATCGAGCCACAGGGTCCAGTTCCGTGCATAGCTGCAGTCAAGACGGCGCCTCAGTTCCCAAGGGATGGAGTTGCGGCCACTGATCTGGGCCAAGCCCGTGATGCCGGGCCGCACCTGCAGTTTCACCAGATCCTCATCGGTGTAGTACCGCAGTTGATCCACTTGGTCTGGCCGGGGGCCGACGATACTCATGTCTCCAACGAGCACATTCCAGAGTTGAGGCAACTCATCCAGACTGGAAGTTCTGAGCAGCCGGCCAATCGAGGTCACTCTCGGATCTTCAGAGCCGGAATAGGTTGACCCGTCTGCATTGCGCAGATCCGGAGCGTTCTCGATCATGGTCCGAAACTTGAGAACATGAAATGGCTTACCAGCCAGTCCC
>JAEUQE010001180.1 GCA_016789785.1 Bryobacterales bacterium
AAATATGCTACTCATTGCAGCAAGCCTGTTCATCCAGGTATCCTTTGCCCAAAAGATCGTTGGCGCGGGCCCTGTTTCCATCACGGTTTCCGACATGGACCGCTCACTTGATTTTTATACAAAGGTTCTCCCTTTTCAGAAGATCGCCGAACAGGAACTGTATGGAGATCCGTATGAAAAACTGGAAGGCCTGTTTGGCATACGCATGCGTATCGCCTTGCTGAGACTGGGTGACGAAGAGATCGAATTGATCGACTACCTCACCGCCGGCGGGCGTAGCATCCCCGAAGACGCCCGATCGAATGACCTCAGCTTCCAGCATATTGCCATCGTGGTAAGCGACATGGATAAGGCCTATGAACAACTGCGCAAACATCAGGTGGTACATGTTTCCACCGGTCCGCAGACATTGCCGCCAAGCATTCCCGAAGCGGCGGGCGTAAAAGCGTTCTATTTCCAAGACCCGGATAAGCACAACCTTGAGTTGATCTTTTTCCCGAAAGGAAAAGGCCAGGATAAGTG
>JAEUQE010001181.1:0-282 GCA_016789785.1 Bryobacterales bacterium
TCCGCCGCGCCGAAGCCTCTCTCGCCGAACCCGAGGAAAAGGAATCCCGCATCGACGACATTCCGGAAACCGAAATGATCGGCTCCTCCGCCCTCATGGTCGACATCTTCAAGGTGCTCGCCAAAGTGGCCCCTACTGATGCCACTCTCCTCGTCGAAGGCGAAACCGGCACCGGTAAAGAACTCATCGCCCGCATGATCCATCGCTATTCCCGCCGCGCGGAAAAGCCCTTCGTCGCCGTCGATTGCGGGTCCATTCCTCCGTCTCTTCTCGAAAGCGAAC
>JAEUQE010001181.1:292-522 GCA_016789785.1 Bryobacterales bacterium
TCTTCGGCGCGTTGAAAGGGTCTTTCACCGGCGCCGACCGCGACCGCCAGGGCGTCTTTGAATCCGCCAACGGCGGCACCATCTTCCTCGACGAAATCGGCGATATCGATCTCAATTTCCAGGCCAAACTCCTCCGCGTTCTCCAGGAACGCGAGATCCGCCCCTTGGGCTCCCCGCGCGGCAAACCCATCGACGTTCGCATTGTCGCCGCCACAAACAAGAACGTTCGC
>JAEUQE010001182.1 GCA_016789785.1 Bryobacterales bacterium
AGGATTTCGATCCCCCACCAGCGCTCATAGGGCGCTTCCGAACTGAAAGCCAGTTCGACGGTGCGGGTTTCCTCGTCGATCTTCTCACGCTCGAACAGGAAGGCCCGTTCGAGCGTCAGGCCGCGCGTCGGCGGGCCTTTGCGGGTTTCGGCAGTCATGGGCATTTTCTCCATGCCCCGCAGTTTCGCGAACGTCCGCTGTAATGTTCAGGGGGAAGATTACAGCGCGCCGCAGAGCAGCAGCGCGGCTTCCTCATGTCGGTTTTTGTGAAACGGTCGGCGAGGTCTTGAGTGGTGGCGTAGGACGACGGCGATTCGTGCCATTTGTCCTTCACCAACCGTTCAACCTTTGCCGCGACCTGTTCTCCGTACTTCTTTCCCCACAAGTCCAGACACTGGCGGTTGTAGGCTTTTGTCCATGACCCTCGCTGCAGAGACAGCAGATAGCCGGTCAGATGCTGCTCGATCGGTTTCACTCCGAATATTCGTGCTGAGGGGATTAGGAAACAACCTTACGCATCT
>JAEUQE010001183.1 GCA_016789785.1 Bryobacterales bacterium
CGGTGGGCAACTGGTTCAAGTCGCGTTCGCGGGAGAGGTAGTTGCCGGCGGTTCCTACGTAGCCGACTTCGATGATGGTATTCGAAGTCAGTTGGCGCTGATACGTGGCATTCCAGTTGTAGCCGCGCGGAATCTTGTAGACCGGATCGATGGTCATGAAGAACTGCGGGAAGTTGACCTGGCCGCCCGAACCCGGGTTGTCGGCCGATCCGTTTGTGAGGGAGACCATCGGCTGCCAGGGCGGGTTGCCGCCGAGGAAGACGCTGTCATAAATACCAGGCCGGGAAATGAACCCGCCGAAGCCCATGCGAACGACGTCCTTCTCGGAGATGGAGTAGGCCATGCCGATGCGAGGAACGATATTGTGTTGGTTCGGCGCTGCATAGGGGGTGCCACCGTCGAGGAGGTTGTTGAACTGGCCGCTATCGATGGCGGGCACGCGGCCCTTGCCGGCATCGGGGAACGAAGAACCCGGGATAATGACACCGTTGTAACGGTTGCCCGAGATCACATTTCCTGT
>JAEUQE010001184.1 GCA_016789785.1 Bryobacterales bacterium
TCGGCAACAACAGAAGAGTAAAACGAGAAAAAAAAACAAAGTAATTTTATAATTTTCTTTCGTCAAACAACAAGCAAGTTCTCTCTCTCTCTCTCTCTCTCTCTCTCTCGTTTCTACTTTATTTTTCCGTATACACATATACACATACGGGCAATCTCATTCGGTAAATGTTGTCTAAGTTTTTTCTTCTCTCTCTCTTTCCCTCTCGTGTTCTCATTCGGTTGCATTCGTTACTGTGTTTTATACAAGGAGAAAATAAATTGATTTGGAGAAAAAGAGGAAAGAATGCGTTAGTGTCTTCTCACTAGAGATTTGACGTTTTTTTTCATTTCTTGTATTCATCTGAATATATTTACAAATGTTTACCATCATCTTCTTCCGATAGTGCGACAACGGGCATAGAAGAGTAAATGTAACTTGAACAATGTGTCGTCTAATCAAAAGAAGCAGAAAAAGAAGAAAAAAAAAGATCATAAATTTTTTAGTTCGTTTATTCAATTCCGTTTTGAATAATAGAATA
>JAEUQE010001185.1 GCA_016789785.1 Bryobacterales bacterium
GTGAAGATTACGTTGCAAAGCGGCAAGCAGGTGTTGGCGGAGAAGGTACTCTACGCCATTGGCCGGACTGGGAACACCTGGAAACTTGGCCTGGAGAACGCCGGCATTTCTCCGGACGATCGTGGCCGCATCAAGGTGAACACGCATTTTCAGACTGAGGTACCGAACATCTATGCGGTGGGTGACGTGATCGGCTTCCCGAGTCTGGCATCGACCTCGATGGAGCAAGGGAGGCTGGCGGCGTGTCATGCGTTCGGCCTGGAGGCGCGGAGCGTGCCGTCGTTGTTGCCCTACGGCATTTACACGATTCCGGAGATCTCGATGGTGGGCCGCAGCGAGGAGGAGTTGACGCAGGCGAACATTCCTTATGAGGTGGGCAAGGCGCGGTACCGCGAGATTGCCCGCGGCCAGATCATTGGCGATAGTACCGGGCTATTGAAGCTGATTTTCAATGCGGAGACGAAGCAACTCTTGGGCGTCCATATCATTGGCGAAGGCGCCAGTGAACTGGTGCATATTG
>JAEUQE010001186.1 GCA_016789785.1 Bryobacterales bacterium
TTCACAAGCCCCAACTCGACGACGCTGACATCCGCCGTATAGAACTGCCCATCTTTGCAGTCGTGAAGGGCATTCCAGATCATTCGCTTGGGAATTGGGCTGTCACCGGCCTCGCCTGGCCGTGCCAGCAGGGTGGCGGACTCGGATTCGCGTACCGGGGCACGTGAAAGTCCGATGTCGACGCTGGCCGAGGCGACGAGCGGGTGCATTAAGCCGTGGCGAAGCGTCTCGATCTGCTTTGGTCCCTCTTTTTCCGTGAATGGGATGGCGACGTAAGCGTTCGTCTGCCTCAGCGTCGCGCCGGCAGGGACAGTTTGAACCGGCAAGGGATAACGGCTCCAGACATGACCGTGCCAGCGGTAGAACATCTGAGGCACGCCGGTGTGCTTGAGTTCGCCCAGCCCTTCGGCCGAGTGCTCCAGGAAGAGCGCGACGAACGAATCTTTGCTGGCGCGATTGAAAAAGCCAACGCCCCAGAGGTCTTCCTGGTGAGCGGCATCGACCTCGCCTGCGTGCAACT
>JAEUQE010001187.1 GCA_016789785.1 Bryobacterales bacterium
TGTTGCCGTCTGCCACGGCCGCCTTCACCGCCGACACGGCCAGCCGGCCTCCGGCTCCTGGCCGGTTCTCGACGAGGACCGGCCTCGCGAGCAGGGGCTTCAAGGCCTCGGCCAGTTCGCGCGCCACCACGTCGACCACGCCGCCTGCGGGAAAGCCCACCACGAGACGGGCCGCCTCGCCCTGTGCCCGGCCCAGGCTCGGCGCGGCGACGGCCGCGGCGCCAGCGGCGAGGGTGAATGTCCTTCGGTTCAGCATCGGTGTCTCCGGTCGGGGCAATGGGGTCAACCCAGGCGGCTCAGGGCCTCGGCCAGGCGCTCGGGGTGGGTCAGCATCACGTTGTGGTGCCCGTCCACCTCGGCGTAGCGGAAGCGCGGATGGCGCTTCACCGCATCGGCCATGGCCTTGAAGCCCGGGTTGGGGTTCAGTGCGCACTTCAGGTAGCTGAGGCGCACGGCTGCATCGGCGAAGGGCTCGCCCTGCACACCCTGGACGAAGCTCAGCGCCGCCTGGGGCGTGATG
>JAEUQE010001188.1 GCA_016789785.1 Bryobacterales bacterium
GGCAGATGTTTACCGCCTATTTGCGCGACATCAGCGACACGAGGCAGGTTCAGCAAGCGCTAAAGGACAGCGAGCAGCGCTACCGTTCCGTGGTCGAGAACCTCTCCGAAATCGTCTTCCAGACCGACGCCCAGACACGCTGGACCTACCTGAATCCGGCGTGGACCGAAGTCACCGGGTTCACGGTCGAGGAGTCGCTGGGCCGGCCGGTGATCGATTTCGCGCCCGAATCAGACCGTCCGAATGTGATTGCGGGATTCAAGCCCTTGCTGGAACGGACGCTCGATTCCACCAGCCTCGAGGTGCATTATCTGAGCAAGAATCGCGGCGAGCGCTGGTGCGAAGTGTTTGTGCGGGCGCTGACCGACCCGTCCGGCGCGCTGGTCGGCTTCGCCGGCTCTGCCGCGGACGTGACCGACCGGCGCATGGCACAGCGACAGGTGCAGGACCAGTTGAACCTGGTCCAGCAACTGATCGAAGTCATTCCAAGCCCGATCTACTTCAAGCACCGCGATGGCC
>JAEUQE010001189.1 GCA_016789785.1 Bryobacterales bacterium
CGCTGAGCGATGCTGGCGGCAGGCTTGTCGGTTGCGCCGCTGCGCTGGCTGATGTGCGATGGCCCACGGGTAGTGCGCTCGCGTGACCACGACGGTGGCTAAGTGCGCCGCCTGCACGGCGCCGGACGAACGCGCCGACCGTCCGTGGGCGGCGCAACCCTGGACTGGCTGCGCGGCGCAGCACGCTGGCGCGAAGCGCCAACCACTGCTGACTAAATGCCCGAACGATGGGGTGTCGTCGCTCGTGGGCGCGAAGCGCCTCGCGCCCGGGAGAGAGGAGGGCCGGTGAGCGTGACCGGAGCGCGGGGCGGTGGCCTCGAAGGACAGCCGATGCGGCGTGTCCGGAGCGCGTGCATTCAAGCGAGCGCTGCTCGAAGCCGCTGCGCGTGGACTTGCCTGGGCGCTCATGGATGCGTGGCCTAACGCAGAGTTAACCGGGCGACAGCGGTATGGCGCCTGGCCCGTGCGGCGCATGATAGGCAGACAGCGCCGCGCGGGCCAGGTGCCATGCCGTTGGC
>JAEUQE010000118.1 GCA_016789785.1 Bryobacterales bacterium
CCCATCCATGCTTCTGCCGCCGCCGGAATTCGTCCGTCACGGGCGGGTTGACGGCGCAAAGCTGCGGTCCATCGAGATCCTCTTACCGGAACGCCAGTCAAACCCGGCGATTCAGGTGAGTTCCGTCGTGGCGCAGGGCCTACCGGCTCCGTATCGCGATTGGCCCGCGGCCAAGGTCTTTCCATTTGTCGACGAATACGGCCAGTACATCCACCGCACGTGGGAGACAAAGATTCAGGGCTCCCGCGACTTTCCAAAGCGCCTCCGGGAAGAGGACCGCGATCTGGCTTCGCATCAGCGGCCCACATCGTGGAATCGCTACGGAGGATGGGAAAAGGGTCCGCGCCGTGAGGCGTCCGGCTTCTTCCGGACGGAGAAGATCGACGGCCGGTGGTGGTTCGTCGATCCGGAGGGCCGTCTGTTCTGGTCGCACGGAGTGGTGCGTGTTGGCACGCGCATCCGCGTGGGCGGAGTCTATCACGGTACTCCCCTACTCGACCGCGAAAATTTCTTCCGCCTGCCGGCGAAGGACTCCCCTTTGGGCGCGTTTTACGGCACTCAGCCGCAGTCGACGCGCGGCTATTATCTCGGCAAGCACGATCATGCTGTCTACGACTTCCTGGAAGCGAATCTCTTCCGGAAGTACGGCGCGAATTGGCGCGAAGCATACGCCGCCCGCGCCCAGCGAAGGCTCGCCAACTGGGGGCTCAATTCGATCGCCAACTCATCGGATCCGGTGATCTACCTGAAACGCCAGACCCCTTACACAGCCATCGTCTACTCCGCCCCACTGGGAGGAAATGAGCATCGCATTGAGGCATCGGGTGGCGCCTGGGGGCGTCTGCCCGACCCCTTCGACCCTGGTTGGCGCGCGCTGATGGACCGCACGCTTCAGACCGAGTTGAAGGAGTCCCTTGGCGATCCGTGGTGCCTCGGATTCTTCGTGGACAATGAGCTTCACTGGGGAGAACCTCATCATCTGGCTGAAGTGGTGCTTGCTTCACCTGCACGCCAGCCGGCAAAACAAGCGTTCCTTGCTGAACTGAAGACGAAGTATTCCGGAATCGCCGAACTCAGCCGGTCCTGGTCCAAGAACTATGCGAGTTGGGATGAGTTCCTGAGCCGCACGGATCTTCCCGACCGGAAACTCGCCCCGGTGCGCGCCGATCTTGAAGCCTTCAGCGCGCGGGTGGCAGACACTTACTTCCGCGGATGCCGTGACGCGATCAAGAAGGCGTCTCCGCGGCATATGTATCTGGGCTGCCGCTTCGCGGGCAGCAACCCGATGATTCTCCGCACGGCAAGCCAATACTGTGACATCGTGAGCATGAATCGCTACGCCCACGTGGTGCAGGATCTCGCCCTGCCGCCGGATGTGGACCGGCCCATCGTGATTGGCGAGTTCCACTTCGGCGCGATGGACGCGCCGTCATTCGCGACGGCCAACGGCCCTGGTTGGTGCGCGAACCAAAACGATCGGGAGAGGGCTTATCGAGTGTATGTGGAAAGCGCGCTCCGGAACCCAGCCATCATCGGGACACACTGGTTCCAGTTCTACGATCAGCCGATGTCGGGGCGTTTCGACGGCGAGAACTTCAACGCCGGTTTGCTCGATATCTGCGACACACCATATCCGGAAATCGTGAATGCCTGCCGGCGTGTGGCGGCGAAGCTCTATGAATACCGCTCGGGGATGCTCGCATGAACGTACGCTCTTCGGTGCTGTTGTTGATGCTATGTTGCGCGGCGCCTGCGGCGGGACAAACCGCCCGAGTCACCGTGGAGGCGGGCCGCGCGGTGGGGCCATGGAAGCCCGCCACGGGCTACTTCAACACATCATTACGCAAGGCGCCACCGCCTGGTTTGGCGGATCAGGTGAAGGAGCAGTACGGCCGTGCCAGGATCACCCGCGTCTGGCTGCCGCTTGACGACATGTGGGACTACCGCACCGGCGAGTACCGCTTCAACTTCCAGTGCGGCAAGGATTACTACGCCGCGGATAACGTCAAGCACAAGTATGAACGGGACAAGACGGTTGAATCGAACGTCATGTTTTACGACTACATGGACGCCTTCAGCCGGAATTCCGATCGTTTGCTGTTGAACGTTCGCCGCTACGAACACGAGGTCACTCGTGGCATCATCCCGATCGGCAAGTGGAAGGAGGTTCTGAAAACGGGACTCCGCCACTACAAACAGCGCTACGCGAACCTGAGCTACATTGAGGTGCTGAACGAAGCCCATGTCGACCACTTCGGCGGACTCGACGACGACCGCTACTACGGCTTCTATCGAGTTGCCTACCAGGTGGTGAATGAGTTGAACCTGGAGTTGAAGCCGGCAGTGCCCCTGCTGGTGGGTGGTCCGAGCACCGTCGGCACACCGATGCGGGCCGAGGATCTCAAGAAACCGCCCAGCGCCAAGAACCGTACGCAGCGGATGTACCGGTTTCTGACGAATTACGCTCAGGATTCCGACCCGGGCAAGCGCTTGGACTTTCTCTCGTTCCACGATTACGGTCTCGCTTCAGAACCATCCCGGATTGCTACCTACGATGCCATGGTTCGCGGTTGGTTGAAAGATATGGCTCTGCCCACTGAGATTCCCATCTTCGAGACGGAGATCGGGGCGGCGAAGGTTGCGCCAGAGGGGGCTCTCAACCTGCGCAACGCGGCTGGGATGAGTGCATTCTTTTATCACACCCGGCATAACCCGAATTACTATCTCTTTCCGTGGGTGTTGTATCACAACCCTGTGCAACTCTCGGTGGTGCAGTTCGACGAGCGGCTGCGCCCGACACCCTCCGGCGCCGCCCTGTTGGCATGGTCAATGCACAAAGAGCGCGAAGTGACCGTTTCGTGGGAGAATCAGCCACCGGGCTCATATGCTGTTGCCACGGCGGATGGGTCTGGTCTCGCCGTGCAGGTGTGGAACTTCGCGGAGAAAGCTGTGGAGGCCGATGTGGTCCTCAACGGCGCGCCTGCCCGCGCGGTGCGAATGAGGCGCTACGTGATCGACTCCCGCCACAGCAACTGCCTGCAAAATCAGAAAGCGGCGTGCGCGCTGGAAACGGTGAGCGATCACAAGCTGGCTGCGGCGCCCAAGTCTGTGCGAGTCCAACTGGAGCCGTTCGCGTTGTCGCTCCTTCGGCTCGACACGGAGCAGTGATACTGGCGCCAGGAAGGAAAACAAGCAGAGCGCGGCTTCTTGCACAGTTGCACTCGCTGCTTACACTCAGCGTGACCGCGAGGGCTCAGGCTTGGGATCTGAACGATCGTCGATGGCGCTCCTCCGGACGGTCGCCTTGGCAGCTTCGCCGCGGATGACATCGATAAAGACGGCCGCATCGAATTCACCACGGGAGGCGAGGCTGAACTGCACCGAAGCTCCGTGGACAAGGCATAGAGGTGGTAAAGGACGTTGTGGAAGACGGCCAACCCAAGCGGCCCGTTCCCGTCGATCTAAAGAGCCGTTCCCGTCGATCTAAAGAAATGGCGCCTATTCATGTGTAGTCCTTGCCAGGGGCGAATGGTCACCGATCGGTGGTTAACTCGCAAGGTAACACAATTGCGCGGCCCTTTGCCCGTTGTCTTTCGCGCTGTGCGGGTGTAGCGTGAAGGCGGAGGTGGATCATGCATCTCGCGTCCATCTTGACCGCCGCGGTCCTCGGAATTGGCTTCGGTTCCGTCACGCTACGCGCCAATTCCGTCATCGCCATCAACATCGATTCGGTGGTCCATCCTATCACCGTCGAAATCGCGACTCACGCCGTTGATCTCGCCAAACAGCGGAACGCCCCGGCGATTCTCGTGCGCCTCAACACGCCCGGCGGGCTCGGCGAAGCGACGCGCAACACCATCGAGAAATTGGTTGCCTCTCCGGTGCCGGTGATCATGTTCGTCACGCCAAGTGGCGGGCGCGCAGCCTCGGCGGGCTTCTTCCTGCTTGAAGCTGGCGACATCGCGGCCATGGCTTCCGGTACTCACACGGGCGCCGCCACACCAGTGATGCTGTTTGGCCAACCCATTGAGCCCGTCCTTCGCAAGAAGATCGAGAGCGACGCCGCGGCGTGGATGCGCAGCCTCGCCGGCGCGCGCGGCCGCAGTGCCGAAGCCGCTGAACTCGCCGTACTGGATGCGAAGTCGTTCACCGAGAAGGAAGCTCTCGCCGAAAAACTCATCGACCTCGTGGTTCGCGATGAGGCCGAGCTACTTGCCAAGCTCGATGGCCGCGAGATCACCCGCTTCCAGGGCCACAAGCAAACGCTCCGTCTTGCGGGCGCACAGATTGAGGAGTACCAGCTCACGCTCCGTCAGCGAATCACCTCCGCGCTTGCGGATCCGAACATCGCGTTTCTGTTGATCGCCATTGGCGGCATCCTGCTCTACGTGGAAGCATCCATGCCAGGAGTGATGCTGCCCGGTGTTCTCGGCGCGATCCTGTTTCTCTTGGGCCTTGGCGCAATGTCGGTGCTGCCCATCAATCTCACGGGCGTCGCTCTGCTTGTGCTTGCCTTGGCGTTGTTCGCACTCGAAGCGAAGGTCGCCTCCCATGGCATCCTCGGCGCCGGTGGTGCGGTCGCGATGACCCTCGGCGCACTGCTCCTTGTCGACGGTCCGCCGGAGATGCGCATTCACTTGGCGACAGCGCTGGCCGTCAGCATTCCCTTCGCTTTGATCACACTGTTCCTGGTGACGCTGGTGATCCGCGCCCGCGCCGCGGCTCCGTGGAGATTCACGGATGAGAACGGAGTCGCCTGGACCGATCTGACTCCCGAAGGCAAGGTATTGCTGCATGGCGAGTATTGGGATGCCATTGCCACTCAGCCCGTCTCCAAGGGCCAATCCGTGCGCGTGACCGCGATGGAAGGACTGCGGCTGCGTGTGCATCCTGTTGCCTGAGTCCACAAAGGAAGGAACCCTATGTTGCCCGTTCCGTTCGTCATCGTGTTGATTGTGATTCTCTATCTGCTTTCCTCCATCAAGATCCTCGCCGAGTACGAACGCGGCGTGATCTTTCGTCTGGGCCGTGTGCTGCCCCAACCGAAAGGGCCCGGCCTCATTCTCGTCTTCCAGCCGATCGACCGCATGGTGCGGATCTCGCTACGCCTGGAGACTCTCGAGGTGCCGGCACAGGATGTGATCACCAAAGATAACGTCACCGTCAAAGTGAATGCCGTGGTCTTCTTCCGCGTCGTCGACCCGAAGCGCGCCGTGCTTGAAGTGGCGAACTTCCTCTACACCACATCCCAACTCGCGCAGACTACGCTGCGCAGCGTCCTCGGCGAAGTCGAGTTGGACGAATTATTGAGCCAGCGCGAGAAGCTGAATCTGCGTCTGCAAAGCGTGCTCGATCAGGACACTGGCCCGTGGGGAATCAAGGTCGCGAAGGTGGAAGTGAAGCAGGTGGATCTTCCCGATACGATGATTCGCGCCATCGCGCGGCAGGCCGAAGCCGAGCGTGAGCGGCGTGCGAAGGTGATCCACGCCGAGGGCGAGTTCATGGCCTCGGAGCGTCTGGCGCAAGCCGCTGAAGTGATCCAGCGGCAGCCCGTCGCAATCCAACTTCGCTATCTGCAGACGCTGGTTGAGATCGGTGCTGAGAAAAACACGACGCTGGTGTTTCCACTGCCTGTGGATATCATCGCGGGCATTGCGAAGTCGCTAAATCGCGCCTGAGCCTACTGCGAACCGTCGATCTTCGTGCCGCCCAACAGATTCATGAACAGGCTCCACGAAAAGCCCGGATCCTGAAACGTCAGGGCCGCGAGCAGAGTGCCCAGAACAGCGCCGGTGCGGAACATCAGGCCACCAAAGAATCCCGTACGCCGCTCGAGAAACCGGGCAACACCGTTGGCGCGATCGGCAGCCAGCAATGCGCGGTCACCTGCCGCCATCTCCGGCGCGGCCTCTCCGGCATCGCGGTCCACCACGGGCACATCGCCGAGAATCAGCGTCTTCTTCGCCGCATGCTGAATCTGAAATGCCAGTTCCAGATCCGCACCCCACTCTCCGTAATGCTCGTCGAAATAGTTCATGCCCCGCAGAAAGTTCAGCCGGATCAGCAACGCTCTGCGCCCGGGATATCCGGTGGCTGTCACATCACCCGAAGGCAAACTCGAAGGAACCTCTTCGCCTTGGCGCCAGATCCTGCCGAGCATTTCGCGGTCAGGAAGCGCACGTACCTGAGCCACAGGTTTCCGCTGCCCGTCGACCAGCACCGGACACACCGCCGCCGCCTCGCGATTCGCTTCGAGCGCGGCAAGTAGCTTCGAAATCGTATCCGGCTCAACCAACACCGCCGGATCCAGAAACAGCACGGTGTCGGCCTTCGCCGTGCGCAATCCGATGTTCAGCGCTTTGGTCGCACCGAAGTTTCGCGGCATGCGCAGAATGGTGACTTCCGGGAAATCGGGTTGCAGAAGAGACGCGCTGGTCTGCGAGCCTGGATCAAGCACGATGATCTGCAAGCGTTGGCGATCCGCGGATTTCTCCAATGCCTCCAAACACCCGCGCAGATGCGCATCGCGATTGAACGAGAGAACAAGCACAGAGACGGCAAGGCCCTGTGGCTGCCCGGCTTGTTGTTGCACTTCCTCCATGGGGGACACCTCATGGTAGCAAGGCCCGCAGTGAGACGACACGCCGGTAAGCGCTAAGATGAAGATCGTGTTGCTACGGGTGATTCTTTTGATGGCCGTGGCTGGGGTGGCATACGGTCAGCAGTATCGTGCGTTTTGGGTGGACGCGTTCAATCCAGGCTTCAAGAATCCATCAGAAGTGGAAGCGCTGGTGGAGAACGCCGTCACGGCCAAGGCGAACGCGATCTTCATGCAGGCACGCCGCCGTGGCGATGTCTACTTCCTCAAGTCCGTGGAGCCCCCCGCTCAGGACTCCACTTACAATCCCAACTTCGATGCGCTGCAGTATCTCATCGAGCGGGCGCACGCACGCGGCATCGAAGTGCATGCGTGGTTCGTGGTCACCAGGCTGTGGACTTCTCCCGCGCCTCCCACCGATCCCCGGCACATCTGGCATTCGCACGGCCCGAACGCGCAAGGCGACGACAACTGGATGAGCGTGAGTTCCGCGGGCCAGATGGGCAACTCGATCGACCTCGGACATCCCGCGGCCTCTCAACACATCGCCGATCTCGTGGTGAACGTGGCCCGCGATTATCCCGGGATTGACGGCCTTCATCTCGACTATATCCGCTATCCCGAAGATGCCGACTACGGTTGGAACGCCAAAGCCATCGAGCGTTTTCAGCGGCTGGAGAATCGCACCGGCACGCCCGCCCGCACCGACGCGCGCTGGTCCGACTTCCGCCGCCGGCAGGTCACCCAACTCGTGCGGCAGATCTATCTCCGCGCCACCGAAATCAAGCCCACTGTGAAGATCACTGCGGCGGTAATCACCTGGGGCAGCGGGCCGAGCGGAGCCAATCTCGACGCCTCCTATCGCAACCTGGATGCCTACTCCCGTGTGTTTCAGGACTGGCGCGGATGGCTGGAGGAAGGCATCCTCGACATCGCGATGCCGATGAACTACTTCGTGGAAGCCCGCAATGCCGCGTTTCTTGACCGCTGGATGGCATTCGCGAAAGACCGTCAATATGGGCGCGCGGTGATGATCGGGCTTGGCAATTATCTCAATCCGATTCCCGATACGCTGGCCCAACTTCAGCGAGTGTTCTCGCCCACACAAGCAGGCAGTCTCCCGATCGGAGTCAGCCTCTACAGCTACGCCACCACGAACTCGGAATCCACGCTGCGCAACCCGGAGTTCTATCGCACGGTCGGCGAGTACTTCGCGAACGAATCGAAGGCGCCCGATTTGCCATGGAAGTCCACTCCCACGAAAGGCCACCTCTACGGCTGGCTGCGAGTGGATGGCGGGCCCGAATGGCTGAAGGACGGCGCAACGGCGATTGTGGAGTCGGACACCGGCGCGGAGACGTCGCGTACTCTTTCCACCGATAGCAACGGCTTTTTCGGAACCGTGGATCTTCCGCCCGACCGCTACCGCGTGCGCATCGAACGTGGAGGCGTGGAATTGTGGCGGACCGTGGCCAAGGATGTGGCTGCCGGCGCCGTGGTGCCGTTCGAAATCTTCCTCAAGGCTGAGGACTTCGACCGCGCAATGCCGGTCATCCAGCGCGCCTCGGCAAGTCATGGTGCTCCCGGCGACATTGTCTCCCTCGAAGGAAAATCGTTCGCAGCAACCTATGGCGCCGCGGCGCAAGTGCCCTTGCCCGTCGAGTTGAGTAGCCTGCAAGTAGCGGTCAACGGCGAACCTGCGCCACTCTTCGAGGTCAAGCAGGATCGCATCGAACTCCAACTGCCCTACCGGCAGGCCCCGCAGTGGACCATCGTCGTCAAGCATCGCGGCCTGGAATCGAAGCCGTTCGATCTTCCTGCGGTCGTGGCCCGCCCGGTCATCCTTGGCGTTCGCACCGCGGCGCCTGGCATTCTCGAGATTCACGCCACGGGTCTCGGCATGGTGGAGCCGCCGGTGGTGTGGGGAGGAGGTTCGCCTGGTGTGGAGCCGATGCCGCGCCTCACCGAGACATGCCGTGTCACGGTGCGGACCGGGCAGGGCACGCTCGAGCTTGAACCTTCGTTCGCGGGTCTCGCACCTTACTATCCCGGACGCTATCAGGTGAACGTCGCGGTGCCCGGAGACCGCGTTCTCGGCGTGCGGCTGCGCGTGGGATCGAACGAATCCGCGGAGTTTGTGCCGAACCCGTAGATCGTTTCCGGCCGCGGCCTCTCCGTCTACCCGCCGGCCCATTTATATTAGTAAGTTGAAGCGCTCACCATGGCATCTCTGCGCGCAGATCCTGCTGCTGTTCCTGTTTCTGGTGAATCTGTACCGCGCAGCCACGCAGTCGATTACGACGGATGAGGCGTTCACCTACAACCGCTCGGTGAGCGTGCCCATTCCTGCCCTTTGGCGCAATTTCGACGCGAATGACCACGTGTTGCACACCCTGCTATGCAAGGTCACGACGAACCTCTTCGGTGTCTCCGAGTTTACGCTTCGGATGCCTGCACTCGCCGGCGGAGTGCTCTACTTCTGGACGGTGCTCGCGCTCTGCCGGACTTTGTTTCGCGATGGGCCGTTTTTTCTGCTTGCCGTTGCGTCTTTGACTCTGAACCCGATGATGCTGGACTACTGCTCCATCGCTCGCGGCTATGGCATGGCCACCGCGCTGTTGCTGTTCGCGCTCTACCATCTCATCCGGTTCCAGGAATCGATCCGTGAACTGTGGCGGATGAATGTGGCGGGCTTTGCCCTGGCACTCGGAGTCGCCGCCAACCTCACCGTAGCGATGCCGGGAACGGTACTGGTGCTTGCATTCGCGGTCTGGTATCTCGGAGGGGCTCTGCACGACCAGACCCGCCTCAGCGCTCGCTTTGACCACCTTGCCAACCGCATGATCATACCAGGAATCGTGGTGCTGGTCACGATTGTTCTCGTCCCAATGCTCCCCGCCAAGCGGGAGCACTTCTATGTCGGCTCAACCGAATTCATGCATTTCCTCACCAGCCTGGTCTACGCGTGCCTCTGGCGTCCGGCAAATCTTCTGGAGACCATGCCAATCAACAGGATCGTGGAGAACGCCTTGCGGATTGCGGGAGAGTTCGCTCTTCCCGTTCTGACGCTGGCGCTAATCGGGCTCGCCGCCGCACGCCGCAGGATGACGGTGGCGCACTGGTGGCTGACCGCTACCGTCCTGCTGACCGCCGGACTGCAAGTCATCCTACATCAGTGGCTCGGCTTGTTGTACCCGGAGCGCCGTACCGGGCTCTACTACGTACCGCTCGCCACGCTCACCGCCCTTGCTGCCGCGCATGTGGCTCCTCGCATTCTCCGGATCGGCGCTGGAGTCGTCGCCTGTACCGCGATTCTGATGTTCCTGCTCTCCTGGAACGTTCGCTACTACGACGAATGGCTCTTCGACGCCGGTACCCGCGACCTCATGCGGCAGGTGCAGAGACAATATGCGGGAAGTGGCAAGAAGCGGATCACGGCAAGCTGGCCGCTGCTTCACGTAGTTGGGTTTTACCGCAACCTGTATGGCTTGCATTGGCTGGAGGTCCCGCAGCCGAACGAACGGCCCGTCCAGGGGATGGATCTCTACCTGTTGACCCCAGAGGATCAGCCGCTAATCGATCAGTGGAAGCTTCGAATTCTGACAGAAAACTCTGTATCTCGCGTAAGACTTGCAAACCGACTCACCGGAGAAACAAGTGCTAATCCGTAGCTGGTGGGTTGTTCTGTGGGCGCCCCTTGCTTCGCAATCCTTCCAACTTCCCCTTCCCCCAGTCCACCACTCGCTTCGCCCACGGGAAATGCTCGCCCAATATCACTAAGCCTAATATCATCAAAGGGATACCTGGACCGGGAACAAAGGGCAAAGACAAAACAAAACCTACGAGAAGTAGGCCGAACCCGCCAAAAATTCGAAGGATCCGCATCACCCGTCTGCCCCCAGTCTAGCAAACAGCTCTCTACCTCGAAGACGTAGTTATCGATTTTTGGGGTTCCCGAAAACGTATTTCCCGCGTATACTAGTACTCGGTTTGGAGGTAATAGTACGAACCTTCCGAGTGATCGTACTATAAACTATTGACCCAGCTACGGCTGCAACCTTAGAGTGAGGTTGTGACTTTGATCGACCAACGCAGAAACCAACGCTACGAGCTCCGTCTTCCGTTCGAACTTGTGCGGACCGGATCGAAACCGGTGGGTTGCACCGGTGAAACGCTGAACCTGAGTTCCGGTGGCGTCTTGTTTACGTCCGAGGCCACCATCGAGGTCGGCCAGTCGATCGAGTTCATCATCACCTTGCCAACGAAGGTCCGGCTTCGTTGCATCGGCAAGGTGGTTCGAACCGAGAGACCCGCGGTGGAAGAGGAGTTGGAGGGCAACGTCGCGGCGACCGTCGAGCGCTTCGAGTTTGTCCGCGCCGCCAAAGGGTAGGGGCCCAGGCCCGCTCGCGTGGCGCTTTCGCACGCCATAATAGTCTGGTACAGGTGGTTTGGCGCGACGTCACACGCCGCCAATTCCGCCCTCCAGGACAACTGTGAATCTCAACTTATTCGCTCCCGAGGACCCCGAGTCCTCCGCGCTGGTGCACCGGCCGACCCTGGATGCGGTGTTGGCCCGCATGCAGGAATGGATGGGCCAGCCAAACTCACCCGTCCGCTCGATCCGCCACGAGCCCGCCAAACTCGGCCAGTACGCCGATTTCCCGGAGCAGCTTCAGGAGCCCGTGCTCGCCATGCTCGAGAAACGCGGAATCCGGAGCCTCTATTCCCACCAGGCCGAAGTGTTCCAGCATACCGCCGCGGGCCGCAACGTCGTGGTGGTCACGCCGACCGCCAGCGGCAAGACTCTCTGCTACAACCTGCCCGTGTGGAATGCGCTGCTCGCTGACCCAAACGCCCGCGCTTTCTACCTTTTCCCGACCAAGGCGCTGTCCGAGGACCAGTTGCACGAGTTCCAGGCCGCCGTTGACGGGATGGGCGCCCCCATCCGCGCCTTCACCTACGATGGCGACACCCCACAGGACGCCCGCAAGGCGATCCGCGAGCGGGCCAACGTCGCCCTTACGAATCCCGACATGCTGCATGCCGGCATTCTCCCTCACCATACAAAGTGGGCCAAGTTCTTCGAAAACCTCAAATTCCTGGTCATTGATGAGTTGCATTACTACCGGGGCGTCTACGGCAGCCACATGGCGAACGTCCTGCGCCGGCTCAAGCGGATTTGCGGCTTCTACGGCTCCAAGCCTCAGGTGATTTGCAGCTCCGCCACTATCGCCAATCCGAAGCAACTAGCGGAAACCCTCCTTGAGGAGCCCTTCGAACTGGTCGGTTCCAGCGGCGCGCCCACGGGCGAAAAGTACTTCGTCTTTTACAATCCGCCGGTGATCAATTCGCAGTTGGGGATCCGCCGCAGCTATCTTCACGAGACCCGGCGCATCGCCGCCGAGATGATCGAAAGAGGCCAGCAGACGCTCGTCTTCGCCAATAACCGGCTCGCTACCGAGATCCTCATCACCTACCTGAAGGACGCCTGCGAAAAAGGGCTGACGCCTCCGGGCGCGATTCGCGGGTATCGTGGCGGCTATCTGCCGAGGGAGCGCCGCGAGATCGAACGCAAGCTGCGCGATGGCGAGATCCGTGGAGTGGTCGCGACCAACGCGCTGGAGCTTGGCATCGACATTGGATCGCTCGACGCCGTGGTGATGGCTGGCTATCCAGGCACCATCGCCTCTACCTGGCAGCGCTCCGGCCGTGCCGGCCGCCGTCAGAACACTTCACTCGCGGTGATGGTGGCATCCAGCAGTCCGCTCGACCAGTACATCGTGGAAAACCCCGACTACTTCTTCGGCCAGTCCCCCGAACACGCCAACATCAACCCCAACAACCTCGAGATCCTGATCAACCATCTCAAGTGCGCCGCTTTCGAACTCCCCATCAAGGATGGCGAGAAGTTCGGTTCGCACGATTCATCGGCGCTGTGCCGGTTCCTCGGCGAATTGCATCTGCTCCATCATTCGGCGGGCGCATGGCACTGGACTTCCGACACCTATCCCGCTGACGCAATCAGCCTGCGATCCGTCACCAGCGACAATTTCGTTGTCATCGACACGACGCACGAAGCCCGTGTCATCGCCGAAGTCTCCTTCCCCGCGGCGCTGGTCGAGTTGCACGAGAAGGCCATCTATCTCCACGAAGCGAAGCAGTTCCAGGTGGAGAAGTTCGACTACGAGCAACGGAAAGCCTTCGTCCGGCAGGTGGAGTGTGACTACTTCACCGACGCCATCGACTACACGCAGGTGAAGGAATTGGAACGCTTCGACGAAGGCCCGCAAGCGAGCGCTGTCGCCGCGCATGGCGAGGTGCGGGTGAACCGCCAGATTGTCGGCTTCAAGAAAGTGAAGTTCTATACGCTGGAAAACGTTGGCGCCGGGCAGTTGTCCATGCCCGAACAGGAAATGCACACCACGTCCTTCTGGCTGCATTTTCCCGAGGCGTTCCTGGCGAAGTTTCCCGATCTGTCACCCGCACAGAAGCAGAACGGCCTCACCGGCCTCGGCAATGCCATGCGGGCAATCGCGGCTCTGCTGCTGATGTGCGATCCGCGCGACCTCGGTGTCGCCCTCACGGAAGACATCGCGAAGAGCAACTCGATTTTTGAACCCGATCTGTTCCTGTTTGACAACTATCCCGGTGGCATCGGGCAAAGCGCGCCGCTCTTCAAGCTCAGGGAGAAACTTCTCGGAGCGACTGCTGAGATGATTCGCCGTTGCCCTTGCGAAAACGGCTGTCCGAGCTGTGTCGGGCCCGCGGGCGAAACAGGGGACGGCGGCAAACTTGCTGCCTACCGAATTCTCATGGAACTGCTTGGAACCGCAAGTTCCTAGCTGTTCCAGTTCCTAAACATGCCTGTGCCGGTCCACCCACCGCAGATACCGCAGCATTTCGCCGCGGTGCACCCATAGAAACTGCCAGAATTGCCGTGGCCCGATCTCCTCGGCATGCAGTCCCCAATAAGTCTCGATGCGCCAGCGGAGGTATGGGCTGCGCCACGGAGTGAGGCGATAGCCTCGTGATGCCTGCCAGAGAAAGGCAATCACGGCTTGAGGGAACTGGAAACTTTCCTGGCCGGTGGCGGTGCGGGTGCGGTCGCTTTGCCCAGCGGCGTCGCATAGTAGCCGCTACGAGTCCGCACGGATGGCCTTCCCGGAGCGTTCACCGACACCTTGATCTGACGGAACGTGCCGTCCAGTGCCTGATTGGCGGGGGTGTAGGCGATCATGAATTGATTCCGGATTTCGTAGGCCACTTCCAGAGCGATCTTTTCCACTTCCGCCAGATCCTTGGGGAAAAACGCCAGACCGCCTGACGCGTTCGCCAGCGCCGTCAATGCCTTCTTCGCCTTCAATGCTTCGCGCCGTTCCTCTTCATTGAGAAGCCCAATGCAATAAACCAATACCTCGGCCCGGTGCGCCTTTTCGATCAACTTCTCGAGCGTCAACTGACTGGTGTTGTCGTTGCCGTCGGTGACCACCAGCAAGACCTTCTTGTTCCTCTTGCCCTTGTCCTTCACCTCATCCAGAGACATGCTCAAGGCATCCCGCATGGCCGTTCCACCGCGGGAATCGATGCGCGTCAGCCCCTCTTCCAGTTTCTTGTGATCGTTCGTGAACGGAACATCGAGAAAGGCATCGTCATTGAAATTCACGATGAGCACTTCATCGTTCGGATTCGAGGCCTTCACCATGGCAAGCGCCGCCGCTTCCACCTTCTGCCGCTTGTCACGCATGCTGCCGCTGTTGTCGATAATCAGCCCCATCGAAACCGCGATATCCTCGCGCTTGAAATCGCGGATCTGTTGGTCGACGCCATTCTCCTGCACACGGAACGACTCTTTTGGCAGCTTGTTCAGCAGCTTGCCGTTCTTGTCCATCACACTGGCGTGCAACACCACCAGCCTGGTATCGGAGGAGAACGTAGGCGGCTCCTCCTGCTGTGCCATCAAGGATGCCGTGAGAGCAAGCAACAAAATGCTATTGCGTGGGGGCATAATAACCCATCCGATAGAAGGTCCTCAGTTGAGGATACCCCTTCGGCTGATTCACCTTTACTTTTACCCGCCGGTACTTTCCGTCGCGCGCCAGATTGCTGGGCGCATACCCCAGCACATACTGATTGCGAAGCTCAACACCGATCTTTGCGGCGACGTCCGGCAGTTCATTGACGTTCTCGACCGGGAAATGACGTCCGCCGGTCTGTTCCGAAATCTCACTCAACAGGCTCGGCCCCGACAATTCCTCGGCCGTCCGCCCTCGCGAGGACGCCGGCTCGAAGATGCCCATCGCATAGATCTGGACGTCTGCCTCACGCACCAAGTTACGAATCTCGCTCTCGGTGTAGCGGCTTGAGTTGTCGCCGCCATCGGACAGAATCAGAATCGCCTTGCGCGGGTTCTTGCCCTTCTTCATCTGGTGGATCGCCAGATATACCGCGTCGAGCAGCGCCGTGCGGCCCTTTGCCTGCGTGAACGTGAGCCGGTTCTGCACTTCCTCGGTGTTGTGCGTGAACGGCACCATCAACTCGGCGCGGTCATTGAACTGAACCAGGAAAAACTCGTCCTCCGGGTTCGCGATCTTGAAAAACTGCGCCGCGGCCTGCCGGGCCTTACCCAGCTTGTTCGACATGCTCCCGCTCGAGTCAAACACCAAGCCAACGGAGAGTGGCGCATCCTCGCTCGAAAACTGCGAGATCGCCTGCTCCACGTTGTCCTCGTGCAAGCGGAAGTATTCCTTGTCGAGACCTGTGACGAAGCGGTTGAGAGGATCGGTTACGGTGACTGGGATCAGGACCAGTGTCGAGTCCACGCGAATGTTCGCGGGACGGCGCTGCTCCGAGGAACTAGCCTCGGCGCCTTTCTTTGCCCGAGGCTCGATTGCAATCCGCGGCTGAGGCCCGGATTGAGTCGATTCCGCCTGATTTTTGACTTTCTCCTCTGCGTGTGAGCCGCTCGCAATCAGAAGAGCAGAAGCCAGAAGAAGGGAGACTATTCGCGCAGTCATCCACTGTCCCTCCATCAAACTAACCAAAGTATACCATGCACTTTTTTGAACGCTTCCAGGTTCCGGGAAGGTTTTGCAACTGTCTCTTTCTCTTGGATGCATCCGGCGCTTTCGGATATACAATATGCGCATGAGAACTTCAGGGCACGAGGACGAAAGTCCCGATAGACGGCGTTTCCAGATCACTGTGATCTACGGGTTGGGATCACTCATCGGGTTGGGGCTCGCCGCCCCGGCAGGTGTGTACCTCCTATTCCCGCCCAAATCCAAGAAACAAGACCAGTGGGTGGAGGCAGGCAGCCTCAGCCAATTGCAGGTAGGGGTACCGGAAGAACTCGTCTTCCGAAAGAACCGCGTGGATGGCTGGAAAGTCTCCAGCGAGAAAACTTCCGCCTGGGTGGTGAAGAAGTCCGACACCGAAGTCATCGCCTTCGCTCCCCAATGCACGCACCTGGGTTGCGCGTTCCGCTGGGAGGACCGCAAGAAAACCTTCCTCTGTCCTTGCCATACCTCGAACTTCGATCTCGAAGGCAAGGTGCTCGACGGTCCGGCGCCACGGCCGCTGGATCGCTACGAAGTGAAGGTCGAGGGCCAGAAACTGCTCCTCGGCGCAATCCGGAAGTCGGAGGCATGACATGAGACGCACCATCATCGAATGGGTGGAATCGCGTACCGGCCTCGAAACCGCGATCAAGACCTTTCTCTATGAGGACATCCCCGCCTCCGCGGGATGGCATCAAGTGCTCGGCAGCGTCGCGCTGTTCTGCTTCCTGATCCAGGCATTCACCGGCGCCATGCTTGCCTTCAACTACGCACCCACGCCCGGCGAAGCCTACAACAGCGTGAAGTACATCATGACCGAACTCACCGGCGGAAAGCTGATCCGAGGCTTGCATCACTGGGGCGCGAGCCTCATGATCATCGTGGTTGTGCTGCACATGGTCCAGGTCTTCCTGTGGGGCGCCTACAAAAAGCCCCGCGAGGCGACCTGGGTGGTTGGCGTGACGCTCCTCCTGGTGACCATGGCCTTCGGTCTCACCGGCTACCTGTTGCCGTGGGACAACCGCGCCTATTGGGGCACGGTGGTCACCACGCAGATCGCGGGACTCGCGCCAGGGGCGGGCGAGTATGCCGTCCGGCTGATGGGTGCCGATGGCGGCGTCGGGGTAGTGACATTTGCGCGATTCTATTCGCTGCACACACTGCTGCTGCCGCTCGGCATTGTGTTCCTCATCGGCTTCCATGTGTACCTCGTGCGCAAGCATGGCGTCACTCCGGCGGCCGGCGATACCGCTCCTCCGAAGAAGTTCTATCCCGAGCAGGTGTTCAAGGACACCGTCGCGATCTTCGTTACCTTCGTGGGCCTTTTCGTCATGGCGGTTGTGGCGAACGTTCCATTGGAGCGCCTCGCCGACCCTACCGACACGTCCTACATCCCCCGGCCCGATTGGTACTTTCTGTTTCTGTTCCAATTGCTGAAGTTCTTCGAAGGGCCGATGGAGGTGGTGGGCGCAGTGATCCTGCCGAACCTCGCGATTGTTGCGTTGTTCCTGGTGCCGTTCTTTGATCGCGGTGCTGTCCGCAAAGTCACGCAACGCACCGCGGCCATCGCAGCAGTGGTACTCGCCGCCATCGGATGGACCGGCTTGACCGTCGCGGCCATTCGTTCCACCCCGCCGAGCACCGCGGAGGTCTCCGCGGAAGGCCCGCCATCGTGGGCCGCCTTATCGCCACAGGAACTTGCGGGCATCGGCTACTACCGGAAAGAGAATTGCGCCGCCTGTCACACGCTGGGTGAAGATGGCGCCAAGATGGGCCCGGATCTCTCCAAGTCCCCAATCAAGCGCGACGCCGCGTGGATGATCAAGCATTTCAAGGAACCGCAAAGCCTCCGCCCTGGCTCCCAGATGCCGGCAATTCATCTGCCCGATTCCCAATTGAATGCGCTCGCGGCGTTCCTGCTCAAGCTCAATCCGACCAACGCCGAAGAGTTGCGAAGGGCGCCCGATGCCGCGGTGGAAGGGGCGATGGTCTACCAGCAATTCCAGTGCGGTGCCTGCCACCAAGTGAATGGCATCGGCGTGAAGATGGGTCCGGGATTGAACGGCCTGTCCCAACGCCGCGACCGCGCCTGGGTGGAGGGCCACTTCGCCGAGCCGCAGAAGTTTTCGCCCGGCACCGTGATGCCGCCCTACCGTTTCGCGCCGAAGGAACTGGAGCGCATTACCAGCTACCTGCTCTCACTCTGACGTTCGTCCTCCAAAGAAAATGGGCGGCAGAACCATCTGCCGCCCTCAAGGAAAGTGAAGTGTCAGTGTCTCAGTCTCGGTTACTTGTGTCTGCTGTTCATTCGCGTCTTCGGTATCCCAAATCTCTTGCAGGCTGGCTGGCGCACTTATGCGCCACTACGGCGGCTTCGCACCAGGAACTTTTCCAGAGCACCTGGATCTTCCAGAATGTTCTCTTCAATCTCGCGCAATTCCCTCTCGATCAATGACCATTCCATGTCCTGGCCGAGGGTCGGGGTACGCATCTGTTCGCGCCGGCGCTCCAGAGTCTCCAGAGCCGCTACGCCTTGTTCTAATCTTTCTTTTACGCTCCTCATGGCCGTCGCCTCCGTTTCCTGATCCTTCTTAGCCTCTCGTTCAGCCTCTGCGGGGCTCGCTGTTTTTCAGTGCCCTCACATCTATATACGCGTGGGAACGCTGCCAAATTCCTCAATTCGAAAAAATATTTTCGTTCGCCCTTGACAAACGGATCGCAACCGTATGGGATACGTGCTATGAAACGTCGAGACCTGCTTCGTGCCACCCCGTTCGCCGCCGCTCTCCTGGGCGACGCCTGGATGCCCCGCTCCCATGCCGCGCCTCCCCTCTTCGCCGGCGAAAAGAGCAAGCTCAAGATTACGGGTATTCGGCTCGTGCGCACACGTCCCACCAAGCCGCTTCCGAACTACACCCCTTCGGCGGGCTCCTGGTCGACGCAAGGCGTGGAAGTCGCGAACCCAATGTCTGTCTACCCGGAGTACAAGGCCATGCGTTCGCTCTTCATGGCCGACCCTGGCAAGGTGCCGAGCTTCACCGTGGAGATCACCACCGACAAAGGAATCAAGGGCTACGGCAACGGAGGACCCGGCGGCGGAACCATTGTCGTCGAGCATCTCTCCAAACTTCTGATGGGCCGCGATCCTTTCGACATCGAACGCAACTGGGATATCTGCTGGCGCTCCACCATGCACTACGGCCGCATGGGCGTGACCATGAACGCCATCAGCGGCGTTGACCTCGCCCTCTGGGACATTGTCGGCAAAGCGCTCGAAATGCCTGTCTATCGCCTCATCGGCGGCGAGGTGAAGGATCGCGTTCCCGCCTACTGCACGGGCAACGACATCGAACAGCACGTCGAGTTCGGCTACAAACGCCTGAAACTCGCGATCCCCCATGGACCCGCCGACGGCCGCGACGGCATGAAGAAGAACGTGGAACTGGTGAAGCGCGCACGCACGGCGCTTGGCCCCGATGGCGACATCATGCTCGACTGCTGGATGGCCTGGACCGAACGCTACACCATCGAGATGGCCGAGATGATGGCGCCCTATCGCGTCTACTGGATGGAAGAGGTCCTGCAGCCGCACGACTACGCAGGCTTCGGCCGTCTTAACACGACCATCAAGTCCACGCGCATCGCGACCGGCGAACATGAGTATGGACGGTACGGCTTCCGTTACTTGCTCGAAGCCAATGGCGCATCCATCTGGCAGCCGGACATACAGTGGTGTGGCGGCCTCACGGAACTCCGCCGCATCGGGGCCATGGCCGCGGCCTACGATATCCCCGTAATCCCTCATGGCGGCGGACTCAACGGCGCAATCCACTGGACCATCGCGAACGTCAACGCGCCCTGGGCGGAACTGTTCCTGCCTGCGCCCGGCGGCCCGAAGGAAGTGTACAAGATCCACGAAGAGCAGTACGAAATCACCCGTGGGCCCGAAGGCATCTACACCCGCCCGCACGACCGGCCGGGTTTCGGCTGGGACTTCGAGTCTGTTTCCTAGCGCACCTGCCGTACTTATACGCGTTCCGGTTGACGCATCACGATTGGCGCCTTGCGCGGCTCGGGAGTACGCTCTGGCGAGCCTCGCATCGCCGTGATTCGATGTGCGACCGCCACGATCACGCCAAGCAGGATCATGTCACTCAGGCAGTGATATACGAACAGGTGCCGTGGGTAGTCGAGTACGTCGCCGAGCGTGGCGATCGTAAGCGCCAGCGCCGACTGCGCGATCAGACACAACACCACGGTCAGCCAGCGCGTGTTCCACGTCAGCACGCCAAGGCTCATCATGCAGATGGTGGAGTACCCAAACCAGACATCCGGCCTTCCCGCGAACACCACCTGCTTGACCTTTCCCCACAAATGGAACGCATGCGCTGGTGCGTGCGGCGCTCTGCCCGATTCCTTCGTGAACTGGCCCCAACCATCCAGCCGCTGGGCCGCCGAGGGCGCCACTCCCTTTCGTATCAAAGCCATCGCCACGGAAGGATATTGCGCGAAGTACCACAGCAGTTTCCCCATCGACGACTTCCGCTCCAGCGATTGGTGGAACTGCGGAGACCGCACTCCTGCGTTCTCGGAGTAGGAGTGGGTACCTTTGAAAACGATCGCCGACGGCTCGATCCCAAGTTCCGAGAGGGCCGCCAACGGTTCAGAAGAGACCGGCAGAATCCCGTAGAACACCACGTTGTAGAACGCAGCGGTCCGGTAACTGGAAGGCACGGTCAGAAACGACTGCCCGGCAAGTAGCGCCACGGCGATCCCGCCGGTCCAGCAAGTGCGTGGGAACCGCCGCCCAAGTGGCACTGTACCTGCCGCAAGCAACGGAATCGCCAGCAGCGCATGTTGCGACTTCGACGCCGCCAACAGTCCCACGCAGACCAGGAATCCCGTCAGATTGCCACGCGTCTCGCCGGCGCCGGCCTTCAGACGCAACAGCAGCACCATGCTTAACAACAGAAACAGCATCGACTCCGCATCATTGAAAAACGAGTTGAAATACTGGATGTAAGTAAGGTCGCAGAAAACGAACACCCCGGCGGCAACAGCAAGCCAGCGCACCCCGTCCCGTAGCCTCTCCATCAATGGGATCGCAAGCCACCACGCCACAAGAAACAGGCCGCCATGCACGAACCCCATCCAGCGGATGTCCACCGTGCCGTCCTTTGAGAAGAGCATCGCTCCCAACAGGGCGGGCAGCGCCACCAGATGACCCGAGCTGAGTTGCTCCACAACCGGCTGCGCATTCGGGCTGTAGCGATACGCCGCGGTGACGTACCGGAAGAAGCGGTCAGCCTCGTCCGCCACCACCGGCTCCAACCGGAACGTGCGGAGGATCCGTCCGAAATCGCCATTATCTGGCAGACCCACGATCGGCGGGATCAGCACCTGAAAGGTCACCACCGCCGCTGCGGCGATCAGAGCGACCGAACCCACACTGCGAAGGCTGTGGTACCACACACCGGCACACTCCTGTCAGACAGATTCGGGGAGAATCCTGACCAGACGCGGGTGGAAGCGAGGGGCTCGCCCAGCCCTTCCATGGTAGCGAATTTGTCCGTACAGGACGCGCGTACGGGAGGCTTAAAAAAGTTGAGAGCTTTTCCACGCTCGGCCCACTATCTCTAGTTGATATGTGTCGCCAGTCACGCCGTGAGCGGTGAAGGGTGGAGCGCCGTTCTTCGCCAAGTACCCCATGGTGGTCAAGGAGCGCCCAATGGCTGCCCAGATAGACTTTTCAACCATCGTCGCCGATGACCTGCCGCTCATGAGCGAGTCGCTCGCTGCATTGTGCGAGGGGTTCCCGGGTTGCCGCGTGCTGGGATACTGCCATGACGGCGAAGAAGCTCTCCGCATGATCGAAATTCTGCAGCCAGACGTCGCACTCCTCGACCTGCGTCTGCCGAAGACCGTGACGCTGGACGTCGTCCGCTGTTCGCGATCGTTGGGTTTTCGCACCAAGGTGATCGTTCTGGCCAGTCAGGCAGATCGCAAAACCGTGGTCGAGGTCCTGCGCAACGGTGCGAACGGGTTCGTCCTGAAGAACGGAACTGGCCGTCAACTCGAAGAAGCGCTCCGTCAGGTGATGCAAGGCGCGGTCTACGTGTCGCCCTCGATTGATCTGCAGGAGTTACTGGACAGGCCCGATCAGGAGCGCCATGATCCACTCCGGTCGTTGAGCAGCCGCGAGTACCAAGTGTTCACCATGCTCATTGAAGGGGTGCGCGCCAAGGATATCGCCTCCAAACTCGACCTGAGCCCGAAGACGGTCGACACCTACCGCGCGAATCTCATGCGAAAGCTCGACCTGCACGACGTCCCGAGCCTGGTCAAGTTCGCCATTCAACGAAAACTGACGCAGTAGGCTTCGGGGGCCGTGTCTCCCGATGTTCCACGGCCCCACCCCATAGCCTCAGTTCTGTAGACTACCCAGTTCCGCGGACTACAGGACCCCTGAAACGACAGCACTGCCGTCGCCCCGGAATACCGTGACTACATCACCCTTCTTCGCGGCCGGCACCACTTGTCCGTCTTTGGTGTTGAGTTCGAGTTCGCCGCCCGGCGTTACGGGCGACGCGCTCAACGTGATGGTTCCCGCCGTGACGCCATTCACCTTTACCGTGAGCTGCGTGCCAACTGGCAGCGCGACATCTTCCACCTGCACGTTCAGCCGCGAAGCTCCGCCTTTTGCACGGAAATCCGCGGATCCTGACGGCACAAGCGCGCCGATGGCCGCACCGGTCAAACGGGAACGCAGACGGATCTCCGGCTCTCCTGCCGACAGGCCGCCCGCAATCAGTCCGCTCATCAGAATGAGCATCATCTTTCTTCGTGAAGTCATCATCGAAGTCTTCCTCCTTGGATGTTGCCACCTCACGGGGAAAAGGGGCTCTGCGGAGTTGAGACAGGGAAGCGAGCAGGCGGGAACAGAAGAATCTTCAGGAATTGCGAGGCTATCGGAGCGGCGCGTGCCAACCCGATAGCCTCACGAGGAATCACGCGGTTGCGGCGCGAAGAGCCTGGTCGAGATCCCACAGGATGTCGTCCAGATCCTCAATGCCAATCGACAGACGAACCATGTCCGGCGTCACACCCGCGGCTTTCTGCTGCTCTGCCGACAACTGCTGGTGTGTCGTCGACGGCGGATGAATCACCAGGCTGCGCGCATCGCCCACATTCGCCAGATGCGAGAACATCTTCAGCGAGTCAATGAACTTCTTGCCGGCCTCATACCCGCCCTTGATTCCGAAGCTGAAAACCGCGCCCGCGCCCTTCGGCATGTACCTCTGCGCTAGAGCATGGTAGCTGCTCGACTTCAGCGACGGATAGTTCACCCAGTTCACGCACTCGTGCTTCTCCAGGAACTCCGCGGTCGCCAGAGCGTTCGAAACGTGCCGGTCCATGCGCATGCCCAGCGTCTCAATCCCCTGCAAAAACAGAAAGGAATTGAACGGGCTGATGCACGGCCCGAGATCGCGCAACCCTTCCACACGCGCGCGCAGTATGAACGCCAGGTTGCCGAACACCTGGAAGAAGTTCATGCCGTGGTAGGCAGGCGAAGGTTCTGTAAGCTGCGGAAACTTCCCCTTGCTCCAGTCAAACTGGTTGCCCGACACAATGATTCCGCCAATCGAAGTGCCATGCCCGCCCATGAACTTCGTGAGCGAGTGCACTACAATGTCCGCGCCATAGTCGATCGGCCGGCACAGATACGGCGTCGCGAACGTGTTGTCAATCACCAGCGGCAGATTGTGCTCGTGCGCGATCTTCGCCACCGCCTCAATGTCCAACACGTTGCCGCGCGGATTGCTGATCGTCTCACCATAGATCAGCTTCGTCTTCGGAGTGATCGCCTTGCGGAAGTTCTCCGGATTGTCAGGATCGACGAAGTTGACCTTGTAGCCCATGCGGCGGAAGCTGACATCGAACTGGGTGTACGTGCCGCCATAGAGCGTGCTCGCCGACACCATCTCGTCGCCCGCTTCCATCAGGCTGTTGATCGTCAGAAACTGCGCCGCTTGGCCGCTCGACAACGCCAGCGCCATCGCGCCGCCTTCAAGCGAGGCCACTCGTTCTTCCAGCACCGCCGTCGTCGGGTTCATGATTCGCGTGTAGATGTTGCCAAACTGCTGCAACGCGAACAGCGACGCGGCGTGCTCGGAGTTGTCGAAAGTGAAAGACGTGGACTGGTAGATAGGTACCGCGCGCGCATGCGTGGTTGCTTCCGGGGAATAGCCCGCGTGCAACGCGCGCGTGTTGAATCCGTATTGACGTTCCTGCTGGGACATAGCTCGTTCCATTATCATACGTAACCAAGGGAGCGCTCCTTCGGGCGCTTGCCGCGTGGCCTCGCCAAGTTGCATCGAAGCGGACCGCGCGCGACAGTAGGCTTATGGCCATTCCGGTCGCACAGAAGTTGACGCCCGAACAGTATCTCGAGCGGGAACGCAACGCTGAGATCCGCAGCGAGTACTGGCACGGTGAAGTGTACGCGATGTCCGGCGGCACGGAGCGCCACGACATCGTCTGCGTGAATTTGACCATCGCGCTGCGGCAACGGGTACAAGGCAGACGATGCCGGATTCACTCATCGAACATGAAGGTTGGCATCGCGAAGAGGCGCGGCTTTTCGTATCCGGATCTGACGCTCGTCTGCGGAGAGCCGCGCTTTCTCGACGAGACCAAAGACGTGCTCACCAATCCTTCCGTGATCTTCGAGGTCCTGTCGCCCAGCACGCGAGGATTCGACAGCGGCCAGAAATTCGCCGAGTATCAGAAGCTTGATTCGCTGAAGCACTATGTGCTGCTGGAGCAGGACATCTGCCACGTGCAGCATTACGAGCGTACGAGTTCCGATGAGTGGCGCTATCGCGTGCACCACAAACTGGACGACGTGCTCGTGTTCAGCGATCTCAGCCTCAGCATTCCGCTGTCTGAGATCTACGAAGACGTTGAACTCGCGCCCGCGGAAACGGAGTGAAGCCATGGCGATCCCAGCCCCACAGAAGTTGACGCCCGAACAGTACCTCGAGCGGGAACGCAACGCCGAGATCCGCAGCGAGTACTGGCACGGCGAAGTGTATGCGATGTCCGGCGGCACCTCGAAACACAACCTTGTCGCTGGGGCTTTGTTCGCAGCCCTCCGGCAGCGCCTTCGGACTCGCGGCTGCAACGTGTTTTTCGCCGATCTGAAGGTCGGCTCGTCAAAACGGAGAGGCTTCGCGTATCCCGATGTGTCCGTTGTCTGCGGAGAGGCGCGTTTTCTCGACGAGACCAGAGACGTGCTCACGAACCCTTCCGTGATCTTCGAGGTCCTGTCCCCGAGCACGCGAGGATTCGACAGCGGCCAGAAATTCGCCGAGTATCAGAAGCTCGAATCGCTGAAGCACTATGTGCTGCTGGAGCAGGACATTTGCCACGTGCAGCACTACGAGCGCACCAGCTCCGATGAATGGCGCTATCGCGTGCATCACAAACTGGACGATGTGCTTGTGTTCAGCGATCTCAGCCTCAGCATTCCGCTGTCTGAGATCTACGAAGACGTCGACCTTGCGCCCGCGGAAACGGAGTAGCCACTCACGCTCGCCCCAGGCGCTTCAGGATCCGGTCTGCTGCCTGCACGCCTCGGTACTGAGCTTCCTCAAAGATCGAAAACCCGCTCAAATCCGAGTTCGCCAGTACGATATCTGAGCCCCACGCGACAAGCCGCCGCCGCGTCTCGCCGAAGATCCATCCCGGTGCCGGCCGCACCATTGCATGACCCAACCGCATCACGTCAATACGCGCCACGCACTGCCGGATATCGGGATGCGCACGCTCCAGATCGCGCAGAATGAGATCCTTCCAATGGCCCCAGTCCTTCTCCAGAAGCATGCGCCGAACATCCGCCGGAGGCCGGTCCGCCAGAGCCCAGTAATAGGTCCACACCGAACGGTCAATGCGCGAATTCAGATTCTGATGTGTCGCGGCAACGTAACCAAGCGATGGCGAATCGTAGATCACGTTGTCCCAAGCCAACTCCGAGTTGTGGTCGCGAGGCATGCGATCGAGCGTCAGATTCGCCGTGATCCAGGGAGAGTACGTCAGCCCGCCGCAGTCCGGCGCTTCCTCCGAAACATAT
>JAEUQE010001190.1 GCA_016789785.1 Bryobacterales bacterium
AAGCCGGCGCGGAGGTGTTTGCGCCACATGCCGTTGGGGCGCTTCTCACCGGTGGGGATGGTGACGGGAGCGCTCCAGGTGCGGCCGTGATCTTTGGAAGTGCGATGGTAGGCGATGTCGATGGTGTCGGAACGCGACCAGCGCTGTTCGATGGATGCCATCTCGACACCTTCGGGCCTGGTGTAGAAGCCGTAGGCCATCACCGCGGTGCCTTTGCCGGGGGCTTTGAGGAATACTTCACGCTCCACGCCGGGTGTGGCGGCGCGAAGGGTGGATGCCGCCGCTGCTGCGAGGAAGTGCCGGCGGTTCATGCCACGCCTTTCCAGCCGCGCTGACGGATGATCGTGGTGAGCTGCGATTTCATGTTGTTCTTCAGGGATTCGAGGGATTTGTCCGTGGCGAGGTTCTTCATCTCGCGGGGATCGCGGTCGTAATCGTAGAGCTCTTCGCCTTCCTTGCCGTCACTCCACATGCTGTAGCGATAGCGTTCATTGCGGATGGAGTGGCCCATGACCATC
>JAEUQE010001191.1 GCA_016789785.1 Bryobacterales bacterium
CGTTCGAGCTTGTTGCGCGTCGCCGTTGCCTCACGCGCCACGTCGGCGTTCTTGCGACCGAGCGCGGCCTTCAGATCACCCATCGTGTAGGTGCGCCCACCTTGCTCCATGAGTCGGAAGTCGTCGGGGAGGTCGCGCAGCTTGTCGACATACACAGGCTTGCCGTACTTCACGTAACCAATGCGGCCCGTGAACTGCATCTTCGGCGCTTCGGGCATCATCTCGTCGACAGCCACCTCACCGCGAATACCGCGCTCGGCGTAGTCCTGCCGCGCGGCGGTCTTGCGCGAGCTGTAGTCCAGCACCGAGGCTATGCTCATGTCCAGGAGGTCGGACAGGTTTTGCATCTTGCCGACTTCGTCACCTGTGGGGCGCTCGCGGTCAGCGCCAATGCGGAAGGCGCGACGCAGCAGCATCGGCGCACTGGTGATCATCGGCGTCTGTGCGTCGCTACGTTCGAAGATCAGCACCCCACGCGTGTGCGCAGTCTTCGGGTTGTTCAGACCAGTCTTGCCCA
>JAEUQE010001192.1 GCA_016789785.1 Bryobacterales bacterium
GATTTCCGGGCCAATCCGAAGAAGTTTCTGCATATCAAACTGGGCCTGTTTTGAGCACTCGCGAGCGGCTGCTGGTGGTGAACGCGGACGATTTCGGGTTCACGCGGGATGTGAACGATGGAATTGTGGAGGCGCACCGGAACGGGATTCTGACGGCGACGACGCTGATGGCGAACGGGGCCGAATTCGAGCATGCGGTGACGCTGGCGCGGCGGCATCCTTCGCTCGATGTGGGCTGCCACCTGGTGCTGGTGGGCGGGCATTCGCGCGATGTGGCGGGGCTGGTGTCGGCCGTCCTGCGCGGGCAGTTGGATGTGGAGGCCGAGTTGGATGCGCAGATCCGGCGGATTCTGTCGGTTGGGCTGCGTCCGACGCATCTCGATACGCACAAGCACACGCATCTGCATCCGCGCGTGCTGCATGCGGTGGGGAAGCTGTCGCATCAATACCGTATTCCGTGGGTGCGGCGTCCGTTCGATTACCCGATGCATGCCGGCGCCGTGCCGCTGAGCCGGCG
>JAEUQE010001193.1 GCA_016789785.1 Bryobacterales bacterium
GCCACGCTGTCGTACTGCAGGGACGGTTCGAGGTACTCGTTGTACGCCTCGTCGAGCACCACCAACACTTCCTGCGGTACCGCGTCGAGAAATCGCCCGAGCAGCGCGCCCGCGACGAAGGTACCGGTCGGATTGTTCGGATTCGCGATGAACACGACACGGGTATCCGGCGCGATCGCCGCACGCATAGCGTCCAGATCGTGGCCATACTCGCGCGCCGGCACTTCGATGCCGCGGGCGCCGACAGACAGCGTGGCGATCGAGTACACCGCGAACGCGTGCTGTGCATAGACCGCCGAATTGCCACGCGCCAGAAAGGCCCGCGCTGCCATGTCGAGCACATCGTTCGAGCCGTTGCCGAGCACAATCTGGTTCATCTGCACGCCATGGCGGCGGCTCAGTGCCGCCTTGAGGGCGAAGCCGCCTCCGTCCGGGTAGCGCGCGACATCGTCCGCCGCATCCAGCATGGCCTGCCGGCCACGCGGAGACATGCCGAGCGGGTTTTCGTTCGACGCCA
>JAEUQE010001194.1 GCA_016789785.1 Bryobacterales bacterium
CTCCCGGTGCCGATCCTCCGGGCCGCACCGGACTGGTCTAGGGCGCACGCGGAGCAAGACGCCCTTTTTGGACTCGCGCGCCGTAAGCGTGAACAACGTAAGCGGCGTGAGGCCGCCCGACAGCAGGCGCGCACGCTGATCGAGGACTGGCTTGAGGAGCGCAGCGTCGGAGAGATTACTGCTGAGGAACTGGCCAAGCTTGAACGTATGCTGGTCACAACGCCGAGCGGGACGCCCCATGTCATGGCGCACATCCGCTACGCCGTGCTTCAGCGATACTTCAACATGCAACTTCGGCGTGGCACGACCACCCTGCGACTGCGGCGCGCGTATATCGCGCTTAACGAGGATGCGCCTTTCACCACAGAGTTGGCGGCGCGCGCTTCCCGCGTCGTGAGAATGCTGCTCGAACAACTGCCGATCCTGCGGAAGGCCTTTCCTCCCAGCCGAGCAACAGCCACCGATGCTTTACTGATGGCGAGCCTGCACTTGATGGCGGAAAGCCGGATATCCAACT
>JAEUQE010001195.1 GCA_016789785.1 Bryobacterales bacterium
GCCCATATCCATCCGGTCCGCGCCCTTCACGATGGCCACACCCGCGCCGAACGCCATGTTTACGAAACGCTGTGGAGCATGGCGGAACCCTATGACGAGCGGTCGCGGCTGGTGACCGTGGGATTTGCCACGCTCGGACGGTATGCGGACCTTTCCGAAAGCAACGCGCGGATCAATCTGCGTTCACTGATCCGCAAGTTGGCGCTTGAGGAGTTTCAAAGCTATGATTGCGCGCAGTCCCGCGGCCGTACCTACCGGATTTTCAATGAAGCCGCGATCCTCGAACGGAGAAGGGAAGCCGGACTGATGTGGTTCCGCAAACGCACCATGGGCGTCATCTTCGTGGATCCGGCCACCGGAGATCCGCTGTAGCCCCCGGTCTCAAATTAAGACCCGGGCCTAATCTAAGAGCTCCTGTTGCCATTCCCTCTCAAACAGGGCCAGTTGCTGCGACGTCAGAAACTCCTGCAGGCTCATCATCGGCACGCGCTCCACGTACACTGTCCGGGCGAAGCC
>JAEUQE010001196.1 GCA_016789785.1 Bryobacterales bacterium
CGCTGGTCGAGCTGGCGCGCGGCGAAGAACAGCGAGGTGAGCAGCAGGCTTAGCCCGACCGAAATGGCGAGGATGATGGCCAGCTTGCGACGGATCGGTTGCTTGTCGATGATCATCGCGCCCCCCCGATGACCTGGCGGGCCAGCCGCATCATTTGCGAGCTGGGCTTGAGCCGGGCCCGGTTCAAGGCTTCGGCATTGACGTCGAACTGCAGTCGGCCGTCGCTCCGAACCAGGGCGATGCCACCACCTTCACGGGTGAAGAATTCGGCGTCGCTGACGGTCAGGATGGCTTGCTTGTCTACCCAGCGAAGGACGGCGCCGAAGCGGGCTTCCTCGGTTTCGGGGATGAACAGCTGGTGGCAGTCGGCCAGTTGTTCCGGGCTGTTCACCCGGCGGATGCGCAATTCGCGGCCGCCGATCTGCCGGCCCTCGTAGGGGGCCAGCTGCGGGCCGAGGCTGTCGCGTCCGAACAGGCAGAGGTGGAGCGTCGTGTGCGTGCCCGGCCATTCGATGT
>JAEUQE010001197.1 GCA_016789785.1 Bryobacterales bacterium
TCGCGCTCCCGAAGGTTCCGCGCAAGGCGGTTGATGGAGCCGCCTTCGCGGACCGTCACATGGTTTTGGTCCTCCACGGTGGTTGGGGTTCCCCCGTCGCCACCGACCTAGAGTCGAAGCTCAACGAGTCGGCCCTCGCTGCCGCCCAACTCGCGGATTACCGGAACTTTGGGCACGGGAGGCATCTGTGGCTCGCGAACCGAGCCGCCGAAACCGTGGTCGTCGCGCTCGTTACGCCGGGGAGTGCCCCCATTGCCGAGTCGACACTGAAGCTTATTCCGACAGGCATCCCGGTTGTTCATATCGAGACCGCCCTGGATGGGCCGGCAGGGACAATTGAACTCCTCTTCCATGCGTTTCATCTCGTTGACAGCATCGGCATGACGCGCAAGCAGGATCCTGGTCGCCCACATGTGCCAGAGTTCGGTCGCAAGCTGTACCGACTCACGCCTCAGCGAATTCGTCTAGCCCACGACGCTCCGATCCAGCGGAAGCTCTGGGCTTCGCCTGAGGCCG
>JAEUQE010001198.1 GCA_016789785.1 Bryobacterales bacterium
CGTCCGAGCGAGGCCAATGTCCGGCGCTACATGGAACTGGAGGCTATGGTGGTGAACCAGGCATCGCTCTTCGCCGACGTTGCCCGGCGCGTGGCCTGGTCCACGCCGGAACTGGACCCCACGCTGCAAGGCCGCCCGGTCAATGCCAAGGCCCTGGAGGTCTTCGACCAAGCTGAACTGGTGGATCGTTCGCACACCATCGCCGACCTCGGCAAGGATCACGTGCTGTTTTTCTTCTATCGCTCGGACTGCCCCTATTGCCACGCCTTCGCGCCGACGCTGGCCGCGTTCCAGGCCCGTCACGGCATCAAGGTGGAAGCGGTCAGCGTGGACGGTGGGCCCATGCCTGGGTTCGAGGGCGCTCGCCGCGACAACGGCATCGCCACGACGCTGCGGGTCACCCAGGTGCCGGCCGTCTACCTGGCGCAGCCCTTCACGGGCCGTATCACGCCGATCGGTTTTGGCGTGTTGTCCGAGTCGCAGTTGCTGGAGCGGATCGCCGTCGTGTCCGCCCCA
>JAEUQE010001199.1 GCA_016789785.1 Bryobacterales bacterium
TGGCGTCCTCACCGCGACCTGCAAGGTCTACGGAGGGACCAACCTGTCGATCACGGGCCCCACCGTGACCGTCGGCAAAACCTACGCCGTGGCGCTGCACTGGCGCCCTGGCGTGGGGCTGAAAGCCTCCTTTCTCGGCGGCGAGGTGCAATTGGCGAGCCACAGCGCCACCACGCTGCACGTGACTCCCGCCACCTTGTGGATGGGCGGCGGCCCGGGCAGCAACGTCTACCTGCTGGCGGCCATCGTGCTGGGTGCCCTGTTCATGGCCTATGGCTGGCTGCTGTGGCGCGACTACAGCGACGTGCTCGCCCGCAAGACCTTCCGCTTCTCCATCTGGCACCTGTCGCTGCTGTTTGGCGCGCTCCTGCTCGACCACTACCTGACCCCATGGCTATCGCGCGTCTTCGCCTGAACGGCTGGCTGGCTCTGTTGTTCCTGCCGGTGGTCTTGCTGGCGGCCTGCGACACCGGCCCCGGCAAGCCGGCGTTCAAGGCCATCGACATCACCGGTGCC
>JAEUQE010000119.1:0-19975 GCA_016789785.1 Bryobacterales bacterium
GAGACCGGCTTCCCGGAAGAGGTCCTCGAGAAAATCCAGGCTCTCCCCGAAGTCGACGTCGCAGTGCCGGTGATCGAAGCCAATGTCAGCACGGGTTTGAAAGGGCAGGGCAATTTGCTGGTGCTTGCGGTCGACATGACGGGCGATCGCAGCCTTCGTCAGTACGAGTTCGAGGAAGGTGAGGAGTCGGTCATTGATGATCCGCTGGTCTTCCTTGCCCAGCCCGATTCGATGATCGTCACGCGCGACTTTGCGGCGGCCAATGGCATCGCCACCAACAGCAAGATCAACCTCGACACTATGGATGGCCCGAAACAGTTCACTGTACGGGGCATCATGAAGAGCGGTGGGCTCGCCAGCGCATTCGGCGGCAACCTTGCCATCATGGACATCTACGCCGCACAGAAGGTTTTTGGACGCGGCCGCATGTTCGATCGCATCGACCTGACCTTGAAGCCTGAGATCACGGTCGATGCCGGCAAGGCCGCGATTGACAGGATGCTTGGCGCAGGCTTTCAGGTGGACCCGCCATCGTCGCGCGGCAAACAGTTCGAAGCCATCGCCAAGCTCTTCAGCGTCGCGGCGTCCATGAACAGCCTGTTCGCACTGCTCATCGGCCTGTTCATCATCTACAACACGTTTGCCATTGCCGTGACGCAGCGCCGCTCGGAGATCGGCATTCTTCGTTCGCTTGGCGCCTCGCGTGGCCAGATTCGCGCACTATTCCTGCTGGAGAGCGCGATGATGGGCCTCACCGGCAGCCTCATCGGGATTTTCTTTGGCCTGCTGATGGCGAAGGGCATGTCGAGCTACATCAGTTCGTTTCTCGGCGAGGTTTACGGCGTCGCGCAGCAGACGGAAGACATCGCCGCCGATCCTACGATCCTCATCGCTGCCTTGCTGATCGGTGTGGCGACCAGTCTCGCGGCCGCATGGATTCCCGCGAGCGATGCTGCCAAGGTAGATCCCGTAAAGGCGATTCACAAAGGCGCCTACGAGAGCTTCACCGCGCAGGAGAGCCGTCTCCGAATGATCGCCGCCTTCAGCTTCGTCGTCATCGCGATCGCTTGCTCCATTACTGGCGGCAGGAGCGGACCACGTCTCTACATCGGATATCTTTCGGTCGTCCTCGCCGCCATCATGCTGACTCCCGCGCTTGTGAAGCGTGTGGTGCAGGCGCTGCGTCCCGTGTTGCGCAGTGTGCTGCCTGTGGAAGGCGCGCTTGCCGCCGACAGCCTGATGCAGACGCCGCGCCGCACGTCGGCAACCGTGGCCGCGGTGATGTTGTCGCTGTCGCTGGTTATTGGGCTCGGCGGTGTCGCCGCCGCCAGCTACAGCTCCATCTACGATTGGATGACCGCCGCGCTCAACCCCGACCTTTTCGTTGGGAGCTCAGAGCAGATCGCGGATCGCAGCTTCCGCTTCCCACCTGAGATCGGCGACGAGATGAGGAAGATGGACTTCATCGACGAAGTGCAGATGGTGCGCTCGGCGCGGGTGCTCTACAAGGACACTCCTGTGATGATGGTTTCCACGTCGCTCGAAAGCCTGAAGCGCCGCATCAAACCGAAAGTCGTTGCAGGTGACCTGGAGCAGGCCTATCGCGACGCCGCGGCCGGCAAAGGTGTCATCCTTTCGGACAACCTCGCATTGCAGGAAGGTCTCAAGCTCGGAGATGTAATGGAGATCAGTTCTCCCAGCGGCATTCTCAAACTGCCAGTGCTTGCGATCACCATCGACTACTCCGATCAACGCGGCGCACTCCTGATGGATCGTTCCCTCTACATCGAGAAATGGAAAGATCCCTCGGTGAACCTCTTCCGCGTGTATACCAGGAACGGCATCGGGCCGGAAGAAGCCAAGCGCCGCATCCTGGAGCGCTTCGGCAGTGAGCGAAAGCTTTTCGTGATGACGAACCAGCAAGTACGGGACTACATCCTCAAGATCACCGATCAGTGGTTCGGGCTTACTTACATGCAGATTTTCGTGGCCGTGCTGGTGGCGGTGCTCGGCATCATCAACAGCCTCACGGTGTCCATCACTGATCGCCGCCGCGAACTCGGCGTACTGCAGGCGGTTGGCGGTCTGCGCCGGCAAGTGAGGCAAGCCGTATGGATGGAGGCGATTGGCATCGGCGTGGTCAGTCTGGTATTGGGTCTGCTTCTGGGTGGCGTGATCCTGCAGTATTACCTTGACGCCATTCGCGAGGATCTCGCGGGGATGCGGCTCGACTATCAATATCCGGTACGCATTGCTCTGATGTTGATCCCGACCATGCTAATCACCGCGTTCGCATCGGCTCTGTGGCCGGCGGAAACGGCGGTTCGTTCATCGTTAGTGGAGGCCTTGGAATATGAATAAGTGGAACGGAGGCACCGTTGTCCTCCTGCTATGCGCGGCCTGTGGATTTGCGCAGGACGCCCGGCAGATCATGCTCGAAGTGCAGAATCGCGCACGTTCGAATTCGCAGCACTACGAAGGCACTCTGAAAGTGGTGGACAGCAAGAGTAAGATTACGGAAAAGCGCTGGACCTATGACCGCATCGGATCAGCAGGCCAGAGCAAAGTGATTTTGCGATTCACGGCCCCGGCGGAAGTGAAGGGCGTTGCGGTCCTGGTGGTCAATCACCAGGAGCGCGCCTCCGATCAATGGATGTGGACCCCGTCGCTGCAGCGCGACCGTCGCATCGCCCTGCAGGATCGCTCCACCCGCTTCTTTGGCACCGACTTCAGCTTTGAGGATCTGGAGGAGCGTGACGTTCAGCAGTTCGAATACACCGTGCTGGGGGAGGAGAAGTGCGGGTCCACTGTCTGCTATAAGCTCGAATCCCGCCCCACGAAGACCAAGGCTTCGCAGTACACGCATTCCTTTGTCTGGGTGGAGAAGGAGAGGCTGGTCATTCTTCGTGTCGACGGATATCAACGGGACAAGCTTCTGCGCCGCATCCAGTACAGCGATCATCAAAAGGTACAGAACATTTGGACTCCGCTCTCCATCGAAGTGGATGATGTGGGCCGCAAGAGTAAGACAGTGTTACGCACCGACAAGCTCCAATACAATTTGCCTGTGAAAGAAGAGATGTTCACCTTGCAGGCGTTGCGCCGCGAATCATGAGATTGATCTTATTCCTGTTTGCCGGCTCGCTCTTCGCGCAGAATTTCACCCAGCGCGGGTACCTTGAGACGCGTGGGCTCTTCTTCCCACAGACGGTGCAGGGCGACTCCAGCCGTGCCATCGGAGAGGCGATCTTTCGCTGGGATGTGTCGTACAAGCTCAACGAAAACTGGAAGCTGAACGGCATGATCGACACCAGGACGGACACGCACCGCCAGGTGGAACGCGAGGCGCGGATTGACTGGCAGGACCGCTCGCTGCAGCGCCCGGCATTGTCGTTGCGCCGTTTCAGCACCAGTTACTCCAAGAAAGGACTGACTGTCGAGATCGGGAAGCAGTTCATTCGTTGGGGCAAGGCCGATATCCTCAATCCCACCGACCGTTTTGCGCCGAAGGACTTTCTGGAAGTAATTAATTTCGACTTTCTCGGCGTTCTCGCCGCGCGCGCCACTTACGAGCGTGGCGGTGAGACGTTCGACTTCGTCTACACCCCCCGCATGACCCCCAGCCGTGCACCGCTCGGGAATCAGCGATGGGTGGTGATCCCCCAGGAACTCGGCACCATTCCGGTGACCGATCTTGGCAACGTCTATCCCGGCGCCGGCCAGGTCGGCTTTCGCTGGAATCACATCGGACGCGGCTACGAGGTGTCTGGCAGCTTCTTTGAAGGCTTCAACCACCTGCCGTCCATCGCCCCTGAGATCGTCAGCCTCCCGATCTCGGTAAACGTGCGGCGCGTCTTTCCCCGGTTGCGCTTCTATGGCGCCGATGCCGCGGTGCCGCTACCGTGGTTCACGGTGAAGGGAGAGGCCGGCTACTTCACCTCATCGGATAGGCAAACTGACGAATTTCTGCTTTATGTCATCCAATTGGAGCGGCAGCAGGGGGAATGGTCGTTTGTGGGAGGTTACTCGGGCGAGTATGTGACTGAGCAGCGAAATCCGTTTTTTTTCGCTCCGGACCGCGGCGTAGCCCGGACCTTTCTCGGTCGTACTGGTTACACCATTGACGCCAACCGCAGTGTCGCGCTGGAGGCAGCGGTCCGGCAAAACGGGGACGGCGGCTATCTCAAAGGCGAATACTCCCAGGCATTCGGTCAGCACTGGCGAGCGACGGCAGGCTTCGTGCTGCTACGAGGCACTGCACAGGATTTCTTCGGCCAGTACCGCCGGAACTCGCACGCGTTGCTGACGATTCGCTACTCTTTCTGAGGGGATGCTACAACCCAGAGTTTTCGGCCGGGACCGTGCGTTCCGGGGATATCGTTGTAGCGCCTGCCTGCATCGGCTCCGGTGCCCACAAGCGGAGAAGGCTCTCAAGAATCTGAACGCTCATGTGATATATTGCTCCACCATGCCATCCAGTGCAGGATTCTCAGGCAGCGAATTCATCGTCGGCCCAATGGGTGAAGCCAACGTGTGGGCGTCTCGGCGCCTGCGGGCACCCTCTCCGTCGGACGATTCCTCCCGAACAGCAGTGGTTGGCGTGACGACCTTCCTTGACGCGGAGCGCCCGTGAGCCCGTTGCAGCCTCCCGCGATTCGCTTCCACAACATCGCGAAACGATTCCCAGGTTACACGGCAGTGGAAGGCATCGATCTCGACGTTCAGGCGGGCCGATTTCTTTCCGTAGTTGGTCCATCCGGTTGCGGCAAGTCAACCCTTCTCAACATGGCTGCGGGGTTGATGGAGCCCTCGCAGGGCCGCGTGGAGATGTTTGGCGAGCCGTTGGAGGGCATCAACCGGCGAGCCGGATATATGTTCCAACAGGAAGCGCTACTACCCTGGAGAACCGTCCTCGGCAACATTGCGTTTGGGCCGACGATGGCGGGAACGAAGGCTGCTGAAGCTGCCAGGACCGCGCAAGACTGGATCAAACGCGTTGGCCTCGACGGATTCGCCGATCGCTACCCGCACCAACTGAGCGGTGGGATGCGCAAACGGGTCGCGATGGCACAAACCTGGATCACCAACCCCGAAATCATCTTGATGGACGAGCCCTTTGGCGCGCTCGACGTACACACCCGCTTGCGCATGGAGAGCGAAATCCTCGGCCTATGGGCGGAAACGAAGAAGACGGTCATGTTTGTCACGCACGATTTGGAAGAGGCCATCGCACTATCCGATGAGGTCGTGGTCCTCTCAGCCGGTCCGGCCAGCCGGATCGTCGGACGCTACGAGGTGAACCTCGAACGCCCTCGCAACCTCATCGATATCAAGACTGATACCCGGTTCACCGCGATCTATGGGTCGATTTGGCGCGACCTGCGCGGGGAAGTCCTCAAGAGCTATGAGCGCCACGAATAAGACCCGCGCCGTTCCGATGCTCGTCTGGCAGTTGCTCCTTGGGGCTGTGCTTGTCGCTGCCTGGGAGGCTGGAACCAGCGCGCGTTTGCTCGACAAGTTCTTTTTCAGCCGGCCCTCGGATATCGCCAATCGGGTATGGCAACTCTTCTCCAACGGTTCGGTCTGGAGCCACCTCGGCACCACCCTGCTCGAAGCCGCACTGTCGTTCGCCATCGGCGTGGCGGCGGGTGTGGTTTTCGGGTTCCTGCTGGCGCGAAACGATTTTCTCGCTGCGTTGCTGGATCCATATCTCCGCGTGGCGAACGCCTTGCCACGTGTGGTCCTTGCCCCGGTTTTCCTGCTTTGGTTCGGACTTGGGATCTGGTCCAAAGTTGCACTTGGTGTCACGGTGGTCTTCTTCATCGTCTTCTTCAACACGTTTCAGGGCGTGCGCGAAGTGGATCCCGTGATCATCAACAATGCCCGGATGCTTGGAGCCTCCGAACGCCAACTGGTGCGGCACGTGCTTATCCCCAGCGCGC
The DNA here is from genome assembly GCA_016789785.1 of Bryobacterales bacterium. Next base: position 5,943 of record JAEUQE010000119.1, read on the forward strand.
TGAGCTGGATCTTTTCGAGCTTGCACATCTCGATTGGGTTCGCGATTATCGCCGTCGTGGTCGGTGAGTATCTTGGAGCTGCCCGCGGTGTCGGCTACATGATCGCGCAAGCCGAGGGGGTGTTCGATACCACGGGCGTTTTCGCGGGAATGGCGATCCTGGCGGGTGTGGTGCTTTGTGTGGGCGCGATGGTCGGCCGGTTGGAGCGCTACCTGCTTCGCTGGAAAGCCCACAACACTGGTTCGAAAAGCGGAGAGGTTTCGTGAGGGGCCGGGTACGCAGGTGAGGATACCGGTACCCCACCGCGCGGGTGGTTAGTTGTGTCGACGCGGTCTTGCAGCGGCGGCGGGTGTCCCTACCGGCGGGTCTTCGCGGCCAGAAGGTCGTCTACATACACCAGATCGGTAGGATAGTCGCCGGTATAGCACGCATAGCAATATTCGCCCCGCTCGTCCTGTACAGCCTCCGCCAGCCGTTCGAGCGAAAGATACTCGAGCGTATCCGCCTCCAGGAACGTACGGATGGACTCGACGCTCTGCCGGGCTGCGATCAGCTCATCCTTGGTCGGAGTATCCACTCCATAGAAGCAGGGCGACACGGTCGGTGGGCACGAGATCCGCACGTGCACTTCCTTGGCGCCCGCGCCGCGCACCATGCGGACGATCTTGCGTGACGTTGTGCCGCGGACGATCGAATCATCCACCAGCACCACGCGCTTGCCTTCAAGCAGATGCCGCACCGGGTTGAGCTTCAGTTTGACGCCGAAGTCGCGGATCGCCTGCGTCGGCTCAATGAACGTGCGGCCGACATAGTGGTTTCGAATCAGCCCCATCCGAAATGGAATACCCGCCTCAGTCGCATATCCCAGGGCCGCCGCGACGCCCGAGTCGGGCACCGGCACCACCACATCTGCCTCGGTCGCACACTGGCGCGCCAGCAAGCGTCCCATCATCTCGCGAGACTTCTGCACGGGCCGTCCAAATACCATCGAGTCCGGACGGGAGAAGTAAACATGCTCGAACACGCATTGCGACTTCGGCTGCCGGGGAGCGTAGCGCTCTCGCCGCATCCCTTCAGGGTCGACAATCACCATTTCCCCCGGCTCCACTTCTCCGAGATACCCCGCGCCGATCAGATCGAAAGCACACGTCTCCGACGCGAAGACATAGGCCGGCTGATCACCCGCAATCATGCCCATCGCCATCGGACGGAACGCGTGCGGATCGCGAACCACGATCAATTGTCTGTTCGAGATTAGCACCAGCGAGAACGCGCCTTCCAACTGCAGCAATGCGTCGCGCAACGCCGCGGCAAGCACCTTTTCCCGCGAACGGCTGATGAGATGCAGCACCACCTCGGTATCGCTGGATGCGTTGAAGATCGCGCCTTCGCTTTCAAGCTGCCGGCGGATTTCCATCGCATTCGTGATGTTCCCGTTGTGCGCAATCGCGATCCGGCCCTTGTTGGTCGTCACGGAGAATGGCTGGGCGTTCAGCAATGCGGTGTCGCCTGCGGTGGAGTAGCGAGTGTGGCCAATCGCGATATGGCCTGGAAGCGAGTTGATCGCCGACGGAGTGAAGATGTCGGCGACATGCCCCATCGCCTTGAAGCAGTAGACGTCATTGCCGTCGCTTGTGGCAATGCCGGCGCTTTCCTGCCCTCGATGCTGCAGAGCATGGATTCCCAGATTGGCCATGTTGGCGGCTTCCGGGTGGCCGAAAATCGCGAAAACTCCACATTCCTCGTGAAACTTGTCAAACATAGGTTGTTGGTTCACTGCTCTCATCGACCAGGGGAGGATTTCCAGTGTAGCAGACACATGTGGAGCACGGTTGCGCAATCGTAACCGAAGGTGTGGGGTGGGATAGGAGGTTCACGTCACGAAGACGGAAGGCCCTTCGAAAGCGGCCTCGGGAGGCAGCCCCTTAAGACGTAGCCCCCTTACGACGCTGCAGGTGCGGCGGCCTTCTTCCTGGCGCGCGAGGCTCGCTTCTCGGCCGGTGGCTGCCGGTCGCTCTTTTTCAGGTTCGGAAGGACGATCGGAAGCACGAACTTCTTCTCGCCATGTTCGTCAAACTTGATGACAATCTGCTCGTCAGTGCACGACACCACACTGCCGAGTCCAAACTTCGGATGTTCTACCTGAGCCCCGGAAGCAAACGCCGGCTTAGTCGCCATTCTAGATAAATCCTCAGTCTAAGTGTAACAAAAACAGATACGTTCTGTCGAGCAAGGCGGATTTTTCCACATTTCCGTCACGCTGGGCACTGCCGCGGCCGGGTCTGAATCGGCGACAATAGAGATGCGCTCATGACGTCTGGTACGCTTCTCGTTTTCGCTTGCTTCGCCTCTTCATTGCTCGCGGGCGATTTCCAACTCGGCCCAGCTCTCCGCAAAGTGGAGGCGCGCTACAACAGCATCCGGACCCTCCAGGTGGACTACCGGCAGGAGTTCAGCTACAGCTCCCAACCCAGCGCGAAGCGCGCGGAAACCGGTCTTCTGTCTCTCCAGAAACCCGGTAGGATGCGCTGGGAGTATCGGGATCCTGCCAAAAAACTATTCTTGTCAGACGGAAAGGACGTCTTCTTCTACAGCCCCTCCTCGAATCGCGTAGAACGATCCAAGCTAAAGGAAACAGAAGACATCCGTGTCCCGCTGGCATTTCTTATCGGCCGTCTCGACTTCGATCGGGACTTCCGAGAGTTTCGGATCCGTCCGATTGGAGCCGATCACTGGATCGAGGCGCTCCCCAAATCCTCAAAGGCCTTTTATCGCCAGGTCGATTTCCTACTCACGTCGAACTTCCAAATCGTCAAGCTGCGCATCTATGGCCAGGACCAGTCCATCATGGACTACACCTTCTCTAACGAGCGGCTCAATCCCGTCCTTGATCCCAAGCTCTTTCAGTTTGAACCGCCGCCCGGGGCGCAGATCGTCGACCTCGATCACCCCTAGCCGCTACTTCTTCTCGACGCGCGCTACTTCTTCACCATGTGCCGGTCGGCGAAGTTGAGGAACTGCTCCCAGTCATACTCGGTCACATCGTGCTTCCCGGCACGGATGTGATACCCGATGCGCGACATGACGGGCTCGTGCACTCCTGGCATTTCTTTCGCCGCAAGTCCATCGGTCCCGAGCAGCCGGTACACCGGATCCGCCGCGAGGCCGGAGAGGAACTCGCCCTTGGGATCGGCCCACTGGTCTTCGAGAGCACTGGCGATGTACACCGGACGTGGCGCGATCAGGGAAATCAGCATGTGCTGATCCACGGGTAGGTCTTTCACCGCCTGGTTGTACTTCTTGAAATTGGCCGCGAACCAGTGCGGGAACGCGGTATTGATGCGGTCAACCGTTTCGCCGAAGTTCCGGCGTGCCAGCGAGGCGCCGCCCTCGCCCGAGTTGTTGGAGATCACCATCGCGAAACGTTCATCCTGAGCACCCGCCCAGAGCGAGGTCTTGCCGAGGCGCGAGTGCCCCCATACCGCAACACGCCTGGCGTCGAAGTCGTGGTCCTTCTCCATGTAATCGAGCGCGCGGCTCAATGCCCATGCCCAAGCGCCGATGGCGTTCCAATCATCGGCGGCCGGAGTGGTGTGTCCCTGCTTGTAGAAGTACGGAATGATCGAGTCCTTCAGTCCGTCCTTGTGGTCCGGGAAGATATCTCCGTAGTAGATCGAAGCCACGGCGTAGCCGCGCCGCACCACTTTCTCAATTTGCCAGCGGCTTGCTTCCGCGCCGCGCGAGGCCTCGGTGGCGCGCCCGTTCTCGGTGAATTTGCCGGGGCGAACCCAATTCTTGGTCACTGGTACATCGGGTTCCGTGGTCACCGCCTGGTTGCCGCCGAAGTTCAGCCCGAGAAACACCGGAACCGGCCCCTTTCGCTCGTTCGGGATGTAGAACAGGACGTGCATGCGCGGACCCGTGCGTTGGGGGGTGAGCCAGATGGCCACTTCCTTGCGCGTGGCGAGGCCGCCGAGCGCACGCTTGTTTGTGGCCATTACTTCGTAGTCGATCCTGCGGGGTGCGGGCGCGCTTCGCCCGTAGACGTTCGATTCGAACAGCGCAAGGACTTCCGGGCGGCGTTGGCGCTTCCACGTCGCGGCGTCTCTCACCGCCGTGCCGTTTGCCATGATGAGCGGATCAGGGAGGGTGTATGTACCGGCCTTGGCTTCGTCGTAATTCGTGCCGGGAGGCTGAGCCAATGCAGCCATCGCGGCCGCCAGCCATAGAAGTTGCTTCATGATGTGACCATGATACGCCCGATCCATGCCGCGGTCACCTCAAAGCCGCCAGTATCGGGCGAGGCCTTATCGAGCGGACGCCGCTTTGTTCGGCTCCCACAGAACCTCCGGCGACCCGAGCTTGTGATTCACCCACCGGCTCCAAACAAAGAAGGCATCACTCAGACGGTTGAGATAGCCAATCGCTTCCGCGGGCACCTCTTCGGTGCGGCTCAGTTGGACGGCGATACGCTCCGCGCGCCGGCAAACGGTGCGGCATAGGTGCAATTCGGCGTTGATGCGGCTGCCGCCTGGAAGCACGAAACTTCGCAGCGGAGCCAGCGCTTCGTTCATTTCATCAATCTCGTGTTCGAGTTGTTCGATCTCGACGGCGGTGACGCGGGGCTGTTTCGGATGTACATCCTCGGGCAATGTCGCGAGAATGCTGCCGAGGTTGAACAACTCATGCTGAACGCGGCGGAGAATGTCGAGCAGCTTCTTCGTTTCGGGCACGGCGGGATGCAATTTCTCGAGCGACACGCAGGCCATGCCGGTCAGCGAATTCAATTCGTCCACCGTCCCATAGCACTCAATGCGTAACGAGTCCTTCGGCACGCGCTGACCGCCCACGAGACTGGTTTCTCCCGCGTCGCCACGCCGCGTGTAGATCCGGTTGAGTGCCAGCTTCGGTTCGTTGAAAGTTTCCGCCACGTCTTCATCGTAGCAACCGCCGGGGCCTGAACGAAGAAGCCACTGCATCTTCATTGATGCGATGGCACTCGTTGCGGAGTGATCCTCGCCCCGCATCGTGCCTCGCCCCCGTCGCTCGCCTGGTATTCGATCGATCTTGCCGCCGCGGAAACTACGCTGCTTCGATCTTCTTGTGAAACCGTAGATAGGCTCCGCTCCGATCCCTACCCATATAGCGTTCCAGCAGCCTCTGCTCCATCCCGAGCATATCGACAAGAATCAAACCGTCGAGCACGTTCGAGAACTTACGGTCGACATTGAATCCGAGTAACTCACCACCCAGCTTCAGATAGTGCCGCAATAACACCGGAACTCCCTTTCGATCTTTCTCGATATCCGCCAGCAACGAGGAGATCTCCTCGGCGTCGCCCGCCGCGAGCCCCGTGAAATCGCGGGCGCCCGGATTCCAACTCCAATACGGGCTCCGCGGTTTCACCAACGCCGCAAGATCCTGGCGGCGGCGATGCCGGACAAAGAAGTCGACCATGATGTGCCGCGACAGTGGAAGGTAGCGGTTACTGATACTCACCGGCCCAAACAGATACCGGTACCGCGGATTGTCCGAGATGAAACGAGCAAGCCCCTTCCAGAGCGAAAGCAGGGCCGCATAGCTCTTTTGGTGCTCCTGGCAAACGAACGACCGTCCGAGTTCGAGCGCAGGCCCAAGGCGTTCGAAGAACCTCTCGTCGATGCGGAACAAGGAGTTGATGTACAAACCCCCGCGGCCAAGCTCCGGCAGAATCACGTCGGTCTGCCCGATTCGATAGGCCCCAGCGATCTTGCCCGTTTGGGGATGCCAAAGGAACAGATGCAGGTATCGGGAATCGAACTCGTCGGAGTCGGCGCCGGCGCCTGTGCCCTCACCCGCCGCACGGAACGTAAGCTCACGCAGACGCGCGATTTCGCGAAGGATGTTCGGAATTTCGCTGCTGTGCGCGAGCCACACCTGATACTCACCGCTATCCACCAGCAGACTCTCGGCCGCAAGTCCTCGCAGGTCCTTGTCGATGAGCGGCTGAGGCACTTCTGCTGCAACCTGGCGCTGCTGGACCGGCCGCTGAGCCGCGCGTCGCGCTTCGCCAGCAGCATGGTCCGCCTGCGCAGATACGCCGCCAGATCCGCGGCATCGCCAGCCGCGATTCGCTGCGCACTCAGCGGAGTACCGATGCGCAACTCCATCCGCCGATCCTGCTTGTTCATCAACTCACGAGGGAGCAGCAGCGTGCGAAGCCTCGGGTGAACTATCCCGGCCAGATGAAATAGCGGACTGTTCGTGCCTGTGCAGAACACCGGCACCACCGGAGCTTTCGCCGATTGTGCAAGCCGAACGATACTTGCGCTCCAGGCCGGCTCGCAGACTCTGCCTTGCTTGAGTTCGAAGTGCGCAACCTCGCCCGCGGGAAAAGTCACCAGCACCTTGCCTTGACGCAACCACTCGAGTGCAGCCTTCATCGCAGCCACGTTGCGCCGCGCCGCAGCTTTGCCGCCGAAGGGATCCACGAAAAACGAGACTGGCACCAGTTCCGGGAAGTTCTCTAGGACCGCATTGGCGAGGAACCGGAAATCGCCGCGGGCCCGAGGCAGCGTCCCTCCCAGCGCGATGCCATCCAGCAGGCCCGTGGGATGATTGGCAACAATCACAACTGGTCCATGCGCCGGAATCCGCGCCAAATCGGCCTCGCTGACGTCACATTGTACTTTCAGCCCATCGAGAAGCGACTTGCAGAAGCCGGCTCCTGTGTGGTGCCGAGCCTCTTCGTAGATGGGCAGCCATGCCTTGTGAAACGCGGCGCTCCGCAGGGTCCGGAGGACGGGATCCGGAAGACTCACCGAAGGGTTCATGAACCAGCACTACCCTGGCTGGGTGAATTGCCGGTGACCTCCCGGTAAAAACTCCGTCAATAGTTCGAAGAGCGCGCAGCTTCCGCCCGCGACTCTGTTTCAAGAAGCTTTCGGGCGGATTCCGGAATGATCCGCCAATTCCCGTCGGCCTTCGCAGGAAGCTTCTTGCGTTCGGTGTAATACTCAATGATCAGATTGCGGATCTCCTCACCGGACTTCCACAACACGCGCGCATCGCGGAACATACGATACCCGGCGCTGCCTCCCGCACGATAGTTGTTCACAGCGATACGAAGCGGTTGTTGGTCCTCAAGCGGCTTGCCCCGAAACCGCACATTGCGCACGCGGCTGCCCTCGGGTTGCGTGAGATCGATCTCGTACTCCACACCTTGCGCCATGTCGTAGTTAAAGCCGATCACTTTGCTATTCACCAGCGGGCCCTTCGAGCAGGCGGTGTCGGGGCAAGTCAGGTAGTATCGCGCGGCGTTCTCCAACGCATCCTTCAGCATTTTGCCGTTGCCTTCGATGACGTACAGCTCGTTATCGTAGACATAGAGCGCGGCGACCTGGCGCACCGTGACCGGGCCCTTCGGAAAGCGCACACGCGGATTGAACATCGCGGTCAGGGATACGTCGGCTTTCGCATAGTGCAACTGCACTTGCTGAACTGCATCGACCAGTGCCGTGTCGGCCACGCGGCCCAGTGAACCATCGAGATCCACCGGCGATTCGGCAACCGGTGTATTCAGAAACTCCTCGGTCAACTCGTGATAAGGCTTCGCCAGCGCGAGGATCTCTGGGTCTGCTTCTACCTTGTCCGTGACGGGAATCAGCCGGGCTTTCTTGCTTGCCACACGCCACTTGCCGTTGACCTTCTCCATTTCGAAGTCGACGCGGCCCATCGAGATGCCCCAGTTCTTGGGCTGATGCAGCAGCACGCCATCCCCAAGGCGCGCTTCTTCGAGGACCTGATGCGTGTGACCAAAGACGATGGCATCAATGCCTTTCACCTTCGTTGCGGTCTGGTAGACCATGTTCTCGTGCCCCGTCTCGCCGGTGCGGATCTCGCCAGTCTTCAGGTCGCGATCCAGACCCGCGTGCGAGGCGACCACGACCAGGTCGGGCTGATGCTTGGTCTTCAACTCCGCAATGGCCTTCTCCACAGCTTCCACACCGCTGAGGAATCGAAGCCCTTTGTAGTTCTCCGGTTTCTCCCAACTCGGCACAGCGGGCGTGGTGATGCCGATGATCGCGACCTTCACACCGGCTACCGTCTTCACGACGTAAGGCTCGAACGGGCGTACCATGCCCGATGAGGGAGCCACCGTGTTTGCTGAAAGCCAGGGGAACTTCGCCGATTTGCGCGCGGCTTCGAGATTCTTCAATCCGAAGTTAAACTCATGATTCCCCAGCGCCATTGCGTCGAACCCCAGCGCGTTCATGGCGAGCATCATCGGGTCGATGCTGAGCGGCTTACCCTTGAAGGCAAGCCCGTGGGGCAACTTGCCCGTCCGGACGTACTGCTGATAGACCGCTTCGAGTGGCGCGCCCTGGATCGTGTCGCCACAATCCACGAGCAGCGTATTCGGGTTCTCTTGACGCTGTTCGCGAATCAATGTCGCCACTTTGGCGAGTCCGCGATTCGCCGGCTTCGCTGTGAAGTAATCCCACGGATAGAGGTTGCCGTGCAGGTCCGTGGTGACGAGAACACTGATGCGGGTCGTTTGGCCGGCACACGCAAGTGCGCAACCGAGGAGTAGCAGAAGGCGCGAGAGAAACACCCTTCAGTATAATTTTGATTGAATGCCGAAGTATGCAGTCCTTTCGATTTTGGCGCTGAGCATGCTCGCCCCGGATGCGAGAGCGCAGTTTCCGGCCGTGCCGTTGGGCGCACCGGGAACCGCGGGAGCAACCCAGCAACTGAACACCACGTCGCCTCAAGGGCCGGGTGACCGGGGTGTGCAAACGAATCCCGGAACGCCGGGGTCAACAACGCCAGGATCGGCAGTACCGGGTTTGTCCTCGCCTGGAACAGCGCCGGGAACGCAGGGAACGCCAGTTCCAGGTGGAACGGCACCAGCGGCGGCTTCGCGCCCGAACAACTCGACAGGAACTCCGGCTGGTGGTGGTCCGTCAGGTACTTCCAGCGAGCCGGCCAGCGCTGCGGGTTCAACTTCTACCAAGGCCGAACCGCCGAAGCTGAGTGGTCCGGATGCAAGCGGACCGGGCCTTTACGCCACGATGGTCACATCCATGGGGATCATCCGCTTCAAACTCTTCGAGATGGAGACGCCACTGACTACGAAGAACTTCGTGGATCTGTGCCTTGGCCGCAAGGCATGGCGCGATCCCACCACGCAGCGGAGCATGCGAAAGCCTCTGATTCCGGGTACGACGTTCCACCGCGTGATCCCGGCGTTCATGATTCAGGGTGGGGATCCGAGCGCGACGGGTAGAGGCGACGTTGGGTTCGTGACACCGGATGAGTTCCGGCAGGACCTGGTCTTTGACAGACCCGGCCGAGTCGCGATGGCACATGCGGGGATTGGGACAGCGGCATCGCAGTTCTTCGTCACGGAGGCTGAGGCGCCTTGGCTCAATGGCAAGTACACGGTCTTCGGCCAGGTGGTGGAAGGGATGGATGTGGTGAAAGCCATCGCGCGTGTGCCGAAAGACGGCGATGATAAGCCTCTGAAGCCGGTGACCATCGTGAAAGTGACCTTCGAGCGGGAAGGCCCTCCTCCGCCAAACGCACCGGAAGGACGGGCGCCCATGAAGAAGTCCAACACGGGTGCGGCCAAGCCAGTTCCTTCGGCGTCGCGACCTGCCACTCCGGCCTTGAAGAAAAAATAAGCAACTTCTCCAACCGGTCTCCCGCCTGTGGGACTACCCGCCAAACGCGATGGCCCGACCCGACGCTCATGACCAGAGCAAGACGCTGGCGGTGCCTTCCTTACAGTTGGAATCGGTGACGTCCTCCTCGTCCTGCTCGCTCCCCGGCAGCAGGTTCGTGGGTCATGGTCAGACTCGGGAGGGCGTCACGATCTCACGGTACATCGCACACATGGAAGAGTCCATGCCGTTGTCAACTGTGCGGTATCCGGCGCTAATCGCGATCAAGCCGGAAACCAGTCTCTTCATCCGGTCACCGGCAACCGGAGCCCGGTTGCGGCCAAGAACGATCGGCCGTTTATGCACGCAAGCTCAATCTCTTGCACGGCGAGGTGTCTGGCTTGCGAACAACCGGCAGAGTCCGCGCCCGGCCTGCATATCCCCCAAGGGTTGTTAGTAGGGTTGGTATGAGAGTTACCAACCCATTCGTCCCCGTGGGACGTCCTCAATTCAAGGGCACGAGAGAATTGCCGATGAGACTAATCGAGAGTGGGAATCACTCTCCTTGGAGTCGGATATGGATACCGGATCGATCAACCCGGTGACTTTCGCGTTGGCTGCCTCGCTGTCCCAAAACCAACCGGCAGAGCGCAGAGCGGAACAACGTGAAATCATCAAGGCAGTCCAGGCACTGAACGGGGCCGAATTCTTCGGCCAAAACCAGGAACTCCAATTCACGTTGGATCGAGAAACGAAACGTCCCGTCCTCAAGATCGTGGACCGGCAGACCGGAGAGGTCGTCGCCCAAGTCCCGCCTGAGCACATTCTCAAGCTCGCGCGTCAGATTGAAGGGAGATAGACTCTCACAAATGTCTTACAGCGCTTACCTGGAAACTCAAGTATTGTCTGCAAGCCCAGTCGAACTGATCGCCTTGATGTACCGAGGCTCGATCGGATTTCTTGAGTCGGCGCGAATTCATCTCGCTACCGGTGACATCGCCGCTCGCTCGTCCGACGTCAGCCGAGCGTGTGGGCTCATCGGTGAACTCGCACAGTCGGTGAGTGATTTGCCCGATCCCGAGTTTGCTAACCAGTTACGGGAGCTCTATGGCTACATACTGCTGCGCGTTCAGGAGGGCAACTTCCATCAGACCGACGCCCCGTTAGCGGAAGCGATTCGCCTCCTCAATACGCTACTAGAGGGATGGCAAGAAATCGATGGCAATCCGCACAGGATAGACAGCAGCGTCAGACCCGAAGAACATCAGCCTCTGCAATACTCTTTCTAGCCTGCCTAACGGCAGCATCCGTACGCGACCAGCCGAGGCGTCCAGACCTCCACGCTACAATTGACCCAATGGGCCGCATCCAAGTCCTCTCCGACGATCTCGCCAATAAGATCGCAGCCGGGGAGGTGGTGGAACGGCCAGCCTCCGTCGTCAAGGAACTCCTGGAAAACTCGCTGGATGCCGGCGCAAGCAGCCTTCGCATCGACGTCGAGGCCGGCGGCCGCCGCTTGATCCGCATCGCCGACGATGGCAGCGGCATGCTTCGGGACGACGCACTGCTCGCCTTCGAACGCCACGCCACCAGCAAAATCCGCCAGACTCGCGACCTGTTCGCCATCTCGACTCTCGGTTTCCGCGGCGAAGCCCTGCCCTCCATTGCCTCCGTCTCACGCCTCACGCTCGATACACGATCGGCCGAAGAGCACACCGGCAGTCATATCGAAATCGCCGGCGGTAAGATTCTACGCTACGACGAAGCGGCTTTCCCCACGGGCACCACCATCGCCGTCCGCGACCTGTTCTTCAATGTCCCTGCGCGCCGCAAGTTCCTCCGTTCGGAGCAGACCGAGCTTGCGCACATCGCCTCCCTGGTCACCCACTACAGCCTCGCGCATCCCGACAAAAGTTTCGAACTTCGCCACAACAACAATGAATTGCTGAACGTGACACCCGTCGGGACCCTGCGCGAGCGCGTTTACCAGGTGTTCGGAAGCCGTGCGCTGGAGGATCTGGTGGAAGTGGAAGGCGTGCGCCGCGACATGCCGGTGGAAGCCGATGAGAACGGTGAGCCCGCGCCTCCGGAGTTCTTCGAGTTGAGTGGCTTCGTCTCGCGTCCACAAATCCAGAAGTCGAATCGCAACAGCATCTTTCTGTTCGTGAATCGCCGCCTGATTCGCGACAAGTTGCTGATGCATGCGCTCACCGCGGCCTACCACAATCTGATTCCGCCCAACGCGTTCCCCTTCGCGCTGATGTTTCTCGATTGCGGCGCCGAGGAAGTCGACGTCAACGTGCACCCGTCGAAGACCGAGGTCCGCTTTCGCCGCGGCTCCTTCGTGCATGACTTCGTGCGTGACGCGATTCGCGATGTCCTCACACGCAGCCGTCCCGTCTCCAGCGTGCCCATGCGCGAGACACCGCAGGCCGCCGCAGATCTACCCTACTCCGAGTTCACGCAAGGGATCGAGAATCAGCGGTTCGAGGACAGCCAGTTTCGAGAACCTCCCCTGACGCAAGAGCAAGCGGCGCAACTCCCCGAGTTTGTGCTGCGGCCGCACCAGTCGCCATCGCCGCGCTTCGATTTCAGCGGCCCCGCGATTGATCTCTATGCGAGTACGCCCGCAGCCACACCTGAAGTTCTCCCGCAGCCGGCGCAAACGAACGCAGCGCCGCTCCGCCTGCGCATTCCCGACACACACGGCGCGTTCCCTCGCGAAGCCATTCTCGATGCGCCGCCCACAATGGAAGCGCTTGCCGATCTTCGCCCGCTCGGCCAATTGCAGGATTCGTTCATCATTGCGGCTTCGCGCGACGGACTCTGGATCATCGACCAGCACGTCGCTCATGAGCGCATTCTCTTCGAGAAGGTGCTGAAGCAGCGCGCGGCGGGCAAAGTGGAGATGCAAAACCTGCTGATGCCGCTGATCCTGGAACTCACCGCGGGTCAACTCATCGAATACGAGCGCATTCGCGAGGAACTGCTCGCCATCGGCTTCGACACCGAACTCTACGGGTCGCGGACAATTGCCGTGAAGTCGGCGCCGGCCGCGGTTGGCGCTGCCGACACCGAGCGCCTCATCTTCGAGATCCTGGAGATCGCCGAAAGCGAGATGCGCCGCGTCTCACTCGAAGACTTGCGCCGCGGCATGGCTGCATCGATTGCCTGCCGCGCGGCCATCAAGATCAACATGCGGCTCGATCCGGCGAAGATTGACTATCTGCTCCGCGAACTCGCGCAAACCGAGTATCCAATGAGTTGCCCGCATGGCAGACCAGTGGCGCTACGCTACGCCATCCGGGATATCCTGAAGGGATTTCACAGGATCTGAACCATGCGATTGCTCCTTCTACTGCCCCTTTGTCTGCTGGCGCAAGACCGCCCTGTTCCGCCTCCGGGCGTGCCCGTTTCCGATGCCGATCGCGCCGAACTCTCGCGCGGGCTGGAGCAACTCTCCGCCGCCTGCGACCGGATCAAAGATCACGCGCTCGCGCCCGACGTGCTCATCTATCGCGAAGCGGTGCGCTATGCGCTCACCCACAATGAATTCTTCAAGCCCGACGAAATCGGCAAGGCGAAGACGCTTCTCAAGCAAGGCATGGATCGCGCGGAGTTGCTCGCGAAAGGACAAGCGCCATGGGATACCGCAACCGGATTGGTGGTGCGCGGCTATCGTTCCCGGATCGACCACAGCATTCAGCCCTACGGCCTCGTGATTCCCGATCGCGGTTCTCCGAAGACTCGCAACTGGCGCCTCGACGCATGGTTTCACGGCCGTAACGAAACGCTCAGCGAAGTGAACTTCCTCAGCGAGCGGCAGACACGCCCCGGCGAGTTCACGCCACCCGATGCGATCGTGCTCCATCTCTATGGGCGATACTGCAACGCAAACAAATTCGCTGGTGAAGTGGATCTATTCGAAGCGCTCACCAGCGTGAAGAAGCACTATCGAATCGACGAGAATCGCATTGCGGTACGAGGCTTCAGCATGGGTGGTGCGGCCGCCTGGCATATCGCCGCGCATCATGCGGGCCTCTGGTTTGCCGCGGCGCCGGGTGCGGGATTCAGCGAGTCCGCCGAGTTCCTCAACCTCGCCAAGGATCCCGTCCAGCCATCATGGTTTGAGAAGAAGCTCTGGCGCATGTACGACGCGACCGAGTATGCGATGAACTTCTTCAATCTGCCCTTGATCGCCTACAGCGGCGAAATCGACCGGCAGAAACAGGCCGCCGATATCATGGCGCGTTATCTCGATAAGGAAGGCATCCCGCTGACGCACATCATCGGCCCACAAACACCGCATCGCTATCATCCCGATTCGAAAATCGAGATTGACCGCCGCCTGGATCTGCTTGCCGAGCGCGGCCGCGAGCGCTTCCCACG
>JAEUQE010000119.1:19983-25665 GCA_016789785.1 Bryobacterales bacterium
GCTATCATCCCGATTCGAAAATCGAGATTGACCGCCGCCTGGATCTGCTTGCCGAGCGCGGCCGCGAGCGCTTCCCACAATCCATCCGATTCACCACATTCACGCTTGCCTACAACCGCATGAAGTGGCTCATCGTCGATGCGATCAAGGAACACTGGGAGCGCGCGACGGTGACTGCGGATATGGTTGCAAGCGGCATCCAGGTGAAGACGCAGAACGTGACGGCACTGACTCTCGACTTTGAATCCGGTGGCGCCCCGGTCGTGCCGGGCACCAAAGCAACCATCGAGATTGATGGGACAAAGCTGACCGCATCCGCGCCCATGAGCGACGGGTCGCTCCGTGTGCACCTGCGCCAGGATCGCGGCGCTTGGCGTGTGGTGGACTCACCAGCGCAAGCCGGATTGCGCAAGCGGCACGGTCTGCAAGGCCCAATTGACGACGCCTTCATGGATAGCTTCCTCTTCGTACTGCCGACCGGAGAGCCCTCGCAAAAGGGCGTTGCCGAGCGCATCCGCACGGAGCAGGAACGTGCCATCCGCGAGTGGCGCCGCCAGTTTCGCGGTGATTCGCGCGTGAAGAAGGATATCGAGATCACCGATGCCGACATCGCCTCGGCGAATCTCGTACTTTGGGGAGATCCATCGTCGAACAAGCTCATGGCCCGCATCGCCGCGCAGTTGCTGGTGGCGTGGACTACGGAGAAAGTTGGCGATCTACCCGCCGCCAATCACTATCCGGCCTACATCTATCCGAATCCGCTGAACCCGAACCGCTACGTCGTGATCAACAGCGGCTTCACGTACCGCGAGTTCGACTATCTGAACAACGCGCGCCAGATCCCGAAGTTGCCGGATTGGGCGATTATTGATGTCTCGGAGCCCGCCACGGGACGCTGGCCCGGCAGGGTCGCGAAGGCAGGCTTCTTCAACGAAGAGTGGAAGCCGTAGCTGGTTCAATTACTCGCGGGCGCGGACCTGGTGCAGCCGTTCGCGGAGCACTGGGGAGAGCGCCCTCTCGATGTCTGCCGTGATCAGTCCAGCCTCGTCCAGATCCTTCAGATGAGCTTCATCCTTTGCGCGAAAGCTCGTCAGTTTCATGCGGACCAAGTGCAGCAGAGGGATTACACGTACACCTCGCATCACGCGGACCTCTCCCAGATCAGGAACAGCCTCCGGATAGCGAGGACGCACTCGCTCGCCAGTAAAAAGCAAATGAACAACTCGTCTGGCGGAGGGTGCGCCTGCCTGCATGAGCACCTCACGTCCATCCCTTGTCTCATGATGAAGGCCGAAGACACCGATGCCCTCGATCAGTCGAGGCAGATCTCTGCGTCGCATGATCACGTCGATGTCTTTCGTCAGCCGGCCCGCATCGGCGTCAACAGCTTCCACATACAGATACACGGCCAGTCCACCCGCCACGCCATAGTCGAGCCCGATGCTCCGAAAAGCATGGTCAACTCGCTGCGCAAGATCGAAGAGTGCGACTCGCCGTGTTTCGAAGAACGTGTTCACCACCATACTCGCGGACGGCTACAGAACCGGAAACCAACTCGCCACCTCCCGAGGCAGCTTGTTCGTCAACCTCGGATCATCCGCCACTTCGATCGCGCGCGTGTACGGCCGGAAGCCTGCCTTCTGGTAGAAGCCCAGCGCTTGCGGTGAGTCCAACGTACAAGTGTGCAGCCAGAACCGCGACGGCTTGTGCGCCCACGCCATGCGAATCGCCTCGCCGATCAGGTATCGCCCCGCACCCTTGCCAATCACCTCTTTCGTCAAGCCGAAGAAGGCAAGCTCCACTTCACCCGGCACTCTGCGGTCCAATTCCAACAAACCCGCATCCGTGCCGTCACGCTTCAACACATAGAGATCCACCAACGGGTGATCAATGATCGCGCGAAGTTCGCTGTCGCTCAGAACCAGCCGGCTGAACCAGAGCCAGTCCTCGCCAATGCGCTGGAACAATCCCCGATACCAGCCCAGATCAGCATTCCTTACAAGCTCCACTGTAAGGCCTTCCGGCGCCGGATTCTCAAGCTGCACAGGCGGCGAAGTCATTTCCAGATACGTCACAATGGACGCGATCTTGCCATGTGGCAGCGCATGATAGCCGTTCGGAATCTCCATGAGAGATCAAGCATAGCGCCCATGAGAAGATGAAGTCATGCCGAAAGTACCGAAGCTGACTGACGCGGAAATTGCGTCCGCACTCGCAGGCCTCGCAGGCTGGGAAGTCAAGGATGGCAAACTTCACCGCGAGTATCGCTTCCCCGATTTCGTCCATGCCTTCGGATTCATGGCCACCAGCGCCGTCGCCATTGAGGCCATGAATCATCATCCCGAGTGGTTCAACGTCTGGAACCAGGTGCGTATCGACCTCACCACCCACGATTCCGGCGGCATCACCTCCAAAGACATTGAACTCGCCACCAAGCTGGAAGCCATTGCCAAACGACTCCTATGAGAATGCTCACCTTACTGCTGGCCGTGGCTCTTGCCGCAAATGCGCAAGAGCGCTTCGCCGGATCCAATGATCTTGATGCGCTGATTGAAGCCGCCATCAAAGCCGACGAGATTCCGGGCGCTGTCCTTCTCATCGGAAGCAATGGCAAGATCCTCCATCGCAAGGCCTACGGCAATCGCGTGCTCGTCCCCGCCAAAGAGCCGATGACACTCGACACCATCTTCGACGCCGCATCGCTGACCAAAGTGGTGGCGACCACAAGCTCGATCTTGAAATTGCTGGAACAGGGCAAGCTGCGACTCTCCGACAAAGTGTCCCTCCACTTGCCTGCCTTTCAGAACGGCAACAGCAACATCACCGTGCGGCAACTGCTCACGCACTTCTCAGGACTGCGCCCGGACCTCGATCTGGTACCTGCATGGAGCGGCCACGAACTCGGTATTCAGAAGGCGCTCATCGACAAGCCCGTCGCCCAACCTGGCGAGCGGTTCATCTACAGCGACATCAACTTCATCCTCCTCGGCGAGATCGTGCGCAAGCTTGGCGGCAAGCCGCTCGATCAATACGCACGTGAGAATGTCTTCCTTCCACTCGGCATGAAGGACAGCATGTTCAACCCACCCCCATCGCTCCGTGCGCGCATTGCGCCGACCGAGAAGTATAACGGTATGAACGCGCCCCTCCGAGGCACAGTCCATGACGAAACCACACGCTTCATGGGCGGCGTGGCGGGCCACGCAGGCTTGTTTACCACGGCCGAAGACTTGAGCAAGTTCGCGAACATGTTGCTGAATCAGGGGCAGGGATCCTCCGGCCGCATCCTCAGTCCACTCACCATCCGCAAAGCGACCGAGCCGCAGACGCCTGGTGATCAGGCCACCCTGCGCGGGCTTGGCTTCGATCTCGATTCGCAATTCTCCTCCAACCGTGGCGAATTGTTCCCCATCGGATCCTTCGGCCATACCGGCTTTACCGGCACCTCCATGTGGGTGGACCCATCTACGAAGACCTTCGTAATTCTTCTCACCAACAGCGTGCATCCGTTCCGGCGCCCTGCAATCTCACCGCTGCGGGCGAAAGTCGCTACGATCGCCGCCGCCGCGCTTGGCGTGGATGCGCAAGGAGTGCTCCTCACCGGTTACAACGAAACCGGCTCGTATCCCCGGCGAAACATCGCCCACAATGGCCAGACGTGGAATGGTCTCGATGTCGCAGCGGCCCAGGGATTTGTCTCGTTGCGCGGTAAGCGTGTGGGCCTGATCACGAATCATAGCGGGCTCAGCCGGGATGGTAAGCGCAACATCGACGTCATGCGTGCCGGTGGCGTGAATCTGGTCGCGCTGTTTTCTCCTGAGCACGGCATCGCCGGCAAAGAGGACCACGAGAACATCGGCGACACGAAGGATCCCGCATCCGGCCTTCCGGTCTACAGTCTCTATCGCGGCCAGAATCGCGCTCCGAACAAGGAGACCCTCGCCAAGGTAGATGTCCTCGTGTTCGATATCCAGGATATCGGCGCGCGCTTCTACACCTATGGCTGCACCATGCTGAATTCCATGGAAGCGGCCTCCACCATCGGCATGCCCTTCGTTGTGTTGGACCGTCCCAATCCGATCACGGGCGTGCGCGTGGAAGGTGCGATTCTCGAACCCGAAGTGCAGTCCTTCGTCGGCTGTTTCCCCATGCCCTTGCGTCACGGCATGACCATCGGAGAACTGGCGCGCATGTTCCACGGTGAGCGCAAGTTCACCAACAAGCTCGAAGTGATCGCGATGAAGAACTGGCATCGCGGCGACTGGCATGATTCCACTGGCCTGCTGTGGGTGGATCCTTCGCCGAACATCCGTAGCCTCAACGCGGCGCTGCTCTATCCTGGCGTCGCGATGATCGAATACGCCCGCAACTACTCGGTTGGCCGCGGCACCGACGCGCCATTCGAACAGATCGGCGCGGATTGGATCAACGGCCCCGAACTCGCCGCCAAGCTCAATGCCCGTGCGATCCCTGGTGTTCGTGTCTATCCAACATCGTTCACGCCGCGCGAGAGCAATTTGAAGGACACGCGAGTGCAGGGTCTTCGATTCGTCATCACCGACCGGGAGCGCTTCAACAGCTTCCGCCTCGGCATTGAGTTGATGACCCAACTGGAGAAGCTCTATCCCGGCAAGATCGCTTTCGAGAAGAACGAGCGGCTCATCGGCAGCCGCAAGCTCATCGAGCAGATCCGCAAAGGCATCGATCCGCGCAGCATCGAGATGAGCCTCGAAGAGGATCTGAAGAAGTTCCTTGCCTTGCGCGAGAAGTACCTGCTGTACCGCTGATCTCCCATCGCGGCGGATTGCGCGTATACCAGTGAAGAGGGACAAGCAATGAGATTGTGGTGGTTACTCGTGTGCTTCTCGCTGGGCGCGCAGGAGAAGCCGGTTCAACTATACAAAGGGATGGGGCTGTATCAGCATCCCATCGAAACGAAAATCGCGGATGCGCAGAAGTTCTTCGATCAGGGCCTGGTGCTGCTCTACGGATTCAACCGCTACGAAGCGTTTCGATCGTTTCAGAAGGCGGCGGAACTCGATCCGCAATCGCCCATGCCCTACTTCGGCATGGCGGCGGCACAAGCGCCCCACATCAACATGGACCTCGACGGCGACGTCGACCTCAAGAAAGGTTGCAACTACGGAACCGAAGCAGTGAAGCGCTCGGCGAATGCACCAAAGCACGAGCGCGACTATGCGGCAGCCGCAGCCGCGATGTGCGATGGCGAAGAAGCCCACCGGTCGGCATTGCGCAAGCTGCACGAAGCGTATCCTGACGATCCCGATGCCGCGACGCTCTACGCCGAGAGCCTGATGGTGCCCGTGCGCTGGCGCTGGTTCACGACGTTGAACGGTGAGCCCGCCGGCGAGATGGCGAAGTGCATCGACCTGCTCGAGCGCCTGCTGCGCCGCGACCCCGATCATCCGGGCGCGAATCACTTCTACGTGCACGCGGTGGAGATGTCGAGGAATCCGGAGCGCGCGATCCCCAGTGCTCAGCGGCTGATGGGCGGCATTGCGCCGAATGCGGGCCACCTGGTGCACATGGCAGGTCACATCTACATGCGCGTGGGCGACTACGAGGTGGTGGCGAGTTCGAATGAGCGCGCCATTCAAGTGGATGAGGAGTACTTCCATCACAGCGGCGTCCATGGCGGATACATGGGCTACTATGCTCACA
>JAEUQE010000011.1 GCA_016789785.1 Bryobacterales bacterium
CCTGGAGCGTGGGCTGCGTGCATGGATATCGGCGGCAAGTACGCGGGCACGCTGGCCGGGTCGATGAACATGATGGGCAACATGGCAGGCTTCGTCGCGCCGATGGTGGGCGGCATCCTGCTGGACGCGTCGAAAGCATCCACAGGTACCGCGGACTGGAATCAGTTTCTGTATCTGATGGCGGGCGTTTATCTGGCAGGTACGGTGGTGTGGCCCTTCATCGACCCCGTGAAACCGCTCGAAGAACGGTAGACGTCAGCCGGCCACGATGGCCCGGTGTTCTTTCAAGATGCACCGGTCCATCACTACGGCCAAGCCTGCTTGGCGGGCGCGGGCGGCTGCTTCTTCGTGAATCACGTCTTCCTGCATCCAGACTGCGCGTGCTCCCAGGCGAATCGCTTCTTCGACGATATCGGGAACGAATTCCGGCCTGCGGAAGATGTTCACGATGTCGATCTTCCCGGGGACGTCGGCGAGCGCCGCATAACACTTCTCGCCAAGCACTTCGGTCTCGCCGGGATTCACCGGGATGATGCGGTAACCCTGTTCCTGCATGTACTGGGAAACGCCGTAACTCGCGCGGAACTTACGGCTGGACAAACCCACCACGGCAATCGTCTTACTGCTCTTCAGAATCTCGGCGATCGTCATTCGAACCTCGTGGCGGCGCTTTCTTCTTCTTGGGCTTCATCGCGTTTTCGAACTGCCGGTGGAAGCGCTGCACTTCAAACGGAGTCAACTCGCGAATCTCCCCCGGTTTCAGATTCCCCAACTCCAGGAAGCCGACCTTCACACGCTTCAACTTCTCCACATGCAAACCGAAGTGGCGAAACATCAGCTTGATCTGATTCTGCCGGCCCTCAATGAGCTTCACTTCATACCAGGGATTCTCCGCCCGGTGGATCTTCTTGAGCCCTGCCGGCGCGGTCTTCTTGCCATAGATCGGAACTCCCGCTCGGAACGCCTCTTCCTGTTCCGGACTGAGGTGCCCGTCCACCTTCACGACATAGAACTTGGATACCTTGGTGGCCGCGCGTGTAATCGAATTGGCAAACTCACCATCACTTGTCAGCAGCAGCAAGCCTTCGGAATCGTAATCCAATCGGCCCACGGGATACACGCGGCCTTTCACGCCCTTCAGCAGATCCATCACGGTCTTGCGGCCCTGCGGATCCTCGGTGGTGGTCACGCAGCCCTTGGGCTTGTTCATCATGAGATACAGCAAACGCTTGGGCGGACGAAGCAGTTTGCCATTCACCTTGATGTGGTCGTGATCGAGATCGGCTTTGGATCCGAGTTCCGTCACCACGGCGCCATTCACCGTCACCAGACCCGCAAGAATCATCTCCTCCGCGTGACGGCGGCTTGCGACGCCCGCGCGGGAGAGGATCTTTTGTAGTCGTTCTTCAGGCATCTATTCCGATGCCGCCGCCGCGGCTTCTTTCGATTCAGGCGCGGGCTGCGGTTCCTCGACGGCGGGTTGAGATTCGCTCACTTCGGCGACTTCGACGGTGTGCGCTGGATCCGCGGCGGGCTCGGCGGAGTGCGTCTCGCCGCTTGCGGGAGCAGGTTCTGGGGCGGCAGGAGCGGCCTCCGGTTGAGGCGCGGGCTCATCATCGTTGAACGCCAGGCGCCGCAATTCTTCGAACTCTTTCAGAGTCGGCAATTCCGCCAGATCCTTCAAGCCGAACTGCACCAGGAACTCCTTGGTGGTCTTGTACAGGATCGGCTTGCCGACCACCTGCTTGCGGCCCGCGGGCGTGATGAGTTTGCGATCAATCAGCGTCTTCAGCACACCGGCGCCCTGCACACCGCGGACTTCCATGATTTCCGGCGCTGTGATCGGCTGCTTGTAAGCGATGACAGCCAAGGTCTCCAGCGCCGCCAGCGAGAGCTTCAGGGGCGGCTTCAGTTTCTTGACGAAGGCACGAATGCGCTCGTGGTGTTCGGGCTTGGTGGCCATCTTGTAGCCACCGGCGATCTCTCGGATCGTGACGCCGTGGGTTGGCGCGGAGTACGCTTCCACCAACTCCGCGAGGATCTCCTGAATGCGCTCCTTGGGGAGTTCCATCGCCATCACGATCTGATCGAGAGTCAACGGCTCCTCGGTGATGTAGATGGCAGCTTCGACCATGGCGCGCTGCAGGGTGCGCTCATCTTCGGGCGAATCCGCGGCCACGGTGGATTCGCCGAGCAGTTCGGCGGCATCCACGGCTGTTACGGATTCGGCAACCGCTTCTTCGCTTGGCGCTTCCGCCGTAGTGTCGCCGGCAGCGGCCTCCAAAGGCGGTTCGCCGCCCTCCAACGCGATGGGCTCCTCGGTGCTTGCTGCTTCGGCTGCGGCGGACTCTGTGGCTTCACTGGCGCCACTTGCATCGGCTGCCGACATGTCAGCAGTCGCTGGATCACTCGCAACGACATCGCCAGTGGTCGCCTCCGCCGGTTGCGCCTCGCTCAATTCGGCCGCGCTCGTCTCGTCCTGCGGCTCCGCTGCGGACGCTGCATCGCCGGCCGCCACGTCAGCAGTCGCCGAATCACTCGCAACGACATCGCCAGTGGCCGCTTCCGCCGGTCGCGCCTCGCTCATTTCAGCGGCATTCACCTCGGCCTGCGGCTCTGCCGCGGACGCTGCATCGCCGGCCGCCACGTCAGCAGTCGCTGAATCACTCGCAACGACATCGCCAGTGGCCGCTTCCGCCGGTTGCGTCTCGCTCAATTCGGCGGCATTCACCTCGGCCTGTGGCTCCGCGGCCGTACGTTCTTCCACACGCTCATCCATGGCGGGGCTTTCGGGTTGGATCACTTCACTCATCGAAACTCAACTTCGTGATTTTTGGATTTACTTGTATTCTTCCTGCAGCCGCTCCAGGTTGTTGTCGGCCAGGAATGCCTCTTCAACGGACTTCTCTTTCGCGATGTCAATATCGCCAAACAGTTCGCTTTGTTGCAGAGAAATCGCCTGCCACTTCACCAACTCCAACAGCGCCAGGAAGAGGCAGATCAAAGCTCTCCGGCTCTTCTGCCTTTCGAAAAGCTGCCGGGCGGACAGGCGCGCGCCCTTCGGCTTTTCGTTGAGCAGCGTACGCATGTATTGAATCATGTCAGGCACCGTCACGTCTTCCTTTTCCACTTCGTAGACGGGACGGTTCTTCGCGCGCTCCAGAATATCCTGGAACACCTTCACCAGATCAAACAGCGACACGGCCAGACCGGGATCGTCATCTTCCTGCTGGAATTGCTGGATCTGCGGATTCGACCACACGGCCTCCTCCACCAGACGCTTCTGCTGCAGCATCTCGGCGGCGTTCTTGAATCGCTCGTGCTCCAGCAACTGTTGCACAAGATCCTTACGCGGATCCTCTTCGGGCGAGATCTTCTCAAGCTCCGGATCGCGCGGCAGCAGAGTCCTGCTCTTGATATGGATCAGCGTGGCGGCCATCAGAATGAAC
The DNA here is from genome assembly GCA_016789785.1 of Bryobacterales bacterium. The sequence goes on from JAEUQE010000011.1 coordinate 3,450, forward strand.
TCCGCGCCGAGTTCGATATCCAGTGCCGCGGCCTGTTCCATGTAATCCAGATACTGCTGCGTGATCTTGGCGATGGGAATGTCGTAGATGTTGATCTGCTGCTTGCGGATCAAGTCCAGCAGCAGATCCAAGGGACCTTCGTACTGTTCCAAACGGAAGTTTAACGACGATGACGACACTTCTTCTCAGAGTACCATGCAGGTTCAAGCACGCTTCGCGTTTGCCGCGCCGCAAAAGCGAAGATGAGGCGAACACTAAAAGTGCAAGGTGCCCCGCCGAACTGCGATATCATGACCAGCAAAGCCGTATGATGCATCTTCTGGGCCTTCTCCTGCTTGCCGTGCCGGCCCCGGCTGCAAACACCGTCGACTTCAATCGCGACATCCGGCCGCTGCTGTCGGACCGCTGCTTCTCCTGCCACGGCCCCGACGCCGCGACCCGCAAGATCAAGCTCCGTCTGGATTCCGAAGCGGGCATGACCGCCGACCTGGGCGGCAGGCGCGCGGTCACGCCGGGCTCGCTCGATCAGAGTGAGTTGATCAAGCGCATCACCACGGAGAACAAGGGTCTCCGCATGCCGCCGGCCTATAGCAGCTTCAAACTGAATGAGCGCGAAGTGGAACTCCTCAAGACATGGGTGAAGGAGGGCGCGGAGTGGCAGAAGCATTGGTCATGGATCCCTCCGAAGCGTCCAGCGTCGCCCGCGGTGAAGAACAGCGCTTGGGCACGCAACGCAGTGGACCATTTCGTGCTGGCGCGCCTGGAGCGTGAGAACATCGCACCTTCGCCTGAAGCCGAACGCACTGCGCTGATCCGGCGCGTGACGCTCGATCTTACTGGCCTTCCACCCACTCCCTCGGAAGTGGATGCGTTTCTAAAGGACACATCGGCCAACGCGTACGAGAAGGTGGTGGACCGCCTCCTGGCGTCTTCGCGCTATGGCGAACGCATGGCCGCACGATGGTTGGATGTAGCCCGCTATGCCGATACCAACGGCTATCAGACCGATGCCGAGCGTTTCATGTGGCGCTGGCGCGACTGGGTGATTCAGGCGTTCAACCGCAACATGCCGTTCGATCAATTCACCATCGAACAACTGGCCGGCGATCTGCTTCCGAATCCGGCGCTGGAACAGCGCATCGCCACGGGCTTCAATCGCAATCATCGCGGCAACGGCGAGGGCGGGATCATTCCCGAAGAGTACGCGGTGGAGTATGTCGCCGATCGCGTAGAGACGACGTCAACGGTGTGGCTCGGGCTGACCGTTGGCTGCGCGCGCTGTCACAGCCACAAGTACGATCCGCTGACGCAGAAAGAGTACTATCAGCTCTTCGCGTTCTTCAACAACATCAACGATCGCGGACGCTATTTCAAATACGGCAACACGCCGCCGCTCGTGCCCGCGCCCACACCGGATCAGCAACACACGCTGGCGCGAGCCGAGGCGAAACTGGTGGCAGCGGAGAAGACGTTTGCCGATCTCGCTCCACGAATCGCGAAGTCGCGCCTGCAATGGGAGAGCACGGTTGCTTCGAACCCGCAGGCGGACTACATGATCGAGCGCGGTCAGGCGCGGCACTACTCTCTCGACAAGGAAGAGAAGCCCGTGGCAGGGGTCACGTATGTGAGCGGGCGTTATGGCAACGCCGCAAGCTTCAACGGCAAGAGCTTTCTGGATATCGGCAAGATCCGCGACTACAGCTTCTACAATCACTTCACGCTGTCAGCCTGGATCCGGCCCACCGCGGCCGATGGTGCAATCCTCACCAGGGCCAAGGACATCAGCGAAGAAACCGGACTTGGCTTCTATCTGAAGGATGGGAAGTTGCAGTTGAACATGGTGCAGCGCTGGCTGGACGATGCGATCCGCGTGGAGACTGAGCAGACGGTGCCGCTGAACCAGTGGCTGCACGTCGCGGCCACCTACGATGGAACGCGCGTTGCCGACGGGGTGCGCATCTATGTCAACGGCAAGCTGCAGCCGCTGAAGGTGCTGGTGGATGAGTTGAATCAGGACTTCCGTGCGCCCGATCCATGGCGGATCGGCGGCGGCAACGCGATGCGGTTCGAAGGGCTGATCGACGAAGTCCGCATCTATGATCGCGATCTTCCGGCGCTCGAGATGGAGATGCTCGCGCTTGGCCAGCGCCTGCATGAGATCGCGCGAATTCCCGAGGCACAGCGCAACCAGGCCCAGCGCGAGATGCTGCGGCTGGCCTTCCTGGAGGCGTTCGCGGATGAAGAGATTCGAACGGCATGGAAGCAGCGAGTGGAAGCGCGTGAGGCTCGCGACACGCTGGTGGCCGGATTCCCAACCGTCATGGTGATGGAGGAGATGCCGGCTCCGCGGCCCGCGTTCTTTCTGAATCGCGGTGCATATGACCGGCCTGCCGAGAAGGTGGAGCGCGACGTGCCCGCGTCACTGCATCCCATGCCTGCTGGTGCTCCCCGAAATCGCATGGGCTTCGCAAAGTGGATCGTCGATGCGAACAATCCACTCACCGCACGTGTGATTGTGAACCGCTACTGGCAGGGCTATTTCGGAACAGGCCTCGTGAAAACCGTGGAGGATTTCGGCTCCCAGGGCGAGTGGCCCAGCCATCCTGAATTGCTGGACTGGCTCGCGCGAGAGTTCATGGACTCCGGCTGGAACGTGAAGGCCATGCAGAAGACGATCGTGATGAGTGCCACCTACCGGCAAGCATCGAAAGCCTCGCAGGAACTGCTGCAGCGCGACCCCGAAAACCGGTTGTTGGCGCGAGGGCCACGTCTGCGCTTGCCCGCGGAGACTGTCAGGGATCAGGCGCTAGCGGCGTCGGGCCTGCTGGTGGAACGCGTCGGTGGTCCATCGGTAAAGCCCTATCAGCCGGATGGATTGTGGCGCGAGTTGACCGGAGGTAACGACTATCAGCGCGACAAGGGGGAGGGCCTCTATCGCCGCAGCCTGTACACGTTCTGGAAGCGCACCGCGCCGCCGCCGATGATGATGAATTTTGATTCGTCGTCGCGCGAAACTTGCATTGTGCGTGAGTCGCGGACAAATACGCCGCTGCAGGCGCTCAATCTAATGAACGACGTGACTTACCTGGAGGCCGCGCGAAAGCTTGCGGAACGCATGATGACGGAGGGCGGCTCGTCGCCCGAGTCGCGCATCGCACATGGCTTCCGGTTGTTGCTGGCTCGTGCGCCGCGCGCAAACGAAACCGCGGTGCTCCACGATAGCCTGCGCTATCAGCTCGACCTCTACAAGTCCGATGCGAAAGCTGCAGCGAGACTGCTCGCGCAGGGCGATTCGCCTCGCGATGAGAAATTGGACGCCAGTGAACTCGCGGCCTACTCCGCCGTCGCAAGCATGATCCTCAATCTCGATGAGGTGGTGACGAAACCATGAACAGCGAAAAGCTCCACGTATCGCGGCGGCAGATGCTGCGCAACGTCAGCTCCGGGCTTGGCGTCGCGGCGCTGGCGAATCTGCTTGGCGCGGACGAAGGGAACGGTCTGCCGGGCATCCCCCATTTCGCGCCGAAGGTGAAGCGCGTGATCTATCTCTTCATGTCGGGCGGCCCGTCGCAGATGGAGATGTTCGATCACAAGCCACGGCTCGAAGAGTGGCGCGGTACCGATCTGCCGGATTCGGTTCGCATGGGCCAGCGGCTGACCGGAATGACGGCGACGCAGACCAAGTTTCCTGTGGTGCAGTCGCTGTTCAAGTTCAAGCAGCACGGCCAATCGGGTGCGTGGGCCAGCGACCTTGTCCCGCATACCGCGAAAGTGATGGACAAGCTCACTTTCATCCGCTCCATGCACACCGAGGCGATCAATCACGATCCCGCAGTCACATTCTTTCAAACCGGCTTTCAACTCGCGGGCCGGCCAAGTATCGGATCGTGGCTCGCTTACGGCCTGGGCAGCGAGAACAAGGATCTGCCAGCGTTTGTCGTGATGATCTCTTCCACGGATCGGGGCGATCAGCCGCTCTACGACAGGTTGTGGAGCAGCGGCTTTCTGCCGACGCGCTATCAAGGTGTGAAATTCCGCTCGGGCGGCGATCCGGTGCTTTATCTGTCGAACCCCGAAGGCATCTCCGCGCAAGGCCGCCGCCGCTTCCTGGACGATCTTGGCAAGCTCAATCAGATCCAGTTGGAAGAACAAGGCGACCCGGAAATCCATACGCGCATCGCGCAGTATGAGATGGCCTACCGCATGCAAAGCTCGGTGCCTGAGTTGACGGATCTCTCGAAGGAGCCCGAAAGCACGTTTCAGTTGTATGGTCCGGATTCGAAGCAGCCGGGAACATTTGCCGCAAATTGCCTGCTCGCGCGGCGCCTTGCCGAACGCGGTGTCCGGTTCGTGCAACTCTTCCATCGTGGCTGGGACCATCACAACAACCTGCCGGAGAAGATTGTGAAGGTCAGCAAGGATACCGACCAGCCTGCGGCCGCACTGGTGGAGGATCTGGATCAGCGTGGCTTGCTGAAGGACACGCTGGTGGTGTGGGGCGGCGAGTTCGGACGTACCGTCTATTGCCAGGGCAAGCTGACACCGGAGGATTACGGCCGCGATCACCATCCGCGCTGCTTCACCATGTGGATGGCCGGGGCGGGCGTGAAGCCGGGCCTCATCTACGGCGCGACGGATGACTATTCGTACAACATCACCGAGAATCCGGTGCATGTACACGATCTACATGCGACGATGCTGCATCTGCTCGGCATCGACCACACACGCCTCACCTACAAGTTCCAGGGCCGCTATTTCCGGCTCACCGACGTGCACGGCAATGTAGTGAAGCCGCTGCTGGCGTAGGGTTCTCGTGGGCTGGAGCCCATCTTGAGAAAACAGCAAGGCCCAGTCAGCGGTCTCAAAAACGGAGTGCGGCCACCAGGGCGGGATCCTTCCCGTCGCGGTAGTCCGCGAATCGCACAGGTGCCGCAACATCCGGGAACATCGATTCGGGATCCTCTCCCTTGAGGCGCTCGAAGTACTTGGTCGAATACATGATGGGCAGCTTCGAATTCGGCAGGACCAACTCCCGCACGTCGCCGAAGTGGTTCGGTTTTCCTGCAGTGGGCTCGCCAACAATGACGGCTTTCGTCTCCAGCCGGAACCGCATCGCATTCAGGAGCCCGGAAGACATCGTCTCCCGGCCGATGATCACCGCAAGACGCCCTTTTGCATTGAACCGGCTCTGCTTGATGTCGTCGATCAGCGGATCCAAAATCGAGGAATTGCCACCAGTATTCCGCCTCAGGTCCACCACCAGCCGCCTCAAGCCCTGCCGTCCCATGGCCTCTCGCAGCTTCAGGCGAAACTCCGCCATCGGCTCGGCGGGATCGTCGACGCATCGCGCGTAGTGGAAGTACAGAACCGACCCGTCTTCGATCGCCTGGAACCAATACGCTTTGCCGCGGCGTGACTCGTAGAGCGGAGCACTACCTTTCGTCAATGAGGACATGGCCCCAAGTTGGCGCAAGTTCACCAGCGCCACTTCCATCTTCGACACAGCGCCCGAGTGAGTCACCTCCACGGTGATCCGCTCAGGGCTCTTGACCACGCCGGTACCCGCAAGCAGTTCGCCAAGCCGCATCATGTTCTCGATGCCTTCGCGGCGCATCACCTCGTTCTCGGCTGGCGCCAGTTCCGCGAAGCGCCGGTGAACTTCGCCTGCGGGCACGCCATCAATCGACCGGACTTTCCCTCCCAGCAGCGGTTCATAGGCGCGGTGTGCCAGGATCACGTAGAACCCGTCTTCGAACCAACGAAGAACCAGTGGAACAACATGTTTCCACTGCATCTTCGCGAGCCAGAGCGTGGTGTGCGAATCTCCCAATGAGGCCACCAGCCGTTGGAATCCGGTAAGAACCTCGGCGTCCGTCATTGAGGGAATTGCCTTCTCCATTCCGGCAACCCTTCGCATGAACTCAGATCTGCTCGTCCGGGTAAAGGGCTTGACGTGCCGCGCAGGCAGTTCTTGAGCAAGATATGCCAGATCTTCGCGCCACGCTTTTTGGGATGCCTGTTCGTCAGCCAGAGCAGGCAGCAGCAGGAAAAACGTCGCCAGTCGCATTTGGTTTCGACTCGAATCGATGTCAATGCCGCGCTGCCGCGCGGAGATCCGACCAGCAGGCGGAAGCGACGGCGCTTTCAGTATGACCAACTTCTCCGGTTGGTGCTTGACCGCCAGTTATCGCGCCAGTGGAGCGGTCCGCGATACCTGCACGAGGCAGAGCGCGTATCACCAGTCCAGTCCGGAGAGAATGATAAACTACTGGGTTCATGCGTCTCGTTACATTCCGTAACCCACAGGGTGCACCCGAGCCCGGCGTCGCGATCGGCGATCAGATTATCGGGTTGAAAGATGCCGGCGTCCGGTCAATGATCGACATTCTGTCCGGCGGTGCGGACACTCGCAAGATGATCGAGCAGTGGATCGTTTCGCCGCCCGCTTCGAGCGTGCACAGCGCGTCGTCGCTCAAGCTGATGGCCCCGGTGCCGAAGCCGCCGAAGATCTTCTGCGTCGGGCTCAACTACCGCGACCATGCCGAGGAATCGAACATGGCGATCCCGGAGTTGCCGACGATCTTCTCGAAGTTCACAAACACCGTGATCGGCCACGGCGACAATATCGTCCTGCCGAAGATCTCGCAGAAGCCCGACTACGAAGCGGAGTTCGCCTTTGTCATCGGCACGGGCGGGCGCCACATCAAGCAGGAGAACTGGCAGCGGCATGTGTTCGGATACATGAATCTGCACGACGTAAGCGCGCGCGACATTCAGCTTGCGACGTCGCAATGGCTAATGGGCAAGACGTTCGATACCTTTGCGCCCATGGGTCCGTATCTCGTCACCGCCGATGAGATCGCCGATCCACACAACCTCTCCATCAAGCTCACTATTCGCAACAAAGAGCGCGGAACGGTGGAGGTGCTGCAGGACTCCAACACGAAGCACCTGATCTTCAAGCTGCCGTATCTGGTGGAGTATCTTTCGAGCGTTTGTACGCTCGAACCGGGGGATGTGATCACCACCGGAACCCCTGCCGGCGTTGGTTTCGCCCGCAAGCCGCCTCGCCTCCTTGTGCCCGGCGATGAAGTCACCGTGGCCGTGGAAGGTCTCGGCGAACTCACCAATCCGGTGGTTGCCGAAGCATAGCTTGCAGGCCGATCAATCTTCACGAAAGTGTTCTTAACAATTCCGGGCTTCCCTTCGTTCGTATCTTCCGTACAATGGTACTAGCGGAAGGAGAAAGGAGGGAGGCCTGATGCAGGCTATGCCCACTCCCACCGCACGGACTCCGGTCCTTGTGGTAACCCCCGATCCGGAAGATCTTGAGGAATTGAGAGCGATGCTCCCATCCTCGGATTGGAACCTCTATAGCGCCTTTTCGACTTCGGAAGCGCGCGACATGCTTAAGCATTACGCATACCCCATTGTGATTGCCGAGGCGGGATCCACTGGCGCCAGTTGGAAATCGATGCTCGGATACCTCTCCTCTCAACTGCAACTTCCCTCGCCGAAATTGATTGTGGCCTCAGCGTGCGCCGACGATGATCTCTGGTCGGACGTGCTCAATTGCGGCGGCTTCAACGTTCTGGCCAAACCTTATGATCCTCGTGAAGTGAACTGGGTTCTGAACCAGGCCCGCGCGGAACTCGACCTCGTGCTGGAAACCGGCGCGATCGCCCGATAAAGTGCTACATTCGTGTTCTTGAGAGCAGGCCTACGGGCCGCGCGCAGGGAACGTGTGCCTGCTCGATGATCCGCATGAGGGAATCCATGAAAAGAATGCTTGTTGCACTCGCGTTGTCCATCTCCGCTCTGTTGGCTGCTTCGCCGGAAGCCGACGTGGAAGCGGCGGAAAAAGCATGGGCGAAGGCCACCACCACCAATGACTACGCCACGCTCGAGAAAGTGATCGCGCCGGAGATGGTCTACACACATTCGAACGGTGAGGCCGACTCGAAGCAGTTGTTCATCGACAATCTGAAGAACAACGTTCGCAAGTATCACGACATCGTTTACGACAAGATGTCGGTGAAGGTAGTGGGCAACACCGCGATCGTGAACGTCACCGGAATGCTGAAAGTGACAACGCGCGGAACTCGCGGGGAAGTGAAAGTCTGCTTCCTTCACGTCTTCGTGAAGCGCGGCGGCGCATGGCAGTTGCTGGCTCATCAGTCCGCGCGAATCTGATGCGGCTCGTTGTCCTTTCCGCCCTTCTGGTAAGCCAAGCCCTCCCGGCGCAGCTCGCCATCATCAACGGCAAGGTCTGGACCGGCGACTCGCGCAAGCCGTGGGCGGAGGCCGTGCTCATGGATGGCGACCGCATCCGCCTGGTCGGCACGACGGCGGAAGTGCGTGCAGCCGCGCTCGGTGCGCAGACCGTGGACGCGCTGCAGCGCACCGTGATGCCAGGTTTCAACGATGCGCACATCCATTTTCTGAGCGGCTCGCTCGGGCTTTCGCAAATCGATTTGACCGGTGTCTGCTCGGTGGAAGCGATGCAGCGGTTGATAGCTGCATACGCAAGCGCCAATCCGCAAAAGAAGTGGATCACGGGCCGTGGCTGGGAGTATTACTGTTTTCCGGACAAGCTGCCTCGCAAGGAATGGATCGACGCGGTGGTGAAGGATCGCCCCGTGTTTCTCTCCGCCTACGACGGCCACACCGGATGGGCGAATTCGAAGGCGCTCGAGATGGCCGACATCAATCGCGCCACGAAGTTCGAGGGATTCGGCGAGATCGTGAAGGATCCTGCCACCGGGCAGCCCACCGGAAGCCTGAAAGAAGGCGCGATGAGCCTGGTGCGGAAGCATGTGCCGGCTACCACGCGGGAAGAAAAGCTTGCGGCTCTGCGTACGGGTATGAAAATGGCGGCACGGCTCGGCATCACGTCGTTTCAGAACGCCAGTGGCGATGAGGACGAGCTATCTCTGTATGAAGAGCTTGGCCGCCAAGGCGAGATTTCGATGCGCGCGGCGATTGCCATGTCGGTGTCACCATCGGCACCGCCCGTGCGCGTCGACCAGATCGCGGCATTGCGGTCAAAGCAGCGTCATCCTTACCTGCGAGTGGGCGCGGTGAAGCTGATGATCGACGGAGTGATCGAGTCGCACACCGCGGCCATGTTGGCGCCGTATGCCGATGATCCGAAGGCAATCGGCGAGCCCGCATGGCCGGTCCCGCAATTCAACGACGTGGTGGCGAGACTGGACGCGAAGGGCATTCAAATCTACACCCATGCCATCGGCGACCGCGGCGTGCGCCTCACTCTCGACGCCTACGAGAATGCCGCCAAGACGAACGGCAAGCGCGATTCCCGGCACCGTGTGGAGCACATCGAGACGATTCATCCTGACGATCTGCCCCGATTCGCGAAGCTTGGCGTGATGGCATCCATGGAACCGATCCACGCGGACCCGGACACCGTGGAGGTGTGGAGTAAGGCCGTTGGTCCCGCGAGGCTGCCATTGTCTTTCGCGTGGCGCTCGCTCGAAAAGGCCGGAGCGCGGGTTGTCTTCTCAAGCGACTGGCCGGCCTCCATCAGCGTGAATCCGATTCGCGGAATCCACAACGCCGTGAACCGGCGCACGGTAGATGGGAAACCGCCGGGAGGCTGGCTTCCCGAGCAGCGGGTGAGCCTGGAGACGGCGCTCCACGGCTATACCACGCAAGCCGCCTACGCGTCGTTTGAAGAAGCCACGAAGGGCATGATTCGAGCGGGCATGCTCGCTGACGTGATCATCCTCTCCCACGACATCTTCGCCATTGATCCCGTGAAGCTGCACGAAGCTACGGTAGTTTGTACCGTTTTCAATGGGAACGTAATCTATAGAAGATAGGTATGAGTTCTTCGCCCGGGGGGCCGAAGCCAAATCCGTTCCAGATCGTTTCGAACCCCAAACCCAAGCCCATCCCGCCGGACGCCGTTCTGGTGAAGGATCCCGTGTGCAACATGGACGTGTATCCGCCGAACGCCGCCGGGTCGCACCAGCACAACGGCACGACGTTCCACTTCTGCTCCACCGGTTGTGTCGCGAAGTTCAAATCCAATCCTGAGCGATATCTCGCACCGCCGAAGCCGCCCTCGGAGGCCGAGAAGAACATGGAGCACATCTGCCCCATGTGCCCTGAGGTGAGCAATCTCGGTCCTGGCGTTTGCCCGAAGTGCGGTATGGCGTTAGAGCCGAAGCTGATCACTCTGGAGGATGCCGGGAACCCGGAGTTGGACGACATGCGCCGCCGCCTGTGGCTATCGGCCCTGTTCACGCTTCCGCTGATGTTTCTCGCGATGGGCAGCATGTCTCTGGATCATGGGCCAGGGCGTTGGATGGTGTTGCTGCAGGCAGCGCTGGCGGCGCCGGTGGTGTTGTGGTGCGGCTATCCTTTCTTCGAACGAGGCTGGAAATCGATTGCCGCGCGCAGCCCGAACATGTTCACTCTGATATCGATCGGAACCGGCACTGCGTTCGGCTATAGTCTGGTTGCCGCGCTCGCGCCGGAGTTGATTCCGCCGGCGATGCGAGAACATAACGGCCAGCCTGCGGTGTACTTCGAAGCCGCGGCAGCGATTGTGACGCTGGTGCTACTGGGCCAGGTGCTGGAACTGAAGGCTCGCGAAGGCACCAGCACCGCCATCAAGGCATTGTTGGGATTGGCGCCGAAGACCGCCCGCATGGTGATGGGGCCGGGCGTGGAAATGGATGTGCCGATCGAAAACGTGCACCCCGGTGACGAGCTTCGCGTTCGCCCCGGAGAGCGAATCCCGGTGGACGGATCCGTCACAGAAGGCGCGAGTGCCGTGGACGAATCGATGGTTACCGGCGAGCCGGTGCCTGTCGAGAAACTGGTGGACTCAAAGGTCACCGCGGGTACGGTGAATGGCACGGGCAGCTTTCTCATGAAGGCGGAACGCGTCGGTGCGGAGACACTGCTTGCGCGCATTGTGCAGATGGTGGCCGAGGCGCAACGCAGCCGCGCTCCGATTCAGCGGCTGGCCGATCGAGTCGCGGCATGGTTCGTTCCGGGTGTTGTGCTCGCGTCCATCGCGACGTTTGTTGGCTGGGCCGTTTGGGGCCCGGAGCCGCGCCTGGTCCACGGTTTGGTGAATGCGGTCGCAGTGCTGATCATCGCGTGTCCGTGCGCGATGGGGCTGGCAACGCCGATGTCGATTATGGTCGGTACCGGGCGCGGCGCACAGGCCGGCGTGCTGGTGCGCAATGCCGAAGCGCTGGAGACACTCGCTCGCATCAATACGCTGCTGGTCGACAAGACTGGCACTCTTACGGAAGGGCGGCCTCAAGTCTCCAGGGTCGAGGCGTTGCCTGGTTTCGATCAGGACGGGTTGCTCCGTCTGGCGGCGTCGCTGGAACAGTCCAGCGAACATCCACTGGCAGCGGCAGTAATCGGGGCGGCGAGATCGCGCGGGCTGGCTCTGTCAAAGGCGAGCATCGCTCGAACCATGCCCGGGCTCGGCGTGGTGGGCCAGGTGGACGGAAAGCAAGTGGCGCTTGGCAATAGCCGCTTCCTCGAACAACTCAGTGTCGATGTCGGCGCGCTGACTCAGAAGTCGGAGGCGATGTGGGAAGCCGGTTGCACGGTGATCTGGGTGGCGATTGACGGGAAGCCCGCGGGACTTCTGACCGTGGAGGATCCTATCAAGTCGACCACGCTGGCAGCCCTGCAGGCATTGCGGGAAGACGGTGTCAAGATCGTGATGGTAAGCGGCGACCAGCGCAAGGCGGCAATGGCCGTGGCTCGAAAGCTGGGCATCCAGGGAGTGGAGGCCGAAGCGCTTCCCGCGCGCAAAGCGGAGTTGGTCGCGCGGTTCCAGGAAGAAGGCCGCATGGTGGCGATGGCTGGCGACGGCATCAATGACGCGCCGGCGCTGGCGAAGTCGCACGTCGGAATCGCGATGGGAAACGGCACCGATATCGCCATGGAGAGCGCAGCGGTCACGCTGGTCAAGGGCGATCTGCATGGGATTGTGAAGGCTCGCAAGTTGAGCAAAGCCGTCATGAAGAACATCCGGCAGAATCTGTTCTTCGCATTCTTCTATAACTTCCTTGGCATCCCGATCGCGGCGGGTGTTCTCTATCCGGTGCTTGGTGTTCTCTTAAGCCCGATGATCGCGGCGGCGGCGATGACGTTTAGTTCTGTATCAGTGATCTCGAACGCACTTCGATTACGGCGGCTCTCGCTTTAGCCGCGCCCCCGCTCAGTTGCGGAACGTGCTTGTGCCGTTGTACAGATCACACATGCACTTCGCATCGCTTCATCGACGCTCATTCCTGCTCGGCGCCTCAGGATCCGCAGCCTTCGCGCAATCCTCTCCAATGCGCATCGCGACGTTTCAGGCAGACGTGACACCGCCTCCCGGCTCGCCGATCTATACAGGAATCGCGAAGTCCATCGTCGATCCATTGGAGGCACGCGGCATTGTTCTGATGGGCGCTGGGAAGCCTGTGGTGATTGCAGCCGTCGATTGGTGCGAGATCCGCAACCGGTCCTACGATCTGTGGCGAGATCAACTCGCGGCCGCGGCAGGCACGACACGCGCGAGTGTGCTGCTGAGTTGCGTGCATCAGCATGATGCGCCTTACACCGACATGGAAGCGCAGCGACTTCTCGATGAAGTGAAGTCCCAGGATAAGTTGCATGATCCGGCGTTCGAGGCGCGTGCTGTCGCTAATGTCGCCGGAGCGCTTCGCAAATCCCTGTCGAACGCAACACCAGTGACGGAGATCGGAACCGGTCAGGCGCAGGTGGAGCAAGTCGCGTCGAACCGGCGATACGTCCAGCCCAACGGCAAGGTGTCCTTCGGCCGCACCAGCGCGACACGCGACGCGGCGATTCGGAATATGCCGGAAGGCCTCATCGATCCAATGCTGAAGTGCATCAGCTTCTGGAACGGCGGCCGCGCCGTTGCCGCTCTGCATTGTTACTCGACACACCCGATGAGTTACTACGGGCAAGGCGACGTGTCCGCGGATTTCGTTGGCATGGGACGTCGCAGGATGCAGGCCGAGGCGAAGGATACGTTCCACGTCTATTTCTCGGGAGCGAGTGGCGACACCATGGCAGGCCGTTACAACGATGGGAGTCCGCAGAACAGGCCCGTGCTGGCCGATCGTATGTATCAGGGGATGCGAAACACCTTTGCATCGGCGAAGCGCGCCCCGTTGCGCGAGCTGACGGTCCGCAACGCGAAGCTCGTGTTCGAACCCCGGCGTACCAAAGGCTTCTCCGATGCGGAGATGCGCGCGTTGCTGAATGATCCGAAAACGCCAAGGCGAGCAAGGTTGGATGCGGCGCTCGGCATCAGTTGGTATCGCAGGCTGGCCCGCAAGCAGCCGGTGGATGTTCCGGCCTTACACTTGGGGCCCGCGAGCATCGTGCTGGTCCCCGCCGAAGCGTTCGTCCAATACCAATTGTGGGCACAACAACTGCGGCCATCGAATCTGGTGATGACGCTCGGTTATGGTGAGTGCGCCCCCGGCTACATCCCGACTTCGGAAGCTGTGGCCGAGGGCTATGATGATCACTACAGTTGGGTCGACTTTGCGCAATGCGAGCGTGCGTTGCGCGCCGCGCTCGCCACAGCCCTCCAATAAGAAGACGCTCTCGAAGACCCGTGAATGCTCCCGCCATCAACCAAGCGCGGCCTGTTGCGAGAGGAGCACGAAGATCAGCGCCCCACGGCTTGGATGGAGCAGATAGCTCAACACGTGACCGAGGTGAAACCCATGCCCGGTGCGCGGATTCGAAAGCTGAAAGCCGAAAGCTGAAGGCTGACCGCTAGAAAAGCAGCTTCAACGCGAGATGCACCTGTCTCGGGAAACCGTTATTCGCCGTGATCGCGCCGAACAGCGTGTTCACCGGCGCCGTGTTGGGATTCGCGAAGTTCGTCCGGTTCATCGCATTCAGGAACTCGCCTCGCAACTGCGCCCGGATGCCTTCGCGAATCGGAATGTTCTTCAGCACCGAGATGTCCACCGTCTCCTGCATCGGCGCGCGCGCACCAGTGAACCGGCTGGAGAGCGTCCGGAGATTGAAGTCGAGCTGGTTTGTGGGATTGCGATCGAAGGCCTCGGTGTTGAACCAGCGGTTCAGGGTGCGGTTCTCAACCGGGATCGAAGTAACGGGTGCGATGAGGATCGAGTTGCCGAAGCCCAGTGCAGGGCCAGAGTTGCGCTGCCACACGCCTTGCAACTGCCAGTCGCCGAGTACGGCTCGCGGAACACGCGGTCCCGCCGCCAGCCATCGCTTGCCTTTGCCGAAAGGCAGTTCGTAGATACCCGAAAACGTCACGCGATGCGGGCGGTCGATATCGGAGATCACCCGCTCCGTCTGCTCATCACCCGCATTGAGGAAGCCAATCGCTTCGATGTTCTTCGACCATGTGTAGTCAAACTGAAACTGCACTCCCGAAGCGAAGCGCTTTTCCAGCCGCGCCTGCATGCTGTTGTACCAACTGCGGCCGATCTGCTGATTGGTGGTGACACCTGTGAATTGCGGATAGGGCCGTAGCAACTGCTGCACCTGGACGTTCACCGTGTTCAACGGAGTGCCCGGTGCGAGGCCCACGAAAGGATTGCGTACCAGTGAAGTCAACTGATTGATGCGCGTCTGATCGCGAATGGGGCTCGTGCTGAGCCACGAGTTCGGCAACGGATTCAACTGCCGGTTTACTTCGAGACCGCGCCCTCGATTCCCTACAAAGCTCAGGTCAAGCACGATGCCTCGCACCATGTCGCGCTGAAGACCGAAGCTGAAGCGCTGCATGTAGCCGTTCTTCGGGTCGCCCTGAAAGAAGGAAACGCCGCGGCCCACATCCGTGCGCAGTCCTCCACTTGCGCCGGCGGGCCGGATCAAGCCGGTCGGGAACGGATTGGTCAGGGACGCCATGAAGGTCACGCCGTTATCGTTCGATGGCACCAGCGTGTTGACGATGGAGAATCCGCTTTGATTCACGGACTGGCGGTCCGAGCCGAAGGGTGTGAAGTAGACGCCATAGCCGCCACGCAGAACCGTGCGCCCATCCAGCGCATAGGAGACGCCGATGCGAGGGGCGAAGTTGTTGCGGTCCGCATTCCACAGCGCACGCGGCTGCCCATCGGCCCCGGCAAAGGTGAGGCCTCCTCGCACACGGAAATCCGCAAGAGGCAATTGCGGAATCGGCGCCTGTGCGTAGGCTGCGCGCGCCGCCGCCTCAATCGGATTCGACGTCGTGAAGTCGAAGCCGCGAACGGAACGGTTGAAGCGCTCAGTGACTGGAGAGTCGTAGTCCCAGCGCATCCCGACGTTGAGAGTAAGACGGCTGGTGACGCGCCAGTCGTCCTGCATGTACAAGCCCGTGGTGTTGGATTGCTCCGCCAGCGAGGCGTTGGTATTGAGCTGCCCGCCGGTGGGAAGTCCGAACAGGAAGCTCGCCATGCCTTGGCCAATCGGCGCGACCGGTGAGTTATCGAGTGGGCCGCGCGTCCATGCGGCAGCGAAGTTATAGCTGGGCACGCCAAAGTTGAAGTTGTAATTGTGCTCGCGATAAAGCCGGATCTCGCCGCCGAAGCGCAGCGTATGCTTACCGGCGATCTTCGTGAAGTCGGTGTTCCACGAGTGGAAGTTCGAAATGGCGTTGTTCGAAGCCGCTCCCCCAATCCCTGTATACCCGTCGATGTTGAGTTGCGGGAACTGGCGCCCCTGCGGATCAAGTTCGGCGATTAGCCCGGGATTCAGCCCGATGGATGCGGGATCGAAGCCCTGCGAAAGCGGCACCTGCTCCTGTTGGAAATAGGAGAACCCGTAACGGAAGTTCATGAGGAACTGCGGATTGAAGACGAACACGTCGTCGAAACCCGCGCCCTTCATGCGCCGGTAGCGGTCGGTGCCAGTGGTTGGTGTGTCGAAGACCTGACCGGCGGAAAAGAGCTGGTAAGTCTGCACGTAGCGCACAAAGACTCTGTGGCGGTTCGATAAGTTGTGATCCACCTTGCCGGTATGGGAGCGGAACTCGTTGTAACTGCGCGGCAGGCGTTGGTAGTTGTTGCGGCCGTCGGCTGTGCCCTGCGAATTGGGCGCTGGGAAGAACTCAAGCAGCCGGGTGGTGCCGCGATCAATGCGCGACTGCGGCACGATGTTCCCGGCAAGCGGCTGGCGTTGAATCCGCCCGCCCGCCACGGCGATTGCGGTGGCTGGATCGTAGATCTGGTAGGACGTTCCAAGACGAAGCAAGTCCGAGAAATCACCGCGCCGTTGCGCATCGGTGGGAACCGTGTAGAAGTTGTTTCCCCGCTCGATGCCGGGCCGGGTCAACATCTCAAAGCCGTAGATGAAGAACGTCTTGTTGCGCCCGTCATAGAGCTTCGGGATCCGCACCGGACCATTCACGTTCGCGCCGAAGCGGTTCAGGATATTGCGCGGATTCGCGTTGGCGCGGCGGTCATCGGTGACCGGCCCGGAGTAGAGTAACTGCCGCTGGAACAGGTCCATCGCGGTCAGTACCTGATTGTTGTGGAAGTGGTAGAGCGTGCCATGCAACTGATTGCCGCCCGAACGCAGAGCGACGTTCACGTTGCCGCCGGGCGCGCGTCCGACGCTGGCATCATAGGTGGCGGTCTGCACTTTGAACTCCGCCACCATGTCGGCGGGAGGCACGTAGCTCGCATTCGTGCCCCACATCGAAGGTGCGCCGTCGATGGTGAACTCGATGTTTCCTGGGCGCACACCATTCACCGACAGATTCGACACAACTTCCACCGCGGGGCCAAGGCTCGGATGATTCGGCGCACCCAGGTTGATCACACCCGCCGAGAGGCGCGCAAGTGAGAACGCGTTGCCACCGGGCAATGGCAGTTCCAGCAAACGCCGCTGATCTACCACGTTGCCGATGGTCGCGGTGCCCGTCTCGACAAGCGCCGCCTGACCGCTGACGTTGATCGACTCCGTCACAGCGCCGACCTCCAACGTGATGTCGAGCGTGAGGCGCTCGCCCGCGCGCACCGCGAACGAATCGCGCGTGTAGCGCTTGAAGCCTTGCGTTTGCACCTCGATCTTGTAGATGCCAGGTTGCAGCAGCGGCAACTCATAGACACCTTCTTCCGACGATTTCGTCTCGATGCCAACACCCGTTTCCGCGCGCGTGGCCGTGATGGTCGCACCCGCGATGGAGGCGCCGGAAGGATCCGCGACGCGGCCGGAGATTCGTCCGCGCGCGTCTTGCGACAGAAGCAATGCCGCTGCCGCAACCAGGGAGCAGAGCAGTCGAATAATCATGATTCGCCTCAATTTGTGATCAGCCCTTGATCCAGGAGTGCCGCGGATCTTCCGCCCACGCACCGTACTTACGGCCTTCGCCGGCGAGGATCCACGTATAGTTCAACGCATACCCGGGACAGGCCACCACCGGATGATAGCCTCGCGGAATCAGCACAGTGTCGCCATGCTCCACCGGGTAAGCGACATCGAACGGATTCGGATCGTCGGGTTGGGTGTAGACGCGCATGAACCCAAAACCCTGCCGCGGTTCCACTTGGAAGTAGTAGATCTCTTCCATGGGCACTTCATACGGCTCGTTGAAAATGTCGTGCTTGTGTGGCGGACAACTCGACCAGCATCCCGGCGTGTTCAACGTCTCGCCGCAGATGAGATGGGAGGCGGCGATGTTGTCGGCAATGTGAGTGAAAACTGTGCGCGTGAAACTGTCCTTGCCTACGGACTTGGACACGATCGCGTCGCCCGCAACCAGGACAGGTGCACCACCCGGCTTGCCTTCCGCGCCTCCGGCGGTAATGCGGGCGCTACCATTCAACGCCTGCAGTTTCACCTGCACGCCGGCAGGCAGATACACCATCGGATGCGCGTCGCGGATCGAGGCGCGAGCAGGAATTTCAGCCGCCCATCCGTCCACTTCAATCCGGACAGGACCTGTGTAGAAGTCCAGGGATACTTCCTCCTGACCCGTTTCAAACGTGTGCTCGCGGAGGCCATCGCCGAGTTCGATGATTTGGAAAGAAAGGTATTTAAGATCTTTGCCGCGCTGGACAAGCGGATAAACGCCCGCCTTCGTGCCCGGCGACTTGAGATGCAAATTCATGCTCTCAAGCTATCACGCCCGCTTCGGCGACGCCGTGAGCAAGGAAGCCTTGACCGCGGCTGGCGGATTAACCTTCGGCGCGCCCGATCAGGATGATGGCAATCGGCGTGTCGCCGATCTTCGTTTGCAGCACCCAGTCGCTGTCACCCATCTTGTCGAAGCCCGCCTTGAAGTCGTTATCAACTTTCCACATGCTGAACACGGCTGGATGCGGAGTGCCCGACACCTTCTTGCTTGCGGCGGTGAGAGCCTCGAAGCTCGGCGTGGTTGCGGGATCGGAATCGGCGGCAATTGGCGAGAGCAGCAGAAAATCGCGCTGAGGAGCGACGCCCTGGTGATCGCCATTTTGCGGGAAGAAACTCAGGCGCATGGTGTAGACACCAGGATTCACAGGCTGTCCACGGCGGTCGGCACCCTTGTTGGGAAAGTGAATCACGCCCATGAAGGTGCCATGTGGCACTGCGAGCGTCGCGCTGTCCTCCAGCGTCGAGGCCGGCAACGGCGTGGAACGCAGCCAGATCTCACAGAAGATCTTGCCGTCGGCGCCGGTCACCTTCATGCCATCCTTCTGGATGACGCCGGCAAGACTAGCGGGCAAACCCGCCGGAGCAGCAGAGACTGGCTCAGCTTTCCACTGGCCAAACACGAGCGCGGAAGAGAGCAAAAAGATCGGAAGAAATTTGCCTGCGGACATTGGCGTTCTCAGTACCATCGTAATTCAGGATGCTTCCGGGCAAGAAACCGCTTCAACTGTTTCGTTAAAATCCATTCAAGGGACGTCTCGCGGAGTTCCCACCGGATTTTCTTGATGCAACGCATCCTCGTAATCGACGACGACGACGCTCTTAGGGATACGATCGCCGTCATGCTGGAACAGGAAGGCTTCAAGGTCTGTCTCGCGGCGGATGGCCCGGCAGGCCTCGATATGGCTTTGAAACACAAGCCGGACCTCGCCGTGGTGGATCTGCGGCTGCCCGGACTATCGGGCGTCGATATCTGCAAGCGCATTCGCGCGGCTCAACTCGATACCGGCATCATCGTGCTCAGCGCCGTCGGCGACGAAGTAGACAAGGTGCTGCTCCTCGAGATCGGCGCCGATGACTACGTGACCAAACCGTTCGGCCGTCGCGAACTCCTCGCACGCATCCGGGCCGTGTTGCGCCGCATGACACCCGAAGTCCCGAAGATGATGAGTTTTGGCGAAACGGAAATCGACTCCGAGCGCCGCGTGGTGCGTCGAAGTGGACATGAAGTACGTCTCACACCCGCGGAGTACAACCTGCTGCTGTACTTCCTTCACAATCCCGATCGCGCTCTCACCCGTGACATGATTCTCAACTCGGTGTGGGGCTACGATACCCTCACCAACACGCGCACCGTGGATGCGCATGTCGTGAAGTTGCGCCAAAAACTGGAGCCGGATGCCGAATCACCGAAGCACTTCGTCACGGTGCACGGCGTCGGCTACCGCTTTCTGCCCTGAAGCAAGCCGCTTACCGCTCGTTCTTGTAGATCACGCCTTCCTTCATCACAAAGAACACGCGCTCGGTCTGGCGAATATCAGCGGTGGGATCTCCGGGCACTGCGATCACATCGGCGATCTTGCCCGCTTGCAACGTCCCCAGCCGGTCGGCGATTCCGAAAAGCTCGGCGTCGAGGCTGGTGGCGCTTCTCAATGCGTCGATCGGCTTCAAACCATGTTCGGCGAGTAGCCGGAATTCGCCGGCATTGCGGCCGTGCGCGTAGACGCCCGAGTCGGTACCGAAGGCGATGCGGACACCCATCTGAATCGCCTTGCGAACCGTGACGTCAATGGCGTCCATTGCCTTGCGCGCCTTGATCGCAACACGAGGATCGAGACGCCCCGTCGGCAGAACCTCCTTGATGCCCTCAATGGCCATCAACGTGGGAACGTAGAAAGTGCGCTTCTCCACCATCAGCCGCAACGCTTCGTCATCCAGGAAGGAGCCGTGTTCGATGGAGTCGACTCCAGCGCGGATCGCACGCTTGGCGCCCTCCGCGCCGTGTGCGTGAGCCGCCACCTTCTTGCGCAGCGTATGCGACTGGTCGATCACCGCCTCGATCTCGGCCGGCGTCATCTGCGGCGAATCGACATCGTCGTTCAACGACAGCACGCCGCCGCTGGCCGTGATCTTAATGACATCAGCGCCGTGCTTCACGTTCCAGCGCACCGCGTTGCGCATCGCGTCCGCACCGCTGACGGTGGTGAGTTCGGGACCGAAGCGCACCATGTCCGAGCGGAATCCGTTCGTCATGTCGCAATGGCCGCCAAGCGGGCAGATCGCTTCCACTACCGTCAGCATGCGCGGGCCGGGAACGTAGCCCTTGTTGATCCCGTTGCGCAAGCCAATGTTGATGAACTCGAGTCCGCCGAGATCGCGCACAGTGGTGAATCCAGCCATGAGCGTCTTCCTGGCATTCACACTCGCTTCAAGCGTCCGTTCCGTCACCGGGCGTTGCAGCCATCCCAGGCGTTCCGCGGCAGGGTCCGTGCTGAAGTTGAAGGTGAGGTGCGTGTGCGCATCCATGAATCCGGGCAGCAGCGTGGCGTCGCCGAGGTCGATGACTTTGGCGCCCGCGGGGATCTCGCCGGCGGCGCCAGTGGAGATAATCCGCGATTCTTGAATCACAACGATCCCGGGCCTCTGAAGCGTGTCCGAGCGGCCGTCAAACAGGCGGGCGGCTTTCAGCACGGTGACCTGGGCGTTGATCCGTAGACCAACCAGCAGAAGCAGAATCGCAAGGCGCATCGGCGCAAATTTTAGCAGATGCGTGGGATCAGTGTGCTAGAATCGCGATCGTTTCATGCGCTACATCGACCTTGGCATCATCGTCCTTTACCTCATCGGCATCACGTGGTTCGGCGCAAGATTCCGGGATACGCAGAAGAGCCTCAAGGACTATTTCCTGGGGGGCCGCAACGCGCCCTGGTGGGCGATCGGCTTCTCGATTGTGTCGGCGGAAACCAGCACGCTCACCATCATCGGGACACCAGCCATCGCCTTCAACGGCAACCTCGGGTTCCTTCAGGTGGTGTTCGGCTACCTGCTGGCCCGTATCCTGATCTCGGTGCTGTTTCTGCCGCATTATTTCCGCGGCGAAATGTACACCGCTTACGAGTTGATGAAGCGGCGTTTCGGCGACCGGATCCGCAAGCTCACCGCCGGATCGTTCCTTTTGCTCCGCGCGCTGGCCGAAGGCGTGCGTGTGTTTGCGATCTCGATTGTCGTATCGATCATTCTCGGCACCGGCGACATCTGGTCCATCTTCATCATCGTTCTGCTGACCCTGTTCTACACCTTCGAAGGTGGAATGACCGCGGTGATCTGGACGGACGTGGTGCAGATGTTCCTCTATATCGCGGGCGCGCTGGTAAGTTTCGTTGTGATCCTGCAGTCGATTCCAGGAGGATGGGATCACGTGGCTGCGGTGGCCGGCGCGGCCGGCAAGTTCCAGCTTTTCGATTTCCGCTTTTCGCTCGATGCGGAGTTCTTCTCCCGCAGTTACAGCTTCTGGGCGGGCGTGATCGGGGGCTTGTTCCTCACCACCGCGAGCCATGGCACGGAGCAATTGATGGTGCAGCGGCTGCTCTCGGCGAAGACGGAGAGTGAAAGCCGCGCCGCCCTGTTCGGCAGTTGGGTGGTGATTCTCACGCAGTTCACCATGTTCCTGTTGATCGGCGTGATGCTCTTCGTTTACTACCAGGACAACGGAATCGGCGCTCCGAAAGTGGCCGACCAGATCTACCCGCTCTTCATCTGGGAGAAACTTCCCGTGGGAGTGGCGGGTCTGATCATGGCGGCGATTCTTGCGGCGGCC
This sequence comes from Bryobacterales bacterium, assembly GCA_016789785.1. The sequence continues at coordinate 25,381 of JAEUQE010000011.1, forward strand.
ATGTCCAATCTGAGTGCCGCGCTGAATTCCCTTGCGTCCACCACGGTGATGGATTTCTACAAGCCGATATCGATCGCCAGGGGGGCGCACCACGACGAGGCGCACTTCCTGAAGACGGCCCGATGGGTGACGCTGGTTTGGGGCGCGGTACTGATGGGGATCGGGGTTCTGGCCAAGCAGTGGGGCAGCGTGCTCGAGGCGGGGCTGGGGATCGCCTCCATCGTATACGGGGCTCTGCTGGGCGTGTTCCTGCTGGGGTTGCTCACCAAGCGCGTCCAGGAGACTGCGGCGATGGTGGGCATGAGCGCAGGACTGCTCGTGATGCTGTATGTGAAGTTCGGGACCAAGATCGCATTTACCTGGTACGTGCTGATCGGTTCCGTGATGACTTTCTCGGTCGGGTATCTGACCAGCATGTGGATCGATCGCGGAAAGGAAGAAGCCAATGGCTGAGGCGCGGGCGACGCAGGGGAATTCGGGGGCGGCGCCTTCGCTGCGGCGGGAGTTGGGGCTATGGGCCGCGGTCTCGATTGTCGTGGGTACGGTGATCGGGAGCGGGATTTTTCTGGTGCCCAAGACCATGGTGGCGAACGTCGGCTCGCCGAGCCTGGTGTTCCTGGTGTGGGTGTTTGGAGGAGTTCTGTCGCTCGCGGGCGCACTCACTTACGCGGAGTTGGCGGCGGCCCTGCCCGAAGCCGGTGGTGAATACGTCTACCTGCGAGCCGCCTATGGCCCGATGTGGGCGTTCATCTACGGCTGGACGCAGATGTGGGTGGCGAAAAGCGGGTCGATTGCGACGCTGGCCACAGCGTTTTTCTATTATCTGGCGAATTTCTACCCGCAACTTGAGGGAACCCTCGCAACCCTCCCCCTCCCGGTTGGTCCGGGCGGCGCGCCGTTGGAAATCCGGTACGGACAGGTGCTGGCGATGGCCGTGATTCTGCTGCTGGCCTGGATCAACTACTTCGGTGTCCGGTTCGGCGGAGATGTGCAGATCGTGGTGACGGTGATCAAGGTGGTGCTGATCGGCGCGGTGATCGCGATTGGATTAACGGCATCCCAAGCGACTGTTGCGAATCTCGGCACTTCAGCGCCCGCTCCCGTGGGCGGAATTGCAGGCTTTTTCGCCGCGCTCGTGGCGGCCCTCTGGGCCTACGACGGTTGGAATAACGTGGCGATGGTATCGTCGGAAATCAAAGATCCGCAGCGGAATCTGCCGCGCGCGCTGATCCTGGGGACGCTGGGAGTGATTGCGATCTATCTGCTCGCGAACGCGGCGTATTTCCTCGTGTTGAGTTCCACCGAAGTTGCCACCACCAACCGCGTGGCCGCCGAAATGATGCGCAAGGTTATGGGCAGCTTCGGCGCCGGCGCGGTGAGCCTGGCTGCCATGATCTCCATATTCGCCGCCCTCAACGGCTCCATTCTCACCGGTGCGCGCGTACCCTACGCCATGGCCCGGGACGGCCTGTTCTTCCGTGCGATCGGTGAGGTGCACCCGCGCTGGTTTACTCCCGCGAATTCGATTGTGGCGATGAGCACGTGGGCAGCGCTGCTCGTGTTGAGTGGACGCTACGAGCAGTTGTTCACCTACGTGATCTTCTCCAGTTGGATTTTGTACGGAATGGCGACCGCGAGTGTGATTGTCTTGCGGCGCAAGCGGCCGGACTTGGTACGTCCGTATCGCACCCTGGGGTACCCTGTGGTGCCAGTACTGTTCGTGCTAGTGGCCGCCGCGCTGCTGGTTTCCACGCTGCAAAGCTCGCCTAGGGAATCCCTGATGGGAATTGGGATAATTCTGGCCGGGCTTCCTTTTTATCGCTACTGGCGTCAAAGGGTTTAGTATAATTGGGGTGTGTTCGGAGTACCGGCTGAAGCGGGAGCTTGGCCTTTCGTACTGCCCGGCAGCACCCCGCCCGAAAAATTTTGTTCTGTTTTCAGAACAAAACTCTTGTCACAGCCAGCCGGTTTTGTTTACACTACTCTTGCAACATACCTGTTGCGAGTCTTCGTTCTGTTTTCAGAACGAGCTAACTTCACCGTCGGGGTTGTGGTCGATGGATGTAAACAAGATGTTGGAGGAATTGAGGGCCGAAAAGGAACAGATTGAGGAAGCGATCCTCAGTTTGGAACGGTTGGCCCGGGGCCGTGGGCGCCGTCGTGGACGTCCCCCATCATGGCTTTCGGAAATGCGCAAGGAAACGCGGGTGGCCAATGGTCCGGGCCGGCCGAAGGGTTCCTCAAGCGCGCAATCGAAATCAGCGTCTTCTTAGTGGCAGGCAGGCCCGCGTGGCCTGCCTGATCGTTTTCTAGGCGCAAGCAGTGGCTCCTGGAAATAGATGACGCGTGTGAATCGGGCGAGTATTCTCCAATGCTGATTGGGCTCGCTCGCCGCAGCGCGATGCTTGCGGGTGTGGATCGAGATCTTTGACTGCGGCGCCAATCTGAACTGTGGCGCCAATCTGAACTGTGGCGCCAATCTGAACTGTGGCGCCAATCTGAACTGTGGCGCGAATTCATCGCGCCACATCAGGCAAAGCGGCGGCCGGATGCAACCGGTCCCAAGTCAGCCCGAATCTTGCGAGGTACTTTCGAAGCCGGTCGGCGTCGTTGAGGGAGTTTTTTCGTTTCCGGGAGGCCTCAAACAGGATCCGGCCTGCCTCCGATAACGTACGCGACTTCGAACAGACACGAATTGCTTCCTCGAGTTGAACGCGATCGAACAGGTCGAGCGCATCGATCTCCACCGGAGAGAAAAATGCATCGAGTGTTCGGTCGCGGTTTCCTTGGCCAGCCTCGGCAGGTCCAACCCAGGACTGCTCCAGGCGGCGGATTTCCTCTCTTACAATCTCCAGGTGAATGCGGCCCCCTTCGGCGAAGGTTGCCATTCGAGACACCGCCGCCCCAAGGTCCCGGAAGTTTCCAGTCCACGTGGCGTGCGGCGAGCGCGCGAACTCGAGGAAAGCATGTCGGGCTTCTTTGTTGAACGTCACCCGGTGCCCCGTTCGCACCGCGAATTGTTCGAGTTCGTAGTCGAGATTGGGCTCAATATCCTCCCGGCGATCCCGTAGGCCAGGCAACGTAAACGTCCACAGATTGATTCGGGCCAGCAGATCCTCCCGAAACCGTCCTGCACGGACCGCTTCCCAGAGATTCTGGTTCGTACCGGCGAGGAGCTGAAAATCGCTGGAGACCGTGCGGTCCGAGCCCATTGGAAGGAAGGTCTTGTCCTCGATTGCTCGCAAAAGCATGGCCTGCTCATCCAGCCCCAACTCGCCGATTTCGTCCAGAAACAAGACGCCCCGGTGCGCCGAGCGCAACAGACCCTGACGGTCCTTGAGGGCTCCCGTAAACGCTCCCTTGGTGTGTCCAAAAAGCGCGGACATCGCCTGATCGCCGCGAACCGTGGCACAGTTGACGTCCACAAAGTCTCCCTCCACGGCATGGCGGTGTTTCTTCAACTCGAAGATCCGCTTGGCGAGCAGAGATTTTCCAGCTCCAGTCGGTCCCATCAGAAGCAGAGGATCCCGGGTGGCGGCGGCCACCCGCTCAATTCTCTCGATGATCTGGTTGAATGCGGTGTTTTTCGTGTCAATACCGCCCTTCAGGTATGACGTGCCGGTGCGTTGTTCCTGCCGGAAGCGGGAAGCGATCCGGTCGTACCGGGAAAGGTCGAGATCGATGACCCGGTAACTGCCCGGGGCGGAGCGGTCGCGGTCCGGCGAAAGTTGAATCAGGCGGCCGGGCAGATGGCGGCTCTCGGTCAGCAGAAACAGGCAGATCTGCGCGACATGCGTTCCGGTGGTGATGTGGATGAGGTAGTCCTCGGACTCTGTGTCGAAGGGGTAGCTGCCCGCGAAATCATGCAGGAGTCCGTAAACCTGCTCGAAATCCCAAGGGTCTGGATTCTCGAAGGAATGAAGGCGGACCTCGGTTTCCGGCGAAACCGTAAGAACATCTTCCCGGATGCCGTCGGCCAGGGCTTTGTATCTTGGCGGATACAGCAATTCCAAGCGCCGGACCAGGAGGTCGGGCTGCCTGCAAAGCGCTACCGTGGGACGCCAATTCTCCCAGCGCCGGGGACCCCGCCCAGCATCGAGCGTGGTGCCCAGCAGACCAATCGCGACATGCCCAGGCTTCATAGCCTAGAGTATAAACGGTTATCCCGAAACGGGTCCCGGCCCCGGCCCGCGAATCATCGCGAGGAACTTGTCGATCGACGCGTTCAGCGAGGCTGCGTGTTCAGCCAGTTCATCCGCCGGCACACCCAAACGGGAAGCGCTTTCGCTGGTCACCGTGGCGGCATCGGTGACATGCCGCATGCTCTCGGAGACACGAACCGTCGACTCCGCCGCTTGCTGCACGCTGCTGCTGATCTCCGCGGTTGCCCGTTTCTGGGAATTGACAGCCGAAGCGATGGCGTTGGCGGAAGCGTCAACGGAGTGGATCGTGTCAGTGATTCCCGCGATCGAGGACGCCGTCTGCGTCGCGGCCTTTTGAATGGCAGCAACCTCGTTCTGGATTTCTTCGGTCGCGCTGGCCGTCTGCTGCGCCAGATGCTTCACCTCCGAGGCCACCACAGCGAATCCTCGCCCTGCTTCCCCGCTCCGCGCCGCTTCAATGGTTGCATTCAGCGCCAGCAGATTCGTCTGGCGGGCAATCTGCGAAATGATGCGAACCACGCCGCCGATTTTCTCCGACGCTCCGTTGAGCTGTTCCATCACCGCCTGAGTTTGGCCGGCGGCAGCCACCGCCTTTTGGACCACCGAGGCGGATCGAATCGCCTGACGCTCGATCTCACTGAACGCGGTGGCAAGTTGATCCGCGGCAGAGGCGACCCTTTGAACGCTCTCCGAGGTGGAAGCACTAGCGGACGCGGCCGTTGCGACGTCCGCATTGGTCTGGGCCGCCGAAGACGCCAGACCATGCGCGGTTTCACGAATTACCTGAGATGACTGATTCACGGAATCGACGATCACCTTCACCGTCTTGTCCAGATCATCGGCGAGAGCCCGGCGTTCGACCTCCGCATGCTTGATCTCGTCCGCCTGCCGGGCCATGGCCCTTCCCGCACGGTTGATCATCTCCGCGCCGGTTCGAAAACTGCCCTTCATCCCCCGTAGAAGGAACCGCCGGTGAAACCGCCCCTCGCCGGCACACTCCAGCGAAACGCGCGCCTCACGAACAAAGGCGTCCGTCTGATCCAGCATCCGGTTGATCGCGGTCACCGCACGGTAAACCGGGGGATCCTCCGGCGCGCCGCTCATCCGCACCTCCAGGTTGCCCTTGGCGATTTCTTCGCAGACTTCGCTGATCTTCTCCATCCAGGTCTCAAGAAATTCCTGCCTGGCGCCGGCCGCCACCATTCCATCCGGGCCCTGGACCGTCTCCTGGTTTGCCCCCATCAAGCTGTGCATGACGCCTCCTCCTGTTCGAGTGCAAACACGAACTGCTCGTAGTCGAGCCCGGCTTGCTGCAGCGTCAGCGTCAAGAGCCTGAGGCCCGCCTGCATCGCTTCCTCCGAATTGGAATGCTTCCTTTCCTCCGCGCACAGAGCCGCATAAACCGGCTTGATGGCGTCCACGGCGGTCCGGCTCGGTGTCCGGCGGTTGGAGTGGTAGCCGACAATGCGCCCGCTCCGGTCAAACGTCGGCGTCACGTGTGCAAATACCCAGTAGTGATCACCATTTCTCGCCTGGTTGACGACGTATGCGAAGATCTCCTTCCCCTCGGCAATGGTCTGCCACAATACCCGGAAAACGCACATCGGCATCTCCGGATGGCGAATCAGATTGTGGGGCTGCCCCAACAACTCCGCTTCGCGATAGCCCGAAACGCGTTGGAAAACATCGTTGGCATAGGTGATAATGCCACGCGTGTCCGTCTTGGAGACGATGATGTCTTCCTCTCCAAAAAAGCATTCGATCCCGCTCGGCCGCACTTTCAGAATGCGCATTGCAACAGAACTCCTGCCGGTAGAACCGGCTCTCCCTCTCCTACTCCCTCTCTCTTTCGGCTTGCGGGCAGAAACCCTTTAGAATCTAAGAGATGCTTACTTTCCGAGTGCAATTGTCTACGGGCTGGCGCCCGGCGCACGCAAACTCGCCCCGCGCAAGCGACTCCGCTTCCCAGAGTGGCTTCGCTCTTATCCAATAGGATCGCTTTTGATTCCTACAGATCGCCACTCTCTGCCAGTTATCCTCTCGCGTCCATTAAAATCAATCACTTATAAGATTTCTAAGTTTGGCTATCCGAGTGCTCTATTCCTTGTGTAAGGCAACGGAAGGAGCAGAAGGCAATGGCAAACCGGACCCTGTTTCAGTCGCATCGCGGAACCCACGTCCTGCCTGCGACGGATCGCAACTCGCACCTCGCGCCTGCTTACGGATACTCTCCCAAGCACGCGCTGGCGCAGTACGCATCCACCGGTTGCCTGAACCATACCTTCTACGCATCGGCGGGCCAGCAGTTGGACGCAGTGTTGGCGCTGGCCCGCGAGGTGGAGACAACCTTCGTCTCCAAGCTCGCGATCTACAGCAGGCAGCGTGCCTGGATGAAGGACATGCCGGCGCTGCTCTGCGCCGCTCTGGCAACGCGCGACCTCGATCTACATGCCCGTGTGTTCCGCCGCGTGATCGACAACGCGGGAATGCTGCGTGGATACGTTCAGATTCTCCGTTCCGGCGTGACCGGCCGGAAGTCCCTGGGGACGGCGCCCAAGCGGCTGGTGAAGGATTGGCTCGCCAGCCGCCCGGAGGATGCGCTGTTCCGGCAAAGCGCGGGACAGAACCCGTCGCTCGGCGACATCGTCAAGATGGTTCACCCCAAGCCCGATTCCGATACTCGGAAGTCGTTCTACGGATACCTGCTCGGCCGCCCGGTCGACCAGGCTGTGCTGCCCGCGCTGGTTCGCCAGTTCGAGCAGTTCAAGGCAGGTGAGAGCATGGATGTGCCGGAGCTTCCGCTGCCCATGCTGACCGCGCTGCCCTTGAGCAAGCGCGACTGGATCCGGCTGTCGCGAAATCTCTCGTGGCAGGCTCTGCGGATGAATCTGAACACCCTCGCACGTCACGGCGTGTTCGAGGATGCGGAAGCGGTTCAGCATGTCGCGGCGAAGCTGCGCGACCGGAAGGCAATCGAAACCGCTCGCGTGTTTCCATACCAGTTGATGGTGGCGAACGCGATGACGGGCGAGGACATTCCGGACGCGATCCGCGAGTCGCTGCGGTTGGCAATGGAGATCGCGGTCGCCAACGTTCCCCGGCTCGACGGGCAGGTGTACGTGTGTCCCGATGTATCGGGCTCCATGCAGTCGCCCGTGACGGGGTATCGCAAGGGTGCGACAACGGCCGTTCGCTGTGTCGACGTCGCGGCTCTGGTGGCATCCGCGGTGCTTCGCGCGAACCGGCAGGCTCGTGTGATCCCGTTCGAACAGGACGTGGTGAACATAAACCTCGACCCGGATGCGAGCGTCCTCGCGAACGCCGAGGCTCTGGCGAAGATCGGTGGAGGCGGAACGAATTGCAGTGCGCCGCTTCGCCTGCTGAACCAGGAGCGTGCCAAGGGGGATCTGGTCGTGTTCGTCTCGGACAACGAGAGCTGGGTCGACGCGTCGCAAGCTCACTCCGGTACGCCGATGATGCGCGAGTGGGAGCAATTCCGCCAGCGCAATCCGCGGGCGAGGCTGATCTGTATCGACCTCCAGCCGAACCGCACATCGCAGACCTACGACCGTCCCGATGTCCTGAACATCGGGGGATTCTCGGATCAGGTGTTCGAGGCGATGGCCGAGTTCGCGGTCGGCCGCTGGCATGCTGGACACTGGATCGGAGCAATCGAAGCCGTCGAAGTGTAAGCCGCACTTCGCGGTCCAACGAACCGTTTACAAGCTTGGGGCCGGTGAGGAGCCGGCCTCAGGATCCGGCGAATGCGGAAGGGGACTACACACTTTTAATGTAGGGGTCCCGGGTTCGAGTCCCGGTCGCGCCACCAACTTCACGCGGCACTAACCTGCCGCCTCACTTATGGCGCGATAGCTCAGTTGGCAGAGCACTTGTCTCCTTCACTCTTGTCGCCGGATTGTTGACCTCGAAGAGGGCCGAATGCTGTTGGGACTACATCCCTGCCTGGTAAAGCACGTCTCAGCAATCGTTTGTCGGCTCTCGACGGGGCAGCGGAACTTACATTCACTTACGCAAGATGATCCAATGGAAAGGAACTACGAAAATGACGGAAGCAAAATACAACGTATTCACGCCGGAGAACGGTGTCCCGGTGAAGGCATGGACCAAGGGAGTCGCGCTCGAAGAAGAAGCCCGGCGCCAGCTCCTGAACGCCGCTCAGCTTCCGTTCATCTACAAGTGGATTGCCGCGATGCCCGACGTGCATTGGGGAATCGGCGCCACAGTGGGAAGCGTGATCCCCACCAAGGGCGCGATCATCCCGGCCGCGGTGGGCGTGGATATCGGATGCGGAATGATGGCGGTGCAAACCACGCTTTCCGCGAATCATCTGCCAGACAGTCTCCGCGCCATCCGAACGGCGATCGAGAACGCGGTGCCGCATGGACGCACCAATCATGGCGGAGTGGGCGATCGCGGCGCGTGGTACAACATTCCGGAACGCAATCTGGAAGTGTGGGCGGAACTGAAGCCGCGCTACGACTCTCTCACGCTTCGCCATCCCAAGCTTGACCGGGGAAATCACGCAAACCACCTCGGCACGCTCGGCACGGGGAATCACTTTGTGGAGGTCTGCCTCGACCAGGCGGATCGCGTATGGTTCATGCTCCACAGCGGTTCGCGCGGCGTGGGGAACCGCATCGGCACCTACTTCATCGAACTGGCGCGTCAGGACATGCGCCGCTACTTCATCAATCTGCCGGACATCGACCTGGCTTACCTGCCCGAAGGCACGAAACACTTCGATGACTATGTGGATGCCGTGGAGTGGGCGCAGGACTACGCGCGCTGGAACCGCCATCTGATGATGCATCAGATTGTGGAAGCGGTGCGGAAGTCGGACCAGGTGCCTCCGTTCGAGGCGACGGCCGAGGTGATCAATTGCCATCACAATTATGTGGCGCGGGAGAGCCACTTCGGCCAGAACGTGTTCGTGACCCGCAAAGGCGCGGTCCGGGCGCGGGAGGGCGACCTCGGCATCATTCCCGGCAGCATGGGTGCCCGGTCCTATATCGTCCGCGGTAAGGGAAATGCCGAAAGCTTCCATAGCTGCAGCCACGGTGCGGGACGCGCAATGTCGCGCACCGAAGCTCGGAAGCGCTTCACGCTGGACGATCATGCTCGCATGACCGAAGGCGTGGAGTGCCGCAAGGACGCGGAAGTCATCGACGAGACGCCGGCGGCTTACAAGCCGATCGACGCGGTGATGGAGGCCCAGACCGATCTGGTGGAGATCGTGCATACGCTTCGCCAGGTCGTTTGCGTGAAAGGATAGAACGATGATTCGCATTGACGGTTCGAGAGGCGAGGGCGGAGGACAGATTCTCCGCACCGCCCTCGGCCTGTCTTTGGTCACCGGGCAGCCGTTCCTTGTGGAGAACATCCGCGCACGGCGCAAGCAGCCGGGATTGCTGCGCCAGCATCTCACCGCCGTGCTCGCGGCGGCGGAGGTTGGCGGGGCGGAGACCGAAGGCGCGGAGCTTGGATCCACGCGCCTCGTATTCCGCCCAGGGAGAATCAAGGGCGGTTCCTTTACCTTCAGCATCGGAACCGCGGGCAGCACCACTCTGGTCCTGCAGACTGTGCTGCCCGCGCTTCTGATCGCCAATGAGCCGAGTTCGGTCGTACTCGATGGCGGTACGCACAACATGCATGCGCCCCCCTTCGATTTTCTCTCCAGAAACTCCCCACCGTACTGCCCGTTCCTTACGCGAAATGGACTGCATCGCGGTGGTGCGAGAGCCGTAGTGGCACCGCTTGGCGTTCGTTGTCGGGCTTGCAGGATGGTCAACCCCCTGCGAGCCGACACTTCTACCCCGGTCATCCGCGCTGTTGTCGCGCGCAGGTTTGAATCTCTTGTTTGGTCTCAGCGCGGCGGCTTACGCTGCGGCTTGTGTCACTTTCAGTCCCAGTGCCTCGGCCTTCTTTTGCAGCGAAGCGATCTGCCGTTCCCGATGCTGCCGTTCGTAAAACTCTGCCCCTCGATCCACATATTCCATCCCGTACCGCAACATCCGATACACGAGCCGAGCCAGTTTGGCCGCCATCGCCTTGATCGCTTTCGGCGCTCCCAGCCTCCCGCGCAGTCTTCGATACTGTGCCCCCAAATACGTATCGCTTGACCGCAACGTACTCGCTGCCATCTTCAATGCCACGCTCAGCCGGTTGTTCGTCGGCAACCTGCCCTTCCCGATCACCTTGTCCCCGCTAATCCGGTTGTCCGGGCATAGCCGCAGCCAGGATACGAAATGCTTCTCGGTTTGCCACTTGCTCATGTCCCATCCCGCTTCGCTCAGCACCGTCGCCGCCGTCATCACATCGATTCCGTCAATCTTGGTGAGGTCCACTCCACTGGTCCGGTACAGACTCTCTCGCATGTCGAACTGCGGATTGTTCCCGCGCTTCTTCTTGCGCCGGCTCTTGCGCTTCTCCTCGCCGATACTCACCCCGCCGCTGCGGTCCGTCCGCTCTGCCAGATACTTCTCCAACTGCTCGTCGCATGCCAAAATCTGCTGCTGGCAGAATTCGTACCCCGCCTGCTCCTGCTTCAACAGAAACAGCAGATCGTCCTGCCAATTCCCCTCAAGACTCGCCGCGATCTCTTCTTCACTGGCCTTGATTCGTCCATCCCGCAACTGCGCTAACTCTCGCCCGTCCCGCTTTCCGGCAAGGATCGCTTTCACGATTGCTTGCCCTGTCACCCCGCTCAGATCGCTGATCACATTCGCCAACTGCACATTCATCTGGGTCAACGTCTTCTGCATCCGGTGAATGTGCCGCGCCGCGCTTTGCACGTGATCGTTGCGCTGCCGCCAATACGTCCGCAGCATCCGCACTTCTTGCGCCGGCCGGAACGAATTCCGCAGTAATCCGTAGGTATGCAACTTCATCAGCCACTGGCTCTCTAACACGTCCGTCTTCTTGCCCGGCAGATTCTTCGTCTCCCGCGCGTTCACCAGATAGACTTCCAGTCCCGCTTGCTCCAGCACATCGTATACCGGAATCCAGTAAACTCCTGTCGATTGCATCGCCACGGTTCCAATCCCGCACTGCTTCAACCACGCTGCCATCGCTTTCAGTTCCCCGGTCACGCATCCGAATCGCCGCACCGGATCCGCATCTCGTGACGGCGGTACCGCCACGTAGTGCGTCTCATTGCCTATGTCGATTCCCGCCGCATCCGGATGCTTCACTTCCAAGCTGATGTCGTCAGCCTGGATCTTTCGCGCAAGTTCCCGCCGCTGCTTTCGATTCCGCTGCGGGTCCTTCTGGTCCTTCCCAGTTACAGCATTTTCCGAAGCCTTCATGGTATGCTTTCCTTGCTTTCAGATCGTGGCTCGGCCCGGTCGGCGAAATCGTTACAGTCTCTCCAGCGGGGTCGAGCCGCGTCCTTTTTCAAGGAGTGCCCGCCACCATCGTCTTAATCGCCAAACACCGGAGCCATGCTGACTCTCGGGCAGAAACGCGCCATAGAATAAATGGCCTTAGCTGCCGAGCCACGTCCTATCAGCATGCACCTTCGGTGGCTCGAACGCACTCTTTTGCTCTCCACGAGTTTCTGAATCGCTTAACCACGCGCGCGTGGTGGGATGCTGACTTCTTACTTCTTACTTCTTACTTCTGTCTTCTTACTTCTGTCTTCTTCCTTCTTCCTTCTTCTTCCTCACAACGAAACCGCGGCCAGCAGAAACCGCAACTCGTCCTCCACCTGATCCGGCCCCTCCACGGTGATCGCGATCTCCTCGCGCAGCAGTTGGCCGAAGCGCTTGCGCATGCGATGCATCATGACTCGCACGTTGCCTTCCGAGATGCCGAGCCTCTCCCCCACATCTGCATACGAAGCCGCACCCCCGCCGCTCAGAAAGGGCTTCAGGATTTCAAACTGCACTTCCTTGCCCGAAGCGGCCCACTCGGTGCGCATCGCCTCCATCACACGGTCGATCACCGTCACCGCCCACGCTGCTTCGTAGAGCCGCTCCGGCGTCACCCCATCCGTCGCCGCATGCGCCTCATTCGAGTACTGCGCCTCGCCCCGTGGAATGTCCAACGAAACCAGCTTCGTTCCGCCGCCCCGCTTCAACGCCCGGTCATGATCATGCTGGTTCGCGACATAGTGCTGCAGCGATGCGAGCAGAAACGACCGGAATCGCCCTCGATCCTGCCGCGCGGACTCGAGCCCCTGCTTCTCGATCAGCCGCGCAAAGAAGCCCTGCACCAGATCCTCGGCCTGCTCCACACCATAGCCCTTGCGCCGTAGAAACGCGTAGAGCGGATACCAATAGTGTTCGCAAAGGCGCACCATCGCCTCTTGCGCCTCGCCGCCGCCGGATTTGCCCGCGGCGACAACCAACGTCCAACTCGTGGTGGGAAACTGCATCTTCACGCCACCATAACATGCTGTAACCTGAGGGAACCGTTTCCTTCACTTCAAGTCATGAATCACTGTGCGAGCTGCGGCGCGGCGTTGCGATCCCCCGAAGAGCCTTGCCCGCGTTGTCTGCTTGAGGCGGCCATCTCCCCCGCCACCGCGACCGTGGAAATCACGCCTTCCGCGCCGCTCGCACAAGTGGGACCCTACGTACTCATCCGTCCGCTCGGCCGTGGCGGCATGGGCTCGGTCTATCTGGCGCGTCATGAGGAGGACGGACGGTCCGTGGCGTTGAAGATCGTGCGGCCTGAAGTGGACGATCCCGAAATCGGGGAGCGGTTCCATCGCGAACGCGATATTCTGGCGGCGCTCGATCACCCCAACATCGCGCGTTACCTCGACGGAGGGACCACCAGCAGCGGGTCGCCGTACCTCGTGATGGAGTACGTGGAGGGCTTGCCGCTCGATCAGTATTGCGACTCGCGCGAGTTGGATGTCGCGGCCCGGCTGCGGCTCTTTGATTCACTCTGTGCCGCCGTCCATTACCTCCATATGCGCGGAGTGGTCCATCGCGATCTCAAACCATCGAACATCCTCGTCACCGCCGATGGCGCCGTCAAGCTGCTCGACTTCGGCATCGCCAAGCTCATGAAACAGGCCCCCGGCATTCGTGCGCAACTGACACGTAGCGGACTGCGTCTGATGACGCCCGAGTATGCGAGTCCGGAGCAGGTGCGCGGAGAAGCGGTGACGCCGCTCAGCGATGTCTACGCGCTCGGTGTGGTGCTCTATGAGTTGCTGACCGGCCACCGCCCTTACCGCTTGCAAAGCCGGATCTTCCACGAGATCGTACGCGCGATCTGCGAGGAGCCGCCCACGCGGCCCAGCACGGCCGTCGGCCAGACCGTGCTGCAAGGCGATATCGAGGTCACGCCCGACGAGGTCAGCCGCAAGCGCCGCACCTCGCCGAAGGAGTTGGAGCGCGAACTCAGTGGCGACCTGGATGCCATTCTCCTGCGCGCCATGGAGAAGGACCCACGGCAGCGCTACTGGTCGGCGGATCAGCTCTACGAGGACATCCGAGCCCACCTCCAAAAGCAACCGGTCCTTGCCGAACCGCGTGAGCGGTGGATCGATCATTTGACCCAGACCGTGCAACGCAACGCCGCATGGCTCATCGGCGCAGTCACGCTGCTCGCCCTGTTGGCGAGCGGTTCGGTTACCATTCATCGAACCGGACTGCTGATCGTCGGCGCCGCCATTGCCTCGTTCGCGCTGTGGAAGCTGACCATGCACCCGGTACTCGGACGGCGCCTGGCCTCCATGGCTGTACTGCGGCCGATCTCGCTGCTTTCGCTGGCTCTCCTATATTTCGGCGTGCAATTCCTCAGCGACGCGATGATCGGATGGATGCGCGCCGGCCGCGATATGGATCACATCGAGACCCCTTCGCCGTTCGAGATACAGGTCGAGAAGTTTGGCGCCACGCTCGATATGGGCGAAGGTGTGGTCTGGCTGCTTTTGCTCAGTTCCATTTTGCTGAACCTCAATCGCCGGCGCTGGGCGGGAGAGATGCTGCTGCGAATCCCGGTGAAAGCCGCCCTCCGTGTGTGGGGCACGTTGGTGGGCGTTTTTCTTGTGTTCAACCTTGCCTTTGTGCTCGTCCAGGCTCGCGTGGCGATCGAGCGGCCCGCCGGCAGAGTGGAGATCTCGTCAGCGAAGGCGAATCGGTTGTTTGTGGATGCAGGGCTGGCGCTGGTCGGGGTGGTGCTGATCTATTGGTCGAGGAAACACGCCGGCCGCCTGGAGGTGAGGCGCCGCGGCATCGTTCTCAACGGTGTCTACCGCCGCTGGATCGATATCCGTTCTTACCATTGGGTCACTTCGAAGTGGGATGTCGACTACGAAGTGTTGCATGCCGAAGTCGAAAGTAAGTGGCCATTCGCCAGGCCGCTGCGAATCGAGATGTGGAAGGGCGATGCGCGGGAGTTGAACGCAATCCTCGAAACGATGCTGCGCCCCTGGCCCGCCGAAAGCAACACCACTCCCGACGAGGTGGAAGCCCGGTCGTAAATCGGAATCAACGCGGCATTGATTGTCCACCCCGCCCGGTCGGTCTCGATACTTCGGCGAAATCGTCCGATCGTGGGGATCGTGGGCCACGAGATCTCTAGCGTTCGTGACCACCCAGCGGTATGAAGCTATGGCTGGATGGGAATGGCCGCTTCGATATACTGTGACGGTAAAAGCCGTCAGGAAGTTTTGCCCATCGCAACTTACACGCCGCGGACACCTCGCAATCAGAAATGCCCCTGCGGCAGTGGCATAAAGTTCAAGAAATGCTGCCTCAATCAGAAAGCGGCTGCAAACTCCCACTGAACGGCAATCGTCCACTTGATCCCCAGCACCAACATCAAGAAACACGATTCGCCATACCGCCCCGATCTGCCAACCCGCGCGTTCCGAACACAGCGAGTTGCTCGTGGTAAGTCCAATCTCACTTGCCGCAGTGTACTTACACTCGGCGGTGGGACCTGTTCTTTGACAACCGAAGAAGTCTCTGTGGCCCTTCCGGGCGCGGTCCAACGGCCGCCGTTCTACACTTTTCCACACTTCCGTCACAAATCCGCACGACCCTCGCCGGCGTAGAATTTCCGAACGAACCCAGCAAGTTATTGAAAACAGGACACTCCACCCCGATGGCGAACCCAAAACCAACCCTATTTCCACAGCGCCGGTTCAACACTTTTCAACACTTTTCAACACTTTTCCAGACTTGAGACCCTGCCCGCCCCCTCGGTACCCAGGAACGGCCGATTCTCCCTCCCTTCACCAATTCGCCGCCATCGCTGCCAACACTCGACTTGCCAATGCGATCCCAACTTGGCGAAATGGAGTAGAATGCGACTGCCGTGATGCCACTTGCTCTCACCCTACTCCTCATCTCCCAACTCCCCGCGCAGCCCGTCACCGCGGGCCCACCCAAGTTGGAGGCCGACAATGTGTCCGCGGGCGAAGGGCCTTCCTGGGACCCGGCCGGCTTTCTCTATTTCACAGGCAGCGGTCGCATCAGCCGTCGCGACGCGCAGGGCCGCATCACCGTCTACCGCGAGTCCGCCAACGGCGCCAATGGGACCTTAATCGACCCGCAGGGGCGACTGGTTGTCTGTGAATCCGCTGCCCGCCGCGTCACCCGCACCGAACGCGACGGCTCCATCACCGTTCTCACCAGCGATTACGAAGGCAAGAAGTACAACTCGCCCAACGACCTCACCATCGACTCGAAGGGCCGCATCTATTTCAGTGACCCGCGGTACGGCAGCCGCGATGGCATGGAGATGATCGAAGCCGTCTATCGCATCGACGCGCAAGGCAATGTCACCCGCGTCATCCATGGCGAGGTCAACCGGCCCAACGGTGTGCTCGTATCCCCGGACGGCAAGCATCTCTATGTCGCCGACAACAACAACAACACCGCCGGCGGCGCTCGTAAGTTGTGGCGCTTCGATCTCAAGTTCGATGGTTCGGTGAACCCGTCCAGCCGCAAGCTGATCTTCGACTGGCGCACCGCGCGCGGCCCTGACGGAATCAAGATCGACTCGCAGGGACGGTTGTTTGTCGCCGGTGGGCGGAACAAGCCGCATCCGCCCTACGAAACCATTGATGAGTTCAAGGGCGGCATCTTCATCCTCAGCCCCGGAGGCAAGCTGCTCGAGTTCGTGCCAATTCCTCGTGACGAAGTCACGAACTGCACCTTCGGCGGCGCGGATCTGAAGACGCTATTCGTTACCGCGGGCGGCTCGCTGTGGAGCGTCCCCCTCCGCTCGCCCGGCTGGCGCAGGTAGCGTTCAGCCAGCCGCCCCTGTATGGTACGCCAAGCCAAGGCGTGGTAGATGTGGCGTTCGCCAACGCGATCAACCCTCAAGCCGGAAACGGCGTGACTCGAGTGGATGCGCAGAACGGATTCATTGTGGACTACACGCCGCGATATGCGGATCCGGCAGGCACCCGTGCAATGCTATTGAATGAGTGGATCGTTGATCTGGACGTCCATCTTCCGCGGCTCTGCTTAAAGGTTTGCCAGCCATGAAGTTCTCAGCCGGAAAGGAGCAAGAAATGATGACGCCCATCCGTTCAATCCTTATTGTGTGCTTATTCCATGCGCTTGGGCCATCGGCGTTCATGTGGCCGGCCCAGGGGCCCTTCCTCCAACCATTGGGCCCAGCGCAGATTGCACAGTCCTGCGCCGATCTGAAGAAAACCAGCGTTACAATATCCACGGACAAGAGCATATATCTTCCGGGAGAAGTCATTCGCATCACGTTCGCGGTGGCAAATACAACGACAGGGGTCCTTAGCGTCCTGGATCCCTTTGACATTGGAGTTAGTGGCGGTGTGGATGTCTGGCGATTGGACTCGAAGGCAGTCCCGCCTGAGTGGCGTCCCACGGCTCCCCATCCCAATTGTGAGAATCCGTGGCGAGGTGTGACGCCGGAAATCCCTCTTGTCCAGATTCCCGCGGGCCGGAAGACGGAACTCACGCTGGTATCCTATGAGAGCCTGCGCGGTGATCCGCGGCCGCTGGTGAGTGAGAGCGGATCTCCACTCTTCCCGGGTGAATACAAGATTGTTTACAACCTTCCCTCCAGGCCTGAAGCGCGGTTTACCGTTGAGCCCGTCATTTTCGAAGCCGGAGCCCGGATCCCACTATCTGGTTCGGTGCCAAATCCGGCGCCTGTTCGGAAGACACTCCCAGCCAGCGCAAAGCAACGGACGTCCTATCAACTCGCGGTCTACTGCGCGGCAGTCCGGAGTTCACGGGGCCGCTGGATTGTGATAAATCCGACCGAACGGTTTTTGGGTTCCTCGGAGTTTCTGTCAAAGCCGGGTGAACCGATGACCTACGGCGACCTTCAGTCGTTGAGGGGGCACGTCATCGTCGCCAGTCCCGAGAACGCGATTGTGTCATTAAGCGGCCGGGCAGCTCCTGACGATACTATTTCACTGACGTGGACAGACTCCACGGGAAAACGCGGCACGATGACCTTAGACAAGCCTCGGAAATTGATCCCATGAACGTATCCGTGAAAGCGATCGCCCGTGTACGCCCGCCTCACAGCCCGTGGCATTGTAAAAGCCCCAAAAGCCGGCTTGGTACTGGGCGGCGCGGAGGGATTTGCCGCGCTCGACGGCTACATAATGGACTTCACTCCCCGCTATACCGACACCACCGGAACGCGCGAAATTCAGTTGGGCGAATGGATTTTCGACCCTGTGAACTCTCTACCCAAACTGTGCCTAAGGCTCGTCTGTCCATAGCGCCCTCATGCGGCATCTTCTTGAATGGAGGATCATGTACCGAGTTATTCGCAGGATTCACAAAGTTCGCAGCGCAAATCTGCGGTGCGCGTTCGTGATCATTACCGTTTATTCTTTGGCCTTTGGACAGCAACTTCCTCTCGATCCTCTCGACGTCCAGCGATCCAGGGCCGACTTCAGCAAGGCAACCGTGTCCGTCGCCACCGACAAGTCTACCTATCTTCCCGGCGAGGCATTGCGACTATCGGTTTCCATAACAAACTCCACTGTCTCCGTGCTACAGATCCTGGACCCATTCGATATTGGCAGCAGTGGCGGCATCGACCTATGGAGATGGGACGGCCAGCGGGGTCCTGGCGAATGGAAGCCGACCGCTCCGCATCCGAACTATCAGTCCGTTCGGCGGGGTCTGACACCCGTGCTGGGCATCACCTCCATCGCGGCTGGTCAACGAATCGAGCGAAGTTGGGACGCGATGGAGAAACTTAGTGGCGATCCGGCGCGGATTCTTCAAAGAGGTTCGGCTCCGTTAGAGCCCGGCCGATACAAAATTGTTTACAACAGCCCAACGCGACCCGAAGCGGTTTTCTCCGTCGAGAACGCGTCATTCGTGGCTGGCATCAACATACTGATTCCGGGACAAAGGCCGACGACGCATTACGATCCAGCCAAACTTCCACCCGGAGTGCGGGGACAAAGCACCTATCGCCTGGGCGCATCTATTTGTGCCATGCAGACGGGAGCGGGACACTGGCTGACCATCAGCCGGGGAGAGCGGGCCTACAATTCAAGGAGCTTCAGATCCTCGAAGGGGTCGCCAATGGCCTACTCCGATCTTATCGGCCTCGCACCGTTAGTGGTTATCGCGAAGCTCGACAATGCTGTCGTATCACTCGGCGCCGCCGAAGCCAATGGCGAGATTTCTATTACTTGGGTGGATGTAACGGGAAAAGCGGGAGCGATCCGTGTGGACAAACAGGGAAAGATCGTCGCTCCGAAATAGCCCCGCACCGCATGGAGGAGGCCACACCGGGCCAAGCCAAGCTGCTACTGCACTGGGATGAGTACCGGGCGCGCGATCGCCGGTGCCGAGGTGACCACTGCCAACATCAATGACCAGTGTCCGGATCAGAGCATCAACGACATTCGCCGCGTGGTCAACAGCGGACGCGCCTACTTCGATGCCGGATGGGCGGCGGCTACGATGCAGGCACGGAACGGGCTCACGCTCGAAGCGTCGTACTGGTTCAGCAAGGCCATCGACACGGGCTCGGACTACCTATCGACGGCCTATGATCTACACTCTTTCCGTGCGGGCGGCTCGCTGTGGAGCGTCCCCCTCCGCTCGCCCGGGTGGCGCAGGTAGTCGAAAACCAGTGGCTATTCCCGCGAGCGAATCGGGCAGCGTCACGCCTGACCGTAAATCGGAATCAACGCGCCGTTGATATCCGACGCCGCGCCCGAAGCCAGATATTGAATCAACTGTGCGATCGCCGTCGGCTGCACCCACTTCGCATGATCCTTATCCGGCATCGCCTTGCGATTCGTTTCCGTGTCGATGATGCTCGGCAGAATCGCGTTCGCGGTCACGCCCGTACCCTTGCACTCGCGTCCAATCGCACGAATCAGAGCATGCACCGCTGCCTTCGAGACATGATACGCCGCCATGTTCGCCACCGGATCCACACCCGCCTTCGCGCCGATCGCAATGATGCGCCCGCGCCGGTTGGCCAGCATGTGCGGCAGCACTTCACGGCACAGCATGAACGTCGAGTTCAGGTTGATATTCAACATGTGGAACCACGTCTCGTCGGAGGTCTCCGCAAGCGTCGCGCCCGCCGCAAAGCCGCCTACCAGATGCAGCAGAACATCAATGCGCCCATGACGGTCAAGCGCAATGTCCACGGCCTGCCGGCATTGCGCCGGATCGCTCAGATCCAACTCCACCGGCAACACCCGCTGGCTGTCCGGCATCCCCGGCCATTGCACATCCACGCCCACAATCTGCGCACCCGCATCCAGAAACTGCCGGGTGACAATTTCTCCCAACATCCCGCATGCACCGGTTACGAAAACAACCTGGTCTCGAAATTCGGACATCGCTACACCCTACCACGACAAGCCCGCGCCACATCAATCGGGATCGAACAGATGCGCGATCTGCGGGAAGCCATTCATCGCCAGCCGGCACGATGGACCATCGCCCCACCAGCGCGGCGCATGCCAGGTGTGCTCCGGCACGTACACCACATCGCCCTCCGTTGCGATGACCACGCCCACGTTCTCAATCGGGTATCGAATCTGCCCGGAGAGGATCAGCCAGTACTCAGCGCCTTCCGGATGATAGTGCCCGCGCATCTTCGGATCCACCGGAGGCAGCTTGCTGTTGTAGCCATAGATGAAGTTCGCCGTGCCGCGGTCGTCTTCCACAATCCGGATGGTCCCCTTCAGCTCGCCCCGTTCCAGCTTCTGTGCCACTTCGTCATAGGTCACGTGCGGCTTGTTATCGTGTAGCCACTTGGCAATGAGACGGTTGTTGAACTTCACCGGCGTCCATGTGATGCCCGGCGTTGCGGGCGCATCCTTCTGCTCGGCGTAGAGTGTGCGTGCACCCGCAACGTTGGTCTCGAAGATCAGCGCGGGCTGATCGCCCACCACTTCCCAGGAGAACCAGGTCTGCATCGGCGCTTGCACCATGGACCGCTTCTTCGCAACGAACGGCTCGACCGTCTCGATCTCGAAACGCACTTCGCCTTCCATCACCACCCACCATGTGCGCGTATCGGGATGCATCGCCTTGGCGTGCTTGTAGCCCGCGGGCAGATAAAGATAGTCACTTCGCAGATGCTTGTCGTTGACAATGGTCTGCCGCCATTGCTTCTGCCCCTTGTGTTGCGCTTTCACCTCCGCGAGTTTGGTGTGCGCCTTGTGAGGTGGCGTGTAGACCGCGGGCTTTCCTTTGGGAGCGTAAATGGTCTGCGCCCCAAGCGCCAACGGAGCGCCGAGAACCGGAAGAAAGTGTCGCCGTTTCATATGCTCTGCAAGGCGCTCAGTCTATCATGAATAGATGTCTTCTCCCTTGCCCCGCCTTCGCATGAACCTCGACTTCATGCCGTCCCCCGTGCCGGACCGTCCGGGCCTTCTCATTCGCGACCCATTCGGATTCTCCGACCTCACGCTGATCATTCCTCCCGTGCTGGTCCACGTGCTGGAGTACTTCGACGGCGAGCGCACCGAGGCCGACATGCGTGGCGCGTTGTATGAGTTGACCGGCGATCTGACGGCGGGACAGGCCGGCGTGCAGTTGCAGGAAGCCTTGCAGAACGCGGGCTTTCTGGAAGGCGAGACCTACGACGCTATGCGCCAGCAGAGGTTGAAGGAGTTCGCCGAAGCGTCCACCCGCCCGCCTGCACACGCCGGACAGGCGTACCCCGAAGACCAGGAAGAACTGCGCGAGATGATGCAGCATTTCCTTCAGCCGGATGGTGTGCCCGCTTCATCTTTGATTGGTCTTGCCGCGCCGCACGTCAGTCCGTCGGGCGGATGGCAGTGCTATCGCTCCGCATATGTCGGTCTCTCGAAGGACCTCGCCGATCGCACCTTCGTCGTGCTCGGCACCTCGCACTATGGTGCACCCGAGCGCTTCGGCCTCACCCGCAAAGCGTGGACCACGCCCTGGGGCGATGCGCAACCCGCCACCGATCTGATCAACGAACTTGCGACGAAAGCGCCAGGCGCCGTGCTGATGGAGGACTATGTGCATTCGGTGGAACACTCCATCGAGTTTCAGGTCGTGTTCCTGCAATACCTCTTCGGAGCGAACATCAAGGTGCTTCCGATTCTCTGTGGCGCCTATGCGCGCAGCATCTATGAAGGCGGTATGCCGGAAGACGACGACAACGTGAACCGTTTCCTAGGCTCGTTAGGGGAGATCGCCCAACGGGAAGGGAATCGTCTGTTCTGGGTGCTTGGTGTCGATATGGCGCACATGGGCCGCCGTTATGGCGACGATCTCTCGGCGGAAGCGAATCAAGGCGAAATGTCGCTGGTGGCGAATCGCGATCAACAGCGCATTGAGCGTATCAATGCGGGCGACTCGCGCGGTTACTGGGATCTGGTCCGCGAACGCCAGGATGATCTGAAGTGGTGCGGCTCGGCGCCCTTCTACACTTTCCTCAAAACGATGCCCAACGCCCGCGGCTCACTCGGCCGCTATGAGCAGTGGAACATTGATGAGGCTAGCGTAGTGACGTTTGCGGGGATGCACTTCACGGCTTGTCCTGGACCCGCCCGGTGGTCCTCTCAATTTGAGGCCCGCGACGGCCACCCCTGATGAAATGGTGCATCGCCGGTCCAATGAAACAGTTTCTTTGTAACACTCCCGGCTCTTCGCTTTAGTGAGGAGTAGACGCGCCGATACGCGTTTCAGGAGGATGCACAATGGCACTGAAGGGCTCAGTTGGCAAGAATGCCTCAAACGAACTGGCGGATGTTGCTTACGTTCAACATATGCTCAACTACCACATCATGTATAACCCGAAGATGCGGAAGCTCGGGGTACTCGCCCCTGCTTTTTCGCCGATGCCGCTGACCATCGACGCCATCTCCGTTTTTCAGGCCGACATTGTCGGATTGCCAGCGTCGAAACGGGGACGTGTGGATCGCACCGGGCCGACCATTCGGGCACTGGAAGGCTGGAAGGATCTGGCTGCGTTCTCACCTCCAGTTCCAGAAGCGACGGTACCCGTCGAAGTGCGGATCAGCAACGAAGTGCGCAAAGCGATGTACGGAGAGCACTACGATTACGATTGCACCTTCGTCTTCTCAGGGGATGATAGTGGCAGGCGGCTGGCAATGTTCGAAATGCTTTGTGTGGCGGACGTGGATGACAGCTACCTGCATCCGGACCATGTACGGGACTACATTGACAAGGCGCCAGCCGGTGTGGCGCCTCCACCGCTCAAACCCACTTACGCGAAGCAACGCCTGGCGAAAATGGGATCGAAGACTTCGCGAGGACTCATGGAGGACTTCAACACAGTCTTCAACGAAGTCAATCGTGGACTGAAGATCTTCGGCCAGCACGCCGAGGGTGTGAGCATGATGAAAGACACCTCCGCCCAAGAACAAACGGGCATCACGCGCGCCATTCTCAACGTGCAAAAGTGGTTTCAGGCGCAAGGCACGAACAGCAATAGCATCTACTCCGTGCTCGATCTGAAGGACCAGTACAATACTGGCGGCTGGATCCAAGACAAGATCGATAGCTTCTTGTTCGGATAGCTGTTTGTGGGTGGGAAGCGGGAACTGATTGACCCGAGACATAGCCAGAGTCAGCCATAGCCGCCAGCGGTCCGAGTTCAGCATCAGAGCGGGGCGAGATCCCCGCTCATGGAACTTGAAGCTGGATCCGGCGGGAGCGATGTGTCATCGAATGGGCTTAGCGCCGGGGCGTTTTGCGCGTCACGTAAACGTAATACGCGCCGCTGATCTCCTGATTCTGCTCATCGTGAAACCACGTCTGCACGAGGATGCGGCCCTCCTGCAACGGCAGCGTGAATACGGCCTCGCGATCATCCGCACCGATGGCGCGAGTCAGTTTTCGGCCGCCCGCTTGGAGGGTCACCTTCGCGATTGGCAGTGCGACACCCGCCGGATACTGTCCGACCTCCCCTTGATGCGCGGGCAGTCCCGCGCGCATCGGCACATCCACTTCGCGAGCCCAACGGCGCAGCACGAACTCGTACTCGCCATCCTGCTCCACCAGCACATGCCACTGCCCGTTCCGCCGTTCACCCGCACGGATCTGCACGCCCTGATCGAAGAATGAATCGGCCCACTCCGTTGGCGAAAGCAACGTGGGGTTCTCCTGATCCGAGCCAATGTGTACCGGCAGGAACGTATCCAAGCGCGGCGTCACCTTGCTCCACCATTGGTCATAGTGCGCACGCATCTTCGCCGCGATCTCGGGGAACTCCGCGAGCATGTTGTGCTGCTGCGCCGGATCCTTCGCCACATCATAGAGCGCGCTGTTTGAGACCAGCCGCCACTTCCTCCAAAGCACTGTTGCATCGGACCACTGCGGCCGCGCGGCATTCATGCGGCTGAACTGAATCACCGCCATGCGATCGGCAAGATGCTTGGTCGTGCCGCGCAGCAGCGGCGCAAGACTCACTCCATCAAACTGCGCCCCGGCCGGAGCCCGCAGACTGCACAACTCGATCAGCGTCGGAAGCACATCCTGTACAATCGCCAACTCGCCGGCGTCGCGCCCTCCGGTCAACTTGCCTTCGGGCCAACGGATGAAAAACGGAACACGATGTCCGCCATCCCAGAGCGTGATCTTGCGGCCTCGCATGCCGGCATTGTGCAGGTTCACGCCGGCAGTGCCGCCGTTGTCCGTCAGGAAGATGAGAATCGTGTTGTCGCGCATCCCGGTTTCGCGCAGCATCGCTTCCAGGCGCCCGAGATTGTCGTCCAGGTTGTGGATCATGCCGAAGAAACTCGCGACGTTTCGCGGCTGGCCCGAATAGAGATTGCGATAGCGGTCCTCGACAAACAGCGGGCCGTGCGGTGTGTTCGTCGCGATGTAGGTGAAGAACGGCTCACCGGCCGCATGCCTCGCCTTCATCCATTTCATCGCTTCCTCAAAGAACACATCGGTGCAATAGCCGCGGTACTGCTCCAGCTTGCCGTTGTGCCGGTAGCGGTCATCGAAGTAGTCGTTGTTCCAGGCGTCGGAGGTCGAGCCGATGTGCGAGGACGGAAACCACACCGACTCTTCAAATCCCCGGTCCTGGGGACGGTAAGGATACGAGTCGCCGAGATGCCACTTGCCGAACAAGCCCGTGCGATATCCGGAATTGCGGAAG
Source organism: Bryobacterales bacterium (assembly GCA_016789785.1). Next base: position 50,121 of record JAEUQE010000011.1, read on the forward strand.
ATCTCGGGCATCGTGGGGAAGTCGCGGCGCAGCAACGTTCGTCCGCTGGATACGTTCATCGCGCTGTTGATCAGTGCATCGCGTCCCGTCATCAACTGGCCGCGCGTCGGTGTGCACATCGGCATCACATGAAAATCGGTGAGGCGCACGGACTCCGCCCGCAGCCTGTCCATGTGCTGCGTTTTTAGCACCGGGTTGCCATGACTCGATAGATCGCCATAGCCCTGATCGTCGGTGAGAATCACGATCACATTCGGTTTGGCGCCACACAGCATGGACATCGCCGCGAACAAGAGGATGATGGTTTTCATGGAGAGTGCTTGCATCGCAAGCGGCCATTTTATCGCCTGCCATGCGCCGCCTGTGCGCGAACCCGGTACAATCGTTGAGTGATGCTACGCCAAACATTTCTCTTGCTCACCTGCGGGGCTCTGCTCGCCGCCGCGGACAAGCCGGAAAAGGGATTCAAGTCTCTGTTCAACGGCAAGGATCTCGACGGCTGGACGAAGGCCAAGGAGAACGAAGGAACATTCAGTGTGAAGGATGGCGCCATTGTCGCCGTTGGACCGCGCTGCCATCTCTACTACACCGGCCCGGTGAATAAGGGCAAGTTCAAGAACTTCGAACTGAAAGTGGATGTCATGACCTTGCCCAATTCGAACGGGGGCATCTACTTCCACACGGCCTATCTGGAGAAGGGCTGGCCCGACAAGGGCTTCGAAGTGCAAGTGAACAACACCTTCGAGAAGGATCAGCGCAAGACCGCGAGCCTCTACATGGTTCGCGATCAGAGCGCGAAGGTCGCTGAGGACAACAAGTGGTTCACCGAACACATCGTGGTGAAGGACAAGGACGTGAAGGTCTACGTCGACGGCAAGCTCATCACCGAATGGACCCAGCCCGATGGATGGACGGGACCGAAGGGCTCGCCGGGGCGTGTGCTTTCCGATGGCACGTTTGCGTTGCAAGGCCACGATCCCGGTTCCACCATTCACTACAAGAACATTCGCGTGAAGATCCTGAAGTAGACCGCGCGCACATCTTCGATCGAACGAAACGCCCCGAGTGAAAGCGGGGCGTTTCGCATTTACACGCGACTCCCTACCTTGCCAAGCGATGCCCGGGCCTGCCGCGCCCCCTATCGAGTGGACGCCTTTGGAGCGGCGCAGTTCCGTGGACGCCGCTCCACTTGATCTCCCGGCGCGCCCGCGGCGCTACTGGGAGCAGCCGCCTTGAGCCGCTCAGGAAACGCAGCTTCCGAGGGACAAGCGATGCTTACTCGAGGTTGCCGTAGAACGTGATCACCTGCACCTCCTGATACTTGTCGAATTGTTTGAACTTGCGTGTCTGTGTCGTCTTGCCGCGTCCATCAAAGAACTGCGGCGCCGGATAGCCGCTGATCATCTCCAGCATGAGCGTGTCGAGCTTCGGCTGAGTTGCGGCGGCCACCAGGTCCAGCAGCCGGTTTCCGCACTTCGCGGGGTCACCCAAGGGAGCCGCTGGACAACCGGTGAACTGGCTTTGCACCATCCGCCAGATCGACGACTTCCTTCCGTACGACGGCAACAGAACATTCTGATTGTTGACCGTGCTGAAGCTGAGTTGAAAATCCGGATCGTACATGTCCACGAAGAACAGTGCCCAGATCCGGCTGCCATTGGGGCCGGGTTGATCGCCCTCCAGAATCACCTTGTACTGTGCAACCTGGTAGGTGAGTGGCGAACGGCCCGTCGGATCGAAGTTGTTCGATCCCGCACCGGCGACGAGATAGTATTTCGGATCCGGAGGCATCACCGTGAAGGGTGTGTTCAGTGGTTCCAGCTTGAGGCGCAGTCTCGTGTTGCCCAATTCGGAGAGTGCGGGGAAGAGCGCGGAAAGCCACGTTCCATCCACTTGCCACATATCAGAACCGGACTTTCCCGCAGGCGCCGGTAAGCCGAGATCATTGTAAGATGCGGTGAACGCCAGTTTATTGTGGCGCGTCCGCAGTACCTGGTTCAGCGCATTGGTGGTCACCGTGTACGATGCATCAAACTGCGTGCCGAATCTGCTCTGACCCGGAAGACATGGGAATACCGCCGGTACTCCCGCCGGTGTGTCGACGCAGGGGAACTCAAAGGGAAGGGCATGGTAGTTGGACGCCGGCGCACCGGTCGGAACATCCGTCTCGGTGTGGTAGTAGATCCAGAAGCGATCATTCGAACGCTGCATCACATTGCCGGGCGACATGGTCAGGTCCACGTCGGCCATCGTTTCATTCGCTCCCATCTCCCATCGCGAAGTCACGTCGTCGGCTCCCAAACTGTGCTGACTCAGCCAGGACGTATCGAGCGCTGACTGCACCGCCGGGTAGTACAGATTGAGCAACGTCTCAACGTGCGTCTTGAAGGAAGAGCATGCGCCCTTCTCTGCGTTCAGCGGCTTCCCCGCGGCAAGCGTGAACAGAGGCAGCGTTGCCGTGGCGGTTGTGGTGAGAGCCTCCATGTAGGGGTAGAGATTGTGATTGATCGAGTTGCTCAAGGCGCTTGTCGCGTCGGCTTCCAGGCCCTCGCATTTCCTCCACGCGAGAATCGCGGACCGGACCTGATCACTTGCCGAGAGGTGGGTTGTCGGCCGCACGACGCAACCCGCGTGGTTGTCGGACCAACGTATGAACAGATCATCGAGCGAGCCTTCAACGGTGGCGTCCAGCCGTCCGGTGATGATGCGCGACGTCAGTGGTGCTGCGCTCGTGATGGACAAGTCGGTGGATTCCACCTTCTCCATAGTGAGCGACTTGCCGCTGCCGGAGATCCTTTCAGTGCAGAGTTCGAAGTTCGCTGCACTGGGAGTCACGTCGCGGACGCAAATCGAATTGGCGACAGTGCAACTGGGCGAGCCAAGCGGACCAGCCTTCTGGCAAATCTCATCCGCGGTTTTCCATGCGCCGTACGAGAAGGCTGACAGTGTGATCGCTGCCGCGTAAGCGCTGGTGTTCAGGAAGTCGGGGTCGACGCTCGTTAGAGGCACGCATGCCTTCGAGCCGGACGTGTACAGCGTTGGGGGTGTTACCACCTGCACTGTGTTCTGAAACCTCGCGGTGAGGGAGGCGTCGAAGGCGGCCTTGTTGGGTTGCGGCAGCACGCCGGTCATGACGCGTTCCAGCTTGTCGGCGCCGGTCCGGGTGAGTTCGATAGCGGCCGAATTGGTGATGCGTCCACTCCTGGTGGAGAGCGCCGTCAGTTGCGTGAAGGGGCGCTTGTCGACAATCACGATCTTGAGGGAGACCATCACTACTTGTGTCGCGTTGTCGATTAGTTCGAAGACCAGTGGCTTGTACACGCGGTGCGGATCGGTCAATGCCGCGATGTAGGGGATCTGCGAAAGGCGCAGCCCCTGATGAATCGCATTGCCGGCCCATTGAGGCGATGTGAGGCTCAGCGGCACCTCAACGATGAACCGCCCAGGTGTTTTCTCCCACGGGATCATGCCCTGGATACGGACCGAACAACTGCCGATGTAGGTGAGCGCGGGTACCTGGAGTGTCTCCGTAGCCTGGTCATACCAGCTTGTTGTGAGTTTGAGTTCCGCGCCGTCGTTGATGCCGCCGATCGAGCCGTTGCCGCCCGAAAGGGCGCCCGGTGTGGGGCATGTGTATTGCGCCCATGCGCCACCTGTGGCGATGAGCAGAAGCACACTCGTTCTTACAAACATGGTTCCTCCGAAACATTTTTGGGTAGTTTTGTTTTTTCGCGCGTCAGCGCCAGATGACGGCGCCACGACGATAATGGTGTGTCAGGCACTGATCCTGGATCGCCGGATGAATTGCCCGCACTTATCTTGGCGACGGCGCCAGGAGGAACCGGACAGGGCCGGTGAAAATTCTTTCGAGGGTAACGAAGCAGCGCTACCGCTGGAAGTGAACGATGGCCACGTGAAGCAGATCCGGAAGAAACACCTCGCTGGTCGTGCCTCGCTTGTTGATCTTCAGATCGCGTGCCGCCGGGTCTTCCGGCCGCAACAGCGTCGCTTTCGTGAAGTGGCCTTGCACGCGCGCCTGCACATCCTGGTCAACCTTCGCACCGTAGTTCACCAGGTGCAGCAGAGCATCGCCGGGCTTCGGCGCTTCCGTTCCAATCGCGATCGCAGCCAGCGCGTTCCAGATGCGAACCGGACGCCGGCGGTAGGTCACGAGATCGTTCAGGTCGAGACCATACTCACTGGGGTCGAGGACACGATCATGATAGGCCACCACCTGTCCCTTGCCGAGCCCGTAGACGCTACGGTCGTTCTCCTTCTTGAGAAGCTTCCAGGAGGGATGGGGTTTGATGTCGATGACAACCGTGGACCCCGCCCGTGCGTGGTCATACACTGCAGCCGGAACGGTTTCGAAGTTTGCGGCGGAGAGCACCAGGATCCGATCCGGTGCGGGCTTTGGCAATCGCGCCAGCGCGACCAGCTTCGGGCTGACGCCACGCCGGTAAGAAAGATTGGCAAGCTCCAGCGTGTCGCCCGGTTCGACAAGCATTGTCACCGCCGGAAGCACAGGTTTGCCCAGCAACGGCTCCACGTTCTTGAGCCAGCGATGCGTGCGCGCCAGCGACTCGGCGGCCGTTTTTGCTTTGGCATCGCCCGCACGCAGAGCCTCGCGATAACGCGGGTCGAACGACAACAGGTAGTTGCCGCCAGCCATGCGCGCTTCGGCATAGGCGATCTCCAATGACTCAAAGGGAACGATGCGCGACTCTTCGAGGCCAGCATCCTTGTTGGCTCGATAGCCGAGCACAGCCGGACGGTCGGGATGCAAAGCACGCTCGAAGTAAGCCAGGTAGCTGTTCCCGTCCACCCAAGGCTCACGGCTGGCGCTGGAGGTTTCGTCGCGATCCCGAGGCCGGGGCTCGCCTCGAATGCCGGGCCAAAGTCCCTCGCTCACCACATGCGGAATCGCGCTCTTCGGGTACACCGCAACACCCGCGTTCGTCAGCGCAGTGGCGAGCGGTGCGGCATCCTCTTCCATCACTGCTTCCACGCCGCAGGACTTCAACAAGGCCACATCTTCCGGACGGCCTTCGGGCCATCGTGCAATGAGTGTTCGTACCGGATCAAGCGCCATGAAACTATCGAGTGTATCGAACCTCAACGCTCTCTGCGCCGGCGGCGTGCGGCTGCGATGCTTACGGTTCGAGATCGACGAGGTAGCCGGTCAGCTTGACCTGCGAGAACTGGCCGCGGTTGAAGGCGAAGATGGCATCGCCGACGATGGACAGCAGAGGCGTCTGCCCCGGCTCAATGTAGCCGCGGATCTGTTCATTGAATAAGTAGACGTCTGAGTTGAAGCCGCTGCCAGGCAGATCCGTGGAGTAGGTTCCTGAGAGCGGGAGCACGTTGAGATGCGGATTTTCGCCACGATCGGAGGCAAGCGCCAGGAAGCGGACGCGGCCATTGATGCGAAGCAGGCCAGTGATGTTCTCCAGCACGAGGCGTTTGCCTTCGGGAACCGGCGCGAAAAGGACACCGCAAGAACTCGGGAAGCAAAGGTTCCGGAACTGGCCGTTGAGGAATTGGTTGAATTGAACAGTGGATTCGTAGGGATTGCGTCCACGCTCATCGGCGCTTCGAACCAGCGTGGCGCGGACCGCTTGCGCGACAGCGGGGCCGGAGGTGACGGCGAAGTACAGCGCCGCGACGGCCGCTGCGGTGGAAACCAACGTCTTAGGCTGCGGCATAGCTGGCCTTGTGACGCTGCCCGATTGTTCGTGGTTGCACACATCGCGGCTTTGCGCGAAAAAAGTAAGTAGGCTTGGGCACTTTCCGGAATAATTCAGCGTCTGAGGAGCAGGTATCACTCTATCCTGGGAAGTAGTTCTTCGACGAGGGAGCAGTGTGCGATGGACGAACAGCCGGAGTTGCCGCTACGGAGAGTCCCGGCATGGGTGTTGCTGGCGCCCGCGTTGATCGCTGCCGCCACTGTCGCCGCGGTGCTCGGATTGGGCCGCAGGCCGCGTTTCAACGCATGGTGGCAGGTTCCCGCGACCGCCTTCTTCTGGATCCTGCTGAGTTGTGCGGCTGCTGGGCTCATGGTGTATCTGGTGCGCCGGCTCGCGCGCGCGCCGAAGGGACGGCGAGCCTTTTTCGCCGCGCTCGTGCCCGTGGCCGCGACTGCCGCATGGTTTGTTCCCGCCGCAGTGTTTCTCCGCTTCCATCTGATCAGCGGAGCGTTCTTTTCGATCATCGCAAGCATCAGCGTGGTGCGCCTTTACCGCGAGTTCCTGGGCCCGCCGGCCATGGCGCAAGAAGCGCCGGCCATCCAACAAAGAGACATGTTTCTGTTTCCGAGGCCGGTCTCGGCATTCCATCAGTTCATCCCGTCGTTGATCATCGCGATTCTGCTGCAGTGGAGTTTCGTTGCGTGGCACTGGAGGCGGGGGCTCTGGATGGTGGGCCTGCTGAGTTTGGCGCTTGCGTCGCTCACCATGTTGCTGCTGCGCGGGCAGGCTGTGCGCAAACGCCGTCCCGCATGGTCCATGGCCGTGGCGACGCTGATGGCCGCGCTTGGGCTGATTCCCTATTTTCTGCCGGTGCCCGGAATCGGATGGCCGTTCGGCTGGGGAGGTGGGTCTCGAAACCAGCAGGCCAAAGGGCAGGGCAGAGGCGAGATGTTCCGCGACATGCATGCCGGTGTCATCCTGGTGGCGGAGTCCAAGCTGCAGGTGACGAAACTGGTCGCGCCGGTTCCCTCGTCGTATCTCTCGCCATTGGCGACGGAGTCCGTTGGACCTCTCGATATTCCGTTTGAAGGCGTGTATTGGTTCTACCGCTATCCCGCGAAACGGCCGCCGGAGAAATCGGTGATCCTGCATGGCCATCCGGACACGGAGACATTCCGTGCGCCGGATTATCATCCGCTGGTGATGGAGGGGCGGCAGCATTTGACGCGGCCTGTGAATCTATCCTGCTGTTCGAGTATCCGGGTGATGATCCGCAATGCTGATCGGCCTCCGGGATCGGTGGAGATGGAACTCAATCTCATCGATACGTTGTTGGAGGGCAGGCCGCTGTTGGCGCTGGGCCGTGAGAAGGTGAAGTCGGTGGCCCCGGTAGGAGGCAAGAGCGCGCCGGTTCGTGATCAACTGACTTTTCGGATTCCGCCTTCAGCGAGCATTCAGCGGTTCGACGAGTTACAGGTGCGGTTTCATCTTGGCCGCAAGCGAGCATTCCGCAGCGCCAAGATCGCGATTGAACGCTTTGTGCTGGAGCCTCGGCGGCTGTAGTGTGGTGTTAAAGCGAGTAGCGTCTTTGCACCCGATTCCATCGGACCCAGCACGCTGAAGGAACTCGATAAACACTTCCAACGGTGCGTCCTTCAAGAGTTCTGCCACCAGATCGGCGTCGCTGATTCGCTCCGTTCGGTATTGGCGGATCTTCGTCAGTTCGCTGCGCAGAAATTCGATCAGTTCCGTCCAATCCTCGAACTCCCTCTCAACCATCTGGAATCCGTGCTTTGTCACTGCGGATTCAATCAGTTCGCCGCGCACCTCATCCAGATCTAGATCCCCATCCCGGTAAGGGGGCTTGACCAACAGGACTTTGCCGGCATGGCGGACGAATGCCCATCCATCTTCGAATGCAGCCGCGACGAGATTAAGCAACGGATCACCTCAACAGCCTGCCGTCACGCGAAGATGTCTTTGACCACGTTGCCGTGCACGTCCGTGAGGCGGAAGTCGCGGCCGGCATAACGATACGTCAGCTTCAGGTGATCCAGGCCGAGCAGGTGCAGCATCGTCGCATGCAGATCGTGAAAGTGGACCTTGTTGTGCACCGAATAATAGCCGTAGTCATCGGTCGCGCCATACTGCAAGCCCGGCTTCACGCCACCGCCCGCAAGCCACATGGTGAATGCTTCGGGATTGTGATCGCGGCCATCGGAGCCCTGTGCCGTCGGCGTCCGGCCGAACTCGCCGCCCCACAACACCAACGTGTCCTTCAACAATCCGCGCGTCTTCAAATCATGCAGCAGACCCGCGATGGGCTGGTCCACTTCACGGGCGTTCTGCTCATGATCGCGGCGAAGCTGCGCATGCTGATCCCACTTATAGGTGTGGCTCACCTGCACGAATCGGACGCCTCGTTCCGACAGCCGCCGCGCCATCAGACACTGACGGCCGAAGTCCTCGGAGACCGGGTTGTCGATGCCATACAACGAGAGCGTTGCCTTGCTCTCGCCCGCCAGATCCTGCAACTCGGGCGCCTCGGCTTGCATGCGAAAGGCAAGTTCAAACGACTCGATGCGGCCTTCCAGCGCGCGATCCGGGCCAGTGGTTTCGAGCTGCTGCCGGTTCAACTGCTGTGCGAAGTCAATCTCCATGCGTTGAATGGGGCGCGGCGTTTCGTTGGCGATGAATGGAATCTTCGCGTCCTTCGCGGGCACACCCACTGTCCCTACCGGCGTTCCCGCATAGGGCGCGGGTAGAAATGCCGAACTGTAGTTGTTTGCGCCGCCATGGCTCTGCGTGGCGCAGATGGTGACGAAGCCCGGCATGCTTTGGTTCTCGCTGCCGAGACCGTAGGTGACCCACGATCCCATGCTCGGCCGCACGAACGTGTCGCTGCCTGTGTGCAACTCGAGCAGCGCGCCGCCGTGCCGCGAGTTGGAGCCATACATCGACCGGATGAAGCAGATGTCGTCCACCTTCTTTGCGATCTCCGGGAACAGGCTGCTTACCCACGCTCCGCTTTGCCCATGTTGCTTGAACTCCCATGGTGATTGGAGCAGGTTGAAAGTCTCGCTCGATACCACTTTCGGCCTCGCAAACGGCAGGGGCTTGCCATGATCCCGCTTGAGAAGTGGCTTGTAGTCGAAGGTGTCCACCTGCGAAGGACCGCCGTGCATGAACAGGAAGATCACGCGCTTGGCTCGCGCCGCAAAGTGAGGCTGCTTCACGGCGAGTGGGCTCTCCGCCTTGCCGGCCGTCGCCGCGCGAGCCTCTTCGCCGAGCAAGCCGGCAAGCGCCAGACCGCCGAAGCCCGCGCTTGACACTCGCAGCATTTCACGCCGCGACATTCTTTGTAGGGGATTCCAGTGCCGGTTCATTCGATGCCCTTTAGTTCAGATAGATAAATTCATTCGATGCGATCAGCGCTTTGGACAGGCTCTGCCATGCGGCGACGCGGCGTTCGGCTTCCGGCTTTGCCTCGAAAGCCCGCTCCATCCGCGAAAGGAACGTCAGCGCCTGATCGGTCTCGCTCGCCGTCGGCGGCCGCGACAATGCGCGCTCGTAGAGTTCGCGCACGCGCGACGCATCATCGGGACCGTGATTGGCCAGCAGTGCTTCGGCCAGCAACTTCGAATGCTTCAAGACCACGGAGCCATTCAGCATGAACAACGCCTGGGGCGCGACGACCGTTGAGTCGCGATCACCGTTCGGCGTTGATGGATCGGGAAGGTCGAACGCCCAGAACACTTCGTACATGGAGCTGCGCACCACGGGAATGTAGACGGCGCGCAGGTTGCGGTCGTAGTCGATGTCGCCGCGGCGCGAGGTATTGGCGACATATTGGCGGTCCTTGTACTTCATGATGGTGCCGCCGCCCGCTGTGTCGAGATGACCCGACACGGCCATGATGGCATCGCGAATCGCCTCCGCTTCCAGACGGCGGCGGCTCATGCGCCAGTGCAAAGTGTTCTCGGGATCCGCTTCGGTGTTCTTCGCATCGAAGGTACTGGCAAGTTGATACGTGTTTGAGAGCATCATCATGCGATGCATCGCTTTCATGGACCAACCGCTCTCAATGAAACGCAGTGCAAGCCAGTCGAGCAGTGGCTGATTGGTGGGCTTCTCGCCGAGCCTTCCGAAGTTGTCCACCGAAGGCACAATGCCTTTGCCGAAATGCCAGCGCCACATGCGGTTCACCATGACGCGCGCGGTGAGCGGATGATCGTTCGATGTGAGCCATTGCGCGAGTTCGAGACGACCGCTCGATTGCGTTCCCAGGGAAGGGAGTTCGCGCGTGGAGACGGAGCGAATGAAGCCACGCGGCACCATTTGTCCCAGCGACCAGTGGCTGCCCCGGAGGTGCACGGGCAGGTCAGTGATCTTCTCGTTTTCACAAACGCCCATGGCGCGCGGATAGTCGGGTGTGGCGGCTTCGAGGTCGCGCTGTTCCTTCTCGATGGTGTTGAGTGCGGCGATGGCATCCGCGCTGTAGTACTGACGGGCGTCGTCGGGTGCGCGGAACGGGCCGAACTTCTCGAAGAGCAGCTTGCGCAATGCTTCCAGTCCGGGATCCTGCAACGTAGCATCCGATTTCTTGCGTGTCTCTTGCGGCAGAGCCTCCCATTGCGTCAACGCTTGCGTGAACAACTCCTGATATCGGTCCGCGATGGAGGCACGGCTCTTCATCAGGTCAGCGGAAAACAGTTTCGCGACGGGGGATGTCCACGGCGTGGCGTTCTGCTGGCCGAACGTTTCGAACGCATGCAGCTCCGATGCCGAAGCGCCTTGTGAGCGATCGAGGTGCTCCACGAGTTGTTCCAGCACGCTCGGATTGATGCCGTGGCTGCGTGCGATCTGGACCGTGGTGCGCGGCGCTGGCTTGCCTGCCGTGAACGGGCTTGGGGCGATGCGCAGCCTCTCGAAATAAGGGAAGCGCGCGCGGTGCTCCAGGCGGATCACGTTCTCGCCAGCTTTCAACGGGAAGACGCCAAGCGCGGACCAGCCGCCTTCCTCGGGTGATGCTTCGCGATTCTCCACGGGCGGCTCGCCACGCTTCACCAACTCACCGTCGATCCGCAGATCCGCGGTGCCGCGTCCCTTTTCTTCTTCGGCGATGTCGATTTGATAATCGCCGGCGGTGGCGATCCGGATGCGATACTCCGCGTAGTGAGGCGCTTTCGCTTCTTTCGATGTGTTCGGCTTTTTCTTCTCGAGTTGCTTCGGCACGTTGCCCTGATCGAAGGTGCCTGCTTCGCGAACGATGGCGGAGGGCGGCGGTGATGCGACGGGCTTGAGAGGAACACGCTGGGACTCGGCGACTTCATGGGAGGCAAGCAGGTAGGCGCCGATCTTCTGGCGCACGGCCGCGACGATCTTCTCGTTTTCGCGACGGGTGACGCTGGCCGATTCCTTGCGTTTGTCCTCGATCTTCGCTTCATGGGCGGCGAGGCGGTCGCGGTCATGCTTGGGCGCCAGGACATGCTCGTGCCACTTGGCTACGACGCGGAAGTTTTCCATGGTCTTCGTGCTCTTGAAGATGCCTGCCATGGCGTAGTAGTCGGCTTGTGGAATGGGGTCGAACTTGTGATCGTGACAACGCGCACAGCCGATGGTGAGGCCCATGAAGGTGCGAGCCGTGGTGTCGAGCTGCTCGTCGATGATGTCCATCTCCATCTTGACGGGGTCATCTTCGGCAAGCATCTTCGCGCCCAGCGAAAGGAATCCGGTGGCGGTCCAACGCTCGAAGTTGGTTTGATCATCCGCGGCGGGCATCAGGTCGCCGGCCAGTTGCTCCTTTACGAATTGGTCGTAGGGCTTGTCCTTGTTGAACGCCTGGATCACGTAGTCGCGATAGCGAAATGCGTTTTTGTAAACGAGGTTCTCATCAAGGCCGTTGGAATCGGCGTAGCGCGCGACGTCGAGCCAGTGGCGTCCCCATCGTTCTCCGTAGCGAGGCGAAGCCAGTAGACGGTCTACTACCTTGGCGAAAGCGTCGGCGGAATTGTCGTTGAGGAAGGCTTGCACTTCGGCGGGCGTGGGCGGCAGGCCCGTCAAGTCGTAGGTTGCACGGCGTATCAGAGTGCGCTTGTCTGCAAGCGGCGCCTGCTTGAGGTTCTTCTGTTCGAGCTGTGCAAGTACGAAAGCATCGATCGGGTTGCGGACCGCGGCGGTGTTCTTCACCACGGGAACTGGCGGCGATTGTGGAGCGAGGAAAGACCAGTGCTTCGCGGCCGCGACCGGCGCCACCTGCTTTCCCCAAGGTGCTCCCATCTCCACCCAGCGGGCCAGTGCGACGATTTCCGCGTCGGCGAGTTTCTTGCCCGGAGGCATCTTCACCGCGCCTTCGCTATGGCGGACGACGCGCAGCAGCAGACTCTCCTGCGGTTTCCCGGTGACGATGGCCGGTCCGCGCGTGCCGCCCTTGAGTAGTGATTCGCGGCTATCCATGCGCAATCCGCTCATCGCCGGGGCGCTGCCCGATCCATGGCAGGCCATGCATTTCTCGACGAACAGCGGGCGCACGTTCTTTTCGAAGTATGCCGCGCCGTCCTCCTGCGCAGAGAGCATCAGCGGCAAACCAAGCACGGCGGCATACACGTATCGGGACTTCAGGGAGCCCAGCAGCATGCTTAGTAGTCTATCGAATCCTGTGCCGCGATTCTGATCGCGAGTTCTACTCGCGTCCCCACCAATAGGGCTTCTCCAACTCCTTTGCGGCCGGCCAGACCTGGGCGAGCGTGTTCGCATCGAACAATTCGCCATTCTTCATGACGTAGCGCGCCGACGTGCTGTTCTGGATATTGTCCAGCGGGTTCTTGTCGAGAACGATGAGATCGGCAAGCTTTCCGGCATCGAGAGAGCCGACGTCTTTCTGCAGTCCAATGGCTTCGGCGCTGTGCATCGTCGCGATGCGCAGTGCTTCGTGCGGCGTGAGACCGCCTGACTGAATCGACCATAACTCCCAATGCGCACCGAGCCCCTGCAATTGGCCATGTCCGCCGAGTCCCGCGCGTCCGCCGGCGCGCACCACGTCGGCCACGCCTTTCGCGATGCCTTTGTGACCATACTCCTCGGGCCGGAACCATTGTCTGCGGCGCTGCACCATGCCATCCAGAACTTCGGCCGGCACAAAGCGGCGCAGCTTCTCGTTGGTTGCGGCGTCAGTGTTCTGGAACCAGTAGTTCTCGGTCCATGGCGCACCGTAGGCAACGAGAATGGTGGGAGTGTAGAAGATCTTCGCCTTGGCGACGAACTCCGTCACGTCCTTGTAGAGCGGCTGGATTGGAAGCGAGTGTTCGTGCCCGGTGAAGCCGTCGATCATCTGTGTGAGATTGAGTTTCAGGTCGAGCGCGCCTTCGGTGGTGGGCGTGATGCCGTTGTCCCGGCAGGCCTGCGCCACCCATTGCCGCACGATGCGATCGCCCGCCACGTATTGCTTCAGCGTCATCGTCTGATAGGCCTCTTTGTAGCGCTTGATGTAGTTCTTCGTCGATTCGAGATCATCGACGCCCGATTGCGAGAAGACGCCTGGACCTGTGGTGAAGATGCGAGGTCCCAGAATTTCACCGGTTTCGACGAGATCGGCGTAGGCATAAACATCGGTGGTGGAGCTTTGCGGATCGCGAGTGGTGGTGATGCCGTACGCGAGGTTCGCGAGATATTGCCAGACCTGCGTTTGATGCACATCGCGTGGTGGCCACATGTGTGCGTGCGCATCGACAAGGCCTGGGACGATGGTCTTGCCTGTGATGTCGATGGTTTTCGCGCCGGCCGGGATCGCGACGGCTCCAGACGCGCCAATCGCCGCGATGCGATTGCCTGTGACAACGATGTCGCCCTTCGCGATCACTTCATCGCCGCGCATGCTGACGATGCGCGCACCGCGCAACACCACGGAGCCCGATGGCTTCGAACGGGGCTGCGTGATCAGGATCTCCGAACTCTGTGGAGTTGTGCTGTCGATCGGCTGACGATAGAATTTGCGGCCCCAACTCCAGGTGACCATCTTGCCATCGGCGCTCCATGCGAGGAAGTCGCCACCTTCGGCTGACATCTTTTTCACCGGCACGCCAGCGGAGGTGCCGGTGACGCTGACATTCACGGTCTCGCGGCCTGTCTTGGGCATCGTCACCAGATAGTGTTTGCCTTGCACTTCCGCGAACACACGAGTGCCGTCGGGCGAGATCTTCATGTCGGAAGCGGACGCGGGATTCGGCGGTGCGCCGGTACCGGTGATCTTTATATGCGTGCGGCGATCGAGTCCATCCAGCCGCACGGAAGAGAGTCCTTGAAAGGTGGTCAAGTAGATTCGATCGCCAGCGGATGTGAAATGGGGACCGCGCCCGCCTTGCGCCGCGGCGATGTAGATGGAGTTGCCGCCGGCTGAAGGAATCCATCGCAGCTCATAGAGTGCCCGCGAGCCGACTCCTGTGATTTCGCCTTCGTGACCGTGAAGCGCGGCTTCCTCGGGTGACTGGAACTCGTGTTCATGCGGGTTCGAAAGCAACTGCTCATCGACGGGCGCGGTGAGGAACACGATCTTCGAACCATCGGGTGTGAACACCGGCTGCGTATAGAGTGCGAGACGGCGCGTGAGTTGCGAGGGCGTACCGCCCGCCGCGGGCACTGCGTAGAGATGCCCGCCCTGGTTGGTCCATGTTGCGTAGACGATTTGCTGGCCGTCGGGCGACCACACTGGCTGGAACTCGCCGGTTGTGCCGTTGGTGAGACGCCGCGGGGCGCCACCTGCGGCGTCCATCACATACACCTTGTTGAACGCGGTGAACGCCACCTGCTTGCCGTCAGGCGAGAGCTTCGGGTAGCGAATGAGGCGCGCGGTGACGTCGGGAGAATCGTCGACGCGATATTCGGAGTAGACGCGCGGTGCGATGTCGATGTCGACGTTGACGCGGAATGGAATGACGGTGGCTTGGCCGCTGAGGAAGTCGACGCGCTGGATCTTGCCATCCTTGGTGACGAAGAGCGAGTTGCCATCAGGATGGAACGCGTAGCCGGGGAAGACGTCGCGAGTGGCGCGGGCTTCCTGATCATCGCGAGTCACGTTGTGGATGAGCCAGCGTTCTTCCTTCGATTCGAGGTCGCGAACACGCAGCGAGGTGCCTTGCTTGCGGCGCGTGGCGTAGACCATGTATTTGCCGTCGGGCGAAAGCAGCGGACGGAACGCGCTGCCTTGTGCATTCGTGATGGTGGCGGTTTCGCCGGTTTCGCGATCGAAGCGAATGATCTGCCAGAGGGGAAAGCTTGCGTTGTAAGTGAAGGCGCCGTTGCGTTGCGCAAAGTAGACATACTTGCCGTCCTTGGAAGCCACCGCGCCCATCTTGTTCGGAGCAGTTTGTGGCGGAGGACCGGAACCCGGTGCGGGAGGCGTTGGCGGCGGAGGTCCCAGCGAAACGCCGGTGCCGCCGTCGATGTGATAGAGGAAGACGTGATGAATTCCGATGCCACGCTCGGATTTCGAGGCCATCACGTACTGCCCGTCGGGCGTCCAGGATGGCGATGCGAAGTTCACCATGGAAGTGCCGCGGCCTTTGGTGAGGGCTTTGATATCCGTGCCGTCGGGCTTCGCTGTCCAGAGGTTCTCGCTGCCGGAGCGATCGCTCACAAACACGATGCGCGAGCCATCCGGCGAGAAGCGCGGCTGGCTCTCGAAAGACATGTCGCCGATGATCTTGCGGGCATCGCCGCCGCTGACAGGCAGCGTGTAGAGGTCACCGAGCATGTCAAAGACGAGGGTCTGTCCGTCGGGTGAGAGATCGAGTGAGAGCCACGTTCCCACTTCGGTAGTGAACTGTACTTTTGAATCGGACTTGAGGATGAGACCCTCGTCCTTCTTCTTTTCGGGGGGCTTCGAATCCTCGGGCTGCTGCCAGGCAAGCAGCGACACCGCGAGTGCGGTAAGAACCAGGAGGTGACGCATTGGAACAGTCTAGCGCGGCTTTACGGCGGACCGATGGGGTTCGGGCATTCGCTTTGTCGATCCCGGCTGTGACATTCATCCCAACATGCACAGTAAAGGGCTCGCGCGGAGTGGAAGGATTTCGGCTGGTAAAAACGTTTAGACTAATCGGGGAACACTATGGATCAGAAACTGCTCACGGCAACGGACGCTACCCTCGGCCTCTCGCTTTCGGGCGGAGGCTTTCGCGCAACGCTGTTTCATCTCGGCGTGTTGCGCCGGCTGAACGATCTTGGACTGCTGTCGCGGATGACACTGATCTCGTCGGTGTCGGGCGGGTCGATTCTTAACGGATTGCTTGCGGTGCGATGGCAACGGTTGCGGAAGGGCGCCGGGGGCATCTTCACGAACTTTGAGGAAGAAGTAGAACAGCCCGTGCGCGAGTTCTGCTCGAAGAACCTTCGCAACTATCCGCTGCTGACGGGACGGCTGGATCCGCGGAACTGGTGGAATCTTGCCAAGGACGACTACTCGGCGACGAACCTGCTTGCCGAGGAGTACGATTCGGAATTGCTCGGCGGAGCGACGATGCAGATGTTGAGCGACATTCTCAATGCGGGAGGCCCGCGCTTCGTATTCTGCGCGACGAATCTGGCAACCGGTGTCAACTGGCGCTTCGACGGCAAGCGCATGGGCGACTATCAGGTGGGCTACACGTGGAAGCCGGAGATGACGCTTGGCATGGCGGTGGCGGCATCGTCGGCGTTTCCGCTCGCGTTTCCGCCGCTGGTGCTGGAGCTTGAAGGGAGCCAGTGGGAGTTCGGCGATCTTCCCGATGGCGAGACTCGTGATGAGATGCGAAAGAAGGCGCATCTCACCGATGGCGGCGTCTACGACAACATGGGGCTGGAGCCGGTGTGGAAGAAGCACGACTTCGTGTTCTGTTCCGATGCGGGTGCGCCGTTCGGACTGGAGGGCGAACCCGGCGGCAACATCGCGTCGCGATTGAAGCGAGCGAGTGACATCATTGACCGGCAGTCGCGTGCGCTACGCCGCCGCATGTTGATCGATGCCTTCGACCGTAAGGACTATCGCGGCGCGTTCTGGGGCATTGCGACGAACATTGAAGAGTATCCGCTGGAGCCGAAGGCAACGGGTTACACCGGTGGCACGCTGGAGGCGATCGGCGATATCCGCACCGATCTCGATGTGTTCACCAAGGGCGAGCAGCTTGTGTTGATGAATCATGGCTGGCTGCTGTCCGGTGCGGCGATACGGGCGTACTGTGCGGAATGGGCCGATGCTGCGTCGAAGGCGCCGGATGCGACGCTACTCGATGGCTCGGCCGCACTGGCCGCGGTCCGAAAGAAGTAGTCAGCGGTGGCGCATCTACAATTCCGCCAGCAGTACCACCATCGCCTTCGCCAGCGCCTCACGGTTGGCATAAATGTTGTAGGCCGCAAGCAGAACCAGCAAAGCGGCCAGCAGGATTCCATACGAAACCAGCACCCCTATTGGACAAAACATCCCGAGCACAAGGATTCTCGTCAGATCATAGGTGAGGATGGCCCAGCCGATTTGAAGGATCGCACCCGCCAGCGCGAGGTTTGGCAGCTTTTGCACCCACTTGTGGACGGTCTGCGCCGTGCGCTTGGCCGGCGGCACGATGAGGTTCTTGATTTGGTTGTAGGTCATGCTGTCCAACACGCGCGGAACCCTCGCACAATGGACCAGCTCGCGTGACCGTGTGGATCTCAGTTGAAGAGACACTTCGTCCGGAGCCATGCGGGGAAGCGCGATTCGGTCAATACCAAGTGATCTGCCGAACGGGAACCACGGGCTCTGGCTTGGGCGGCGCGATCTGCGACTGCAGGCCCTGGCCGTAGCGGAAGTTGAAGAACTTGCACGCTTCCACGATCCATTCGCTCTGGTCGCGGAGGTCCTTGGGCTTTGAAGCGGCGGGTACGAGCAGCACGCGGGTGCGGTCGGCCTGGATTTCATCCACGATCTGTTTCACTTCTTCCATCTCCGCGCGATCGCGGACGAGGAATTTCAATTGGTAGCCGTTTGCCTGAATGAGCTGGCGCATGGCGTCGATGTCGTAACGCGGCTCTTCGGCCTTTGCGCCTTTGGCTTTTGACTTCTTGGCGGGCGCGGAAGTTCGCAGCTTCGGCGTGATGCTGAGCAAGTCGCACTTCATTTCGCGGAATGCCGATCCTGGAGTCTCCACGGTGACGTGATGCTCGATTTCGCGGAGTCCCGCGCAGAGTTCGGCGATGTCGGGATGGCTGACCGGTTCACCGCCCGTGATGACCACGTGGCCAACGTACTGCTTGCGGATGTTGGAGAGGAGCGCGCCGAGATACACATCGATGCCTTCGAGCTTCCATGGTGTGATCTTCGGCATCTCGCACCATGTGCAACGGAGCGAAGGATCCGCCAGCCGGATGAACATGGAGGGCACGCCGGCGAGCATGCCTTCGGCTTGGATGGCTTGAAAGACCTCGGAGATGTAGAGCATGGGTGTTGGAACAGCGCCTCTTCAACAGTAAACGCTATTGATGAGCCGTTGCGCAATAGGAAACGGACATCGGCGCCGGGTTCCTGGGCGTTCGTTGATGCTAAGTGCGAAGCTTCAGCACGGGCTGCAACACGATGTGGCGCGCAGGCAGCGATGGTTGCTCAATGCGCTCCAGCAGAAGACGTGCGGCCTCGGCGCCCATGTCGTAGCTCGGCTGCTCCACCACGGAAATGCGCGGCTCGAAGACATCCAACAAGCGGGAATCATCGGAACTCATCACTTCGAGATCCTTTGGCACCCGGCGACGCAGTTCCCGCAGCGCATCCAGAACGCCCACCAACACAAGGAAGCTCGCGGCGAAGATCGCGTCGGGCGGATCGCTCAGGCGGAAGATATCGAGTGTCCGCGCGTGTGCGCTGGCGGTGGTCCACTCTCCGTAACTGACAAGTGACTTGTCAATCGGAAGCCCGGCCTTGCGATGGCTGGCGCGCCAGCCGGCAACACGGTCGCGAGAGGTGTTGAGGCTCGCTTCTCCCACGAGGATCGCGATGCGGCGGCGCCCACGCGAGATCAGATGGTCGATGGCAAGTTGCGCGCCCACCTTGTTGTCCGCCGTGACGCTGTCGGCTTCGAGAGTGCGCGGCCGGCGCCCGGCAAACACCAACGGCGTCCTGGCGCCGAGCAACGGCGCAAGCTCGGGTTCAGAATTCGCGGCCATGAACAGAATGATCCCGTCCACCTGCCGGGACCGGAGCACGGTGAGGTACTCATTCTGTTTGCGGATATCGCCATAGGTGTTGCCAAGAAACAACGAATACCCGCGCTGGCTGCACACATCTTCCACGCCCCGCACAACCATCCCGAGCCACGGATTGGCGATGTCGGGGATCAGCATGCCAAGCGTCATGGTGCGCCTTGTTTGCAGGCTGCTGGCGATGCGATTGATGGTGTAGTCGAGGTCGCGCGCGGCATTCAGCACACGCTGGGTGAGCTCCGGGCTCACCTTCGCGCTCTTATTCAGCACCGCCGAAACCGTGTAGGTGGATACATTGGCCCGGCGTGCGACGTCGTAGATGGTTGGCATGGGAACGTTGTCAAACGGGCCTGCACTCATGAGTGCGGCCGGCTGGTTTCATTGTACGGCTACCTCATTGTACGGCTACCACGAAAGCCGACCGCCGATCTGCACCTGTCTGGCCGGGGCAGTGCCCGTGATGATGCCGTAGTTTGCATTGTCGATGTTGGCGCTCGAGGGCTCACGCCAGTTCACGGTGTTGAAGGCATTGTATGCCTCCAACCGCACTTCGAACCGCAGGCGTTCTTTGATCGGAATCGCCTTGAAGAGCGATGCGTTCCAATTGACGAAGCCAGGTTCACGGCCCGTGTTGCGGCCCAGATTGCCGAGCCCCGTGTTGGACGAAGCGCGGAATGGGAAGCCGGCGGCGTTTGGCGCGATGAGGAACCGGCGCGCCGCCCCTTCAAACACCGTGCCTGCCACCACTCCCGCCGGATTGTTTGGATCGATCAAGTCCGGGCGCTGCGCCGAGAGCACGAGGTTGGTGTTGATCTGCGTAATGGTGAACGGGAGCCCGCTCGATGCGGAGAAGAGCGCATTCACCTGCCATCCTCCCACAAGATAGCCAGTTACCTGGTTCGAATTGGCAAAGCGCCGGCCCTTGCCGAATGGCAACTCGTAGATCACGCCGGCCACCACCGAATGCGTACGATCGAAGCCCGAGAGGGCCCGTTCGATGGCGTTGAATTGCCAGGGAATCTGGAAGGAATCTCCAAGCGTGGATGCATTGTCGATGTTCTTCGAGTAGGTGTAGTTCGCGTCGAGACTGAAGCCGCGGTTGAAGCGGCGGGTCGCCTTCGCCTGCAGCGAATGGTAGTGGCTGAGGCCATCATAGAGGATCGCGTTGAACCCCGCGATGCGGTTGAAGGCCCGCAACTGCTGTGCGGGAACGCGATTGATGGAAACCGCCGCCGCCTGGTCGAGTGTGAGCGAATTGGCCGGGACGTTACGCGATAGATAGGTGGAACGGCTGGCGACATAGGCCAGTTCCACCACCGTGTTCAGTCCTGCCTCGCGCTGCACGCTGGCATTCCACTGATAGTTGACCGGCAGCTTGCCGTTAGGATCGTATGTGAATCCGCCAGCGGCCAGCGGCCTCGCCACGGTCGCTTCCGCGAAGAGCGCAAGGGGATCCGGCACCGCGGTAGTGACTCCGTCGACCGGGAATCCTTGCGCGAAGCCGAACGGCTGTGCGCGTCCCACGCCCTGATCCACGAACGTCTGCGAGTTCGTCCATCCCGTGTAGGAGACCATCTCGCCGTTGTTCACCCAGAGGTTTGAATAGAACGCACCGAAGCCAGTTCGAAGAATCGTTTTCGGAGTGAGAGAATACGCAATGCCGATGCGGGGCCCGAAGTTGACCTTGTCGTTATTGAGATTCAGATTGCGCGTGGCATTACGGCCCGCCACCAGCAAGTCTCCCGTGCGCATATCCAGGCGCGAGTAGACGTTGTTCTTCACTGCCTGATTGGTCTCGAACTCGTAGCGCACGCCGAGATTCAGCGTCAGTTTCTGCGTCACCTTCCAGTCGTCCTGGAAGAAGATGCCGAGGTTGTAGTTGTAGCGGTTCACGGGGATCTGCGGAATCGGATAGCCCGCTGTTTTTACGGCGCCGAGCAGCATGTCGGCAAGCGCGTTGATCGGATTGTTGCGTCCAACCGTGCCGCGGCCTGTGATCTCGCCGTTGAAGCTGTAGTTGCCTGAAGTGTTGTTCGCCGCGATATACCAGAACTGGTTCTGATAGAGCTGCCCACCGAAGCGCATGGAATGGCGGCCTCTCTGAACGCTCATGATGTCGCCAATGCTGGAGGGTTGGTGCACCCAGTCCTGGAAGTTGCTCTCGCCATAGTTGCCATATCCTCCGGCGATGGAGAGGGTCGGAAGTCCTGTGCCGGTGCGATTGCGCATGCCCAACTCGCGAGTGACGTCGAAATCGGGATACCAGGGAGAGATCTTGCGGGGATCGCGCTGGGAACTGAGGAGCAACTCATTGCCCATGGAGGACGAGAGCATGCGCGTGTAGCCGACGGTCATGCGCCGGATGTTGCGAAATCGCGGGCCGA
Source organism: Bryobacterales bacterium (assembly GCA_016789785.1). The sequence goes on from JAEUQE010000011.1 coordinate 71,392, forward strand.
TGGTGGTGTTGAGTACATTGTCGAAGTCGCGGACCAGATCGCGTGGGCCCTCGTTGACGTGAGAGAAGGTGACGAAGATTTTGTCGCGGTCGGTTGGGCTGTAGTCGACGCGGACGGTGCCGAAATTCTTGTTGTCGTTCTGGCCCGCCTGACGCACGAAGTTGTTGGTGGCGAGGCCGAAGCGTGCGTTGAAAATGCCTTCCTGATTCGGGGCAGGGAACAGATTCATGAAGCGTTGCGCGGCGCCGTCCAGACGGGAAGTGGGGATGCTGTTGTTCGGGAATGGGGTGTCGTTGGTGGGATCGAACACTGGGACAGGAATCCGGCTGAAGTTGCCGGCGCGAACCGCCGGGTCGGGGATGGTGCGGAGGCGCGTGACGGGGATGGAGTCGCGGATGCCTTCGTAGGAGAGGAAGTAGAACATGCGTCCGCGCATCTTCGGCACAGGGCCGCCGGCGGTGACGCCGAATTCGTTGCGGATCAATTGCCCGCGCCCGATATTGCGATTGTTGTTCTCCCAATTGTTGGCGTTCAAGACGGCGTTGCGATGAAATTCGTAGGCGCTGCCATGAAAGTCCTTGGTGCCGGATTTCATTTGAAACGAGATCACGCCGCCGGAGGTGCGCCCGAACTCCGCCGAGTAAGCGTTGGCCAGCACCTTGAATTCCTGGATCGCCTCAATGGAGCCGATGCGCTCGCCGATGCCGCCAATATGGGTGGTGGACGCTCCATCGACGACGTAGGCATTGCTGCCGCGGCGGCTGCCGTTGAGGCTGAGGCCACCTGCATAGTCGAGGCTGCTGGGGTCATCGCCGGCGGCGGAGACTCCCGTGGACAGCATCAGCAGCGAGTACGGCGCGCGGCCATTCAACGGCATGTTGATGATGTCTTTCGACGTGACCGTTTCGCTGATCTCGGCGGTTTCCGCCTGCAGCGGCGTGACGGCGGCCAGTACCTCTACTGACTGCTGAACGTCGCCCACTTCGATCTGGACATCCTGGCGGGCGCGCATGGCCGCGTCGAGCACGACGTTGCGGACGGTCTTGCGCTTGAAGCCTTGCGCCTGCACTTCGAGCGTATAGGGCGCCGGTGGCAGGTTGGGGATCAGGTAGATCCCTTCCTGATTCGTGTTCACGCGGATGGTGAGCCCGGTGGTGGTGCTGGTGACCGAAACCTGGGCATCGGCCACGGCGGCCGAAGAAGCGTCGGTGACGATACCGGTGAGTGTTGCCAGGTTGGATTGCGCTGTCGCGAGCGCGGATACGAGAAGCGTGCAGATGGCAGCGGAAAGAGCAACGCGAGACATGGCCGGCTCCTAATCGGTTAGTTGACTTATGGCATGAAGTCTAAACGATTAGTGTGCCGCTGTAAAGGGGCCCCCTGGCTGTTGGTCATTTGGCCCTTGCGGGTCGCGCATCGAGTCCGGGGATCTGCTAGCGTATCAGGTAGACCGTAATGGCGCTGAACTCCCCTCATCGCCCGCGCATCGCCGATCCCCGCGAGCCGCCGCATTCCACGAAACCGCAAAGTCAGGGGAGGTCCTGTGCCATCGTTTGAACATGCCCGGGTGCAAAGCCGGCTCGGCTTCCGCTTCGAGTTGCTACGCGAAAATGGAAAGCCGCTATTCCCCGCGCCGCAATGCAAAATCCACATGAAGGACCGGCAGGCGATGCCCGACATCAGCGTTTTCGGCGAACGGTCGCAGAACGGAAAGCCTCCGGACAGCGTGCCGTTTGTTGTGATTGAAGTCGTGTCGCCCGATGACTTCTACGGCGACGTTCTGGAGCGCCTGCGTGAGTACAGCGCTTGGGGCGTGAAGCATGTCTGGGTGGTGGATCTGCACTCGCGAAGACTCAGCGTCTTCGCCGCCCACACACTCACGGAGACTGACCGTTTCCGCCTGCCGGAACATGGAATCGAGATCACGCACGAGCAGATTTTCGATCCGTAGGCGGATTGCGAGAGGCTCCGCTTCAGATCGACGAGGCACATCGAGTTCGGGCATCAGGTTATTGCTCGCAAAGGCGCAAGGAGCGCCAAGGCAAAACTCTTGAGACCGGCTCCCAACGGCGGGATATCGCCTTCACCAGCGACCGCCTGGGCGCTACGGGGGCCGCCCGAGCCATGCGGAGACCCCCGAAGCCTGCGATCGTGCCGCTACCCGCAATACTGTTCATTCAGGGCGTAGCCAATTGTCCCGTAACGCAGACTTCAGTCTGCCGCCTGGACAATCCTGTCAAGGCCCGTGCCCGGGGCCGGTGAATCGCCCCGGGCGGCCCCGGCGGCCGACGGGCGTTAGGCTCGTAGGACCTCGACGATCGCGCATTCTCGTTCACCTCGCCCTGCACCGAGACGAGTCTCGGCGCGGCAGGCTTATAGTAACTCCGTAGGGTAGAAGGAAGGGCGTGGATCTTCAGCCCGGCCCGGATGGAATGGAGCGGGAAGGGGGTGTGGGGGAAGGGTGTCCCTGCCCCCAACCAGCAATGGAGAGAACCGCGGGAGGACCGGGTGCTTGCAAGCGGAGGAAAGGGACACGGAAGCGAGTTTGCGTGATGAAATCAGTTGTAGGCACCCCGCTGCTACGAGTTTGGCAGGCAGACATTCGATGACTTGCTTCAGTCTCTCGAGCAGCGGGGGAGCTTCTTTCCACAACGGATACTCAGAGTTTGTCGCTTGAACGACTCCACTATAAGCCATCCGCGGAAAGGAAGCGAGCCTGGCCGAAAACACGAAAGGAGGCATGATGCCAGGGAAAGATGTTCCTACAATAGACAACAACCCACAAGAACCCGAGTTTGCTGCCTTTCTGGCCATTGATTGGGCTGACCAGAAACACACTTGGGCCCTGCAGTGGGCAGGCGAGGAGAAGCGGGAATATGGAGAGATCGAACAACGAGTCGAGGTGGTGGATGAATGGGTCCGAACGATCCTTCAGAAAGCCGGGGGAAAGGCAGTGGCGGTCTGTTTGGAGCAATCCCGGGGAGCGTTGATCTACCAGTTGATGAAGTATCCGGAGTTGGTTCTTTCCCCGATCCATCCGGCGGCGGTCGGGCGGTTTCGAGCGGCCCTGTATCCG
>JAEUQE010001200.1:0-244 GCA_016789785.1 Bryobacterales bacterium
ATCACGTCATACCCCAGGATGTACCCCTCGTCGCGGAGCACGTCCGCGATCCCCCGGCACACCCGGCTGTTCACGCAGTTCACGACCTTGCTCCGGTTCCGCGTCGCGTTCCGGATGCGGGTCAGCATGTCGGCGATTGGATCTGTCAGTGCCATAGGTTCCCTACCAACTCGCCTTCTTCATGCCCGGAATCTTGCCCTCCAGCGCCAGCCGCCGGAGCATGATGCGGCTGATCCGGAACTTC
>JAEUQE010001200.1:254-516 GCA_016789785.1 Bryobacterales bacterium
CGATACACCCCGCGCGCCCGTCCGGTCAACTCGCACCGCCGAACGATCCGCGTGCTGTACTTCGGCTTCCGCCGACTCTTCGCCATCTGTGCCTTCGTCGTCATGCGCTACGCTCCCGCCTTCCCGCCGCGGCCCTCCTCGGGCTTCGCGAACGGCATCCCCATCTGCTCCAGCACGAACCGGCTCCGCTCCGGGGTCGAGTTCGAGAACGCCAGGTTGATGTTCATCCCGTGCGTGAACTGCACCTCCGCCATGTTGATCT
>JAEUQE010001201.1 GCA_016789785.1 Bryobacterales bacterium
AGGAGCTGGCGAAACGACGGCCATAGCCGAGCTGGCGGCGCTGGTAGGCTGCGCGGCTACCGCCTCTTCTTCTCGCCCGAGAACTCGACTCCCCGTGCCGACGCTGCTCAAGCCGCTGCCCGCTTCGGAAGTTCGCGACCGCTATCTCCGCTTCTTCGAGGAGCGGGGACACAAGCGTCTTCCGTCGGACTCGCTCGTACCGTCCAACGACCCGACCCTGCTCTTCACAGGGGCAGGGATGAATCAATTCAAGGAGTCGTTCCTGGGGAAGGGCAACCTGCCCTGGAAGCGGGTGACGACCTCCCAAAAGTGCCTCCGAGTGCCGGACCTCGAGAATGTGGGGCGCACGCCGCGCCATCACACCTTCTTCGAAATGCTCGGGAATTTCTCCTTTGGAGTTTACTTCAAGCGCGAGTGCATTCGTTGGGAGTGGGATTTCTTTACAGAAGCCCTCGGGTTCGACCGAGACCGGCTCTGGGTGACGGTCTACCTCGACGACGACGAGGCCTTCTCGA
>JAEUQE010001202.1 GCA_016789785.1 Bryobacterales bacterium
GGATTTCGTCACCAGCGAAACCTGCGCCCCGGAACTGCGTCCCTGCTCCGCGCCGGCGTTCGTCGTGGTGGTGCGAAACTCCTCCACCGAATCGAGCGTGACGCGCAGCACGCTGGTGAAGTAGCTCCGCTCCATCTGCTCATTAACGTCGATTCCGTCCAAGGTGATGTTGGCCTGATCGCTCTTGCCACCGTTCACGTTGCCGAACTGATTGACGCCCGGTTGCAGCATCAGCAGCTCAGGCACGTTTCGTGCAAACAGCGGCAATTGCGTAATCGGCTTCGTGCCCAGCGCATTGCCCAGCGAAGCATCGACCGTATTCACCTGCGACCCTTCCACCGTGACCGTTACCGATTCCGTCACGCTGGCCGCTTTCTCAAAGGCGATGTCATACCGGGCCGGTGTCGCCACCTGCACCACCACACCTGCGACGGTGATCTCCTGCAAGCCCGCGGCGCTGGCCGTAATTTTGTACCGGTCCGGGAGAATCTGCGCGAATACATAACGCCCCGATT
>JAEUQE010001203.1 GCA_016789785.1 Bryobacterales bacterium
TATATCGACTGGGTGCGCGGGGCGACAAATCTGCCGGTGATCATCAAGGGTGTTCTGTCGCCGGAGGATGGGGAACTCGCGGTGAAGCACGGGGCGCACGGGGTGATCGTATCGAACCATGGGGGACGGCAGCAGGACGGCGTGATTGCGACGATCGACGCGCTGCCGGAGGTGGTGCAGGCAGTGGGCGGGAAGATTCCGGTGTTGATGGATGGCGGCATCCGGCGCGGGAGCGACATTGTGAAGGCGATGGCGTTGGGGGCGAAGGCAGTGTTGGTGGGACGGGCTCCGCTGTGGGGTTTGGCGTGTTTCGGGCAAGCGGGAGTGGAGCGCGTGTTGGGGCTGCTGGGAGCGGAATTGAAGCTGGATCTGGCGTTGTGCGGGAAGGCGAATCTGGGGGAATTGAACGCGAAGATGGTGAGGCGGATTGGATGATGTGGCTGGTGCTGCTGTTGGGGCTTGCGCTGCAGGGGCAGGAGACGGCGAAGGTTTGCGCGGCATGTCACACCGATCCG
>JAEUQE010001204.1 GCA_016789785.1 Bryobacterales bacterium
AGCAGCGCCGGGGCGACCATGGTCCAGGCCGCGAGCTTCTCGCGATGTCGCAGGATCAAGGAGGCGTGGTTCATGGGACAGGCTCCGTCAGGGACAACAACCGATTGATCTGGGCATCGGCCATTGTTGCTTCGTGCGCAAGATCGAGGTCGTCGATGGCAAGGGCGCGGCTGAAATATCGTTGCAGTGCATGCGAGATGGCCGGATACAGGGGGGAACGCGGCCGGGCCGTTGCGGACCGGAGGACGGCGAAGTGGTTACGGAGTTGCGGCGCTGCTGCCAGCAGGTCGGGATCGGAAAACAGCGCCTGACGGGAGGGCGCGATGCCGGCCTCCTGGGTGAATTTCTTTTGCATGGCCTGGCTGGAGAGAAACTCGATGAGCGCCCAGGCCTCGTCTGGATGCTGCGAGTAGGCGCTGATGCCGTAGAGCCAGCCGCCGAGTGCTGCGGCCGTGCGCCCCGGAGTGAACCCGGGAAGGGGCATCACCGCGACCTGTCCGACGATGGTCGAGCGA
>JAEUQE010001205.1 GCA_016789785.1 Bryobacterales bacterium
TCGCCGCCGCCGGCCTGATGCGGGCCGTTGTCGCTCGTGAAGAAAATGATCGTGTGCTCGTCGAGGCCGAGTTCCTGAAGCTTCTCCAGAAGTCGGCCAATATCGCGATCCATGCGCGTGATCATGGCCGCGTGATTTCGCTGCGGTTGCGGCCACGGCTCGTTGGAGTAGGGTTCATCGCTGGGGACTTCCATGCCTTTCTTGCCCGCCTCGTTGTTGGCGTGCGGAATCGTGAGCGAGAGGTAGAGGAAGAACGGCCTGGCCTTGTTCTTTTCGACGAACTGCAACGCTTCATCCGCGAACAGGTCGTGGGAGTATTTGTCCCGTTTGGAAGCGACGTTGTTCTCGACGACGTTGCCGCCGCGGTCGTACTTCTTGCCGTCACTCTGGATCTTGATGGTGTAGCCGGCGCTGTCCGAGATCCGGTTGTTGCGCACGATGTTGCCGTAGCCGCGCAGCTCGACGTTGCTGCCCTCGAACTCCACGGACTCGGCGTTGCCGCTGCACACGTTGTC
>JAEUQE010001206.1 GCA_016789785.1 Bryobacterales bacterium
CGGTAAAGTCGGCGCGCAGCGTCAGCACGATGCGCAGCGGCGCGCGCGCGCTCGCTTCGATGAGGCGGTCGGCGAAAGCGGCGGCAGTGGCGGCGTCGGTCTCGCGGTAGGTGTAGAGTTCCTCCCATTGATCGACGAGGAGCAGCAATCGCTGGCTTCCCGGGCAACGGGCAAGGACGCGCTCGACCAGGTACGGCAAGCCGACCTGGCCGCCGTCGGACCGCGGGTCCGACAGATCGCCGGCAATCTCGCTCACCTTCTTCAGGCGCGCCCACTCGTCGGCCGCCGCCGGCTCGCCCTGCACGCGCACCCGCACCTCGCCGCCGGCGCTCTCGACCGCCTGCACCGGCGCGCCGAAGCGCATCGCCAGCCGGGCGGGCTCCGCGGTCACGGCGTCCTGCCAGGCGCGCTGCAGCGGCGCCACCAGCGCGCCGTAGCTCAGCACGGCGCCGAGTTGCGCCACGCCCATCGAGGCGGCCTCGATCAGCACCTGCGGCTGCCCGGGCGAGGGCGGC
>JAEUQE010001207.1 GCA_016789785.1 Bryobacterales bacterium
GGTGGGGCTTCTGGCGATCCTAGCTCTCGGATTGTGGCATTGGTGGTCCAATAACCCGGTTGCCGGTCACTATAAGACCCTCCCCGTCGACCGCGGCCCGATCACCTCACTGGTCACGGCCACGGGAGCCGTGAACCCCGTCATCTCCGTGCAGGTCGGCAGTCAGGTCTCCGGAAAGATCGCGAAAATCTACGCCGACTTTAACTCCATCGTGCGGGAAGGCCAGGTCCTCGCCTCCATCGACCAGAAACCCTATCAAGCCAAGGTCAGCCAGGCCAAAGCCGCACTCAAAAGCGCCAAAGCCACATTGGCCAAAGCCCGCAACATGCTCGCGCAGAGGACACTGGAGCTCAATCGCATGGCTGCGTTGCGGGAGCAACAATTCGTCGCCCAGTCGGATCTGGATCTGTCGAGAACCAACCATCGCGATGCCGAAGCACAGGTGGATCTGTCTCAGGCACAGGTCGACCAAGCCAAGGCCACCCTGTCGTCTGCGGAATTGGATTTGGGTTAC
>JAEUQE010001208.1 GCA_016789785.1 Bryobacterales bacterium
GAGGTACCGGCCTGGGGCTGGCCATCGTCCGCCGGCTGTGTCAGCTCATGGGGGGCGATTGCGGTGTCACGAGCCGGGTGGGGCGAGGCTCGTGCTTCTGGTTCACGCTCGCATTCCAGCACGACACGTCCGAACGGGCGCCCGGGCCTCCCTTTGTCGGAAGGGACGAACTGCCGCTCTCCATTGCATCGGTTGGCGCGCGGTCGCGTGGACCGGCGCATGTTCTCGTCGTGGAGGACAACCCCGTGAACCGTCTCGTCGCGCGCGGTCACCTCGAAGCATTGGGATGCACTTGCGACGTTGCCGAGAACGGCCGGCAAGCTGTCGAGATGCTGTCCCTGGACCATCCGTACGATCTGGTTCTGATGGACTGCCAGATGCCGGAAATGGATGGCATGGAAGCGACACGGCGTATCCGGGCGGCCGAGGCGGTCAAGGGTTTGCGAACGCCGATCGTCGCCCTGACCGCCAACGCCATGGTCGGGGATCGCGAGACCTGCATCGCGGCAGGCAT
>JAEUQE010001209.1 GCA_016789785.1 Bryobacterales bacterium
ATCGGTGTAGCTCAGACGAACAAAATCTGCGTTGATAATTCTCTCAAGTCGACTCAGCAAAGACTTGCTTTCGTCGATTCTTTCATTGAAAAACGCCATATCTTCCCCGCATTTCGTCAACACGTCGCGGAAAATGCGTTTGAGAAAATCTTCGGCCAACTGCATGTTGTCGGGCAACTCGTAGAACGCCATTTCCGGTTCGATCATCCAGAACTCGGCCAAGTGTCGACTGGTATTGGAATTCTCTGCGCGAAACGTTGGGCCAAAAGTATAAACTTTGCCGAGGGCACAAGCGTAAGTCTCGGCTTCCAGTTGTCCGCTGACCGTCAGGTAACTTGGTCGATCGAAGAAGTCGAACTTGTAATCGATCCCGGCCATTTCTCTCTTGGCGATGGTTGGCAAATCTAGCGTTGTGACTTGGAACATTTCGCCCGCGCCTTCGCAATCACTGGCGGTAATAATCGGCGTGTGGACGTACAAAAATCCTCGCTCTTGATAAAACTGATGGATGGAT
>JAEUQE010000120.1 GCA_016789785.1 Bryobacterales bacterium
TCCTGCCGCACCGGGCCCCATCCGAAGTTGAACGACAGTCGCCATCCTCCATTCAACGTGATCCAGTCATGGTAGATGCTCACTGACGCGACCCGCGGCACCATGCACACCAGATGTGGCGGCTTCGCCGACGCCGCTCTCCACTGCACCTGCCCGAGATACGAGCCGCCTTCCATACCCACCTTGCCGTTCGACCATGGCTGTTGCGCGGCCCACTCCACGGTGTCGTAGCCATCCTCCACGTCGTCGCGGAACGGTTCCCACTTGCCTTCCGACTCATGGCGTCCGCGCACATCCTGCAGCACGTAGGCGTAGCCTCGTTGTGAGTAGAAGACTGCGTCTTTATAGGCGGACGGAGCGCGCTCCGTGCTATACGGCGTGCGCGATACAATCACCGGGTACTTGCCAGGCTTCGCCGGACGGAAGACGTCGGCATACAACGTCACTCCGTCGCGCATCTTCACGGGCACCAGATTATCGAGAACTATGTCGTTGGTCGGGGGATACGCCGCCGGAAATTTCACTTCCGCGGAGGCCACGGCGATGGCCAACGCAGTCGGCAACAAGATTCGCATTTCTGAATTCTATAATCGTTCGAGTGCCTTTTGATCCCGATACAAAGATCGGTGGCGCTTCGGCGAAGTTCCCCCTGACGCGTCACTCGGCCATCGTGTCGATGCGCAGTGACGACGCCGAAGAACGTGAGCGCGCATGGTCCGCCGTTGTCGACAGCTATTGGAAGCCGGTCTACAAGTACATTCGCATTCAATGGAGCAAATCGAATGAGGACGCCAAAGATCTCACGCAGTTGTTCTTCACAACCGCGATGCAGAAGGACTATTTCCGCTCTTACACGCTGGCGAAAGGCAGCTTCCGCAACTTCCTGCGCACGTGCCTGGATGGCTTTCTGAACAATCAGAACCAGGCTTCGAAGCGCCTCAAGCGCGGAGGCGAAAGCATCACGGTGCCGCTCGACTTTGAATCGGCGGAAGGCGAATTGCAGGAGTTGCCTGTTTCGTCCGGCGAGTCCACGGAGGATTTCTTCTACAAGGAATGGGTGCGGCATCTGTTTGCGAGCGCGGTCTCTCAACTCCATCAGGAGTGCGATGCGGCCGGCAAGCTGCGGCACTTCGCCATGTTTGAAAAGTACGACCTCGATCAGACCGCTTCCGCCTACGACGAACTTGCGCGGGAGTTCGGCTTGCCCGTCACCACTGTGACAAATCACCTCGCATGGACTCGCCGCCAGTTTCGCCGCATCGTGCTCGACCGGATCCGCGAGGTCAGCGGCAGTGAAGAAGAGTTCCGCCGCGAGGCGCGCGACCTGCTGGGGGGAACCCGGTTCGAAGGCGCGGCGCGATGAAGCCATTGTCTGATCGTGCACTTGAACGCTTGCGAAGCGCCGCGGCTGCGCCCGACCTCACCGGTACGCGCTACCAGCTCAAGCGTGAGTTGGGCCGTGGCGGAATGGGTGCCGTGTATCTCGCCGAGGACACGCTGCTTCATCGCGATGTCGCGCTGAAGGTGCTCCACCTGGATGAGCATTCTCCCGAGTTCGCCGCCCGCTTGCGGCGCGAAGCCCAAACACTCGCTCAACTCGAACATCCCAACATCGTTCCCGTCTATGACATCGGTGAGCTGCCGGGAAACCGCCTGTTCTACGTGATGAAGTTCGTGGAAGGACAGCGGCTCGACACATGGGCCGGGTGCCAGCAGGCGCTGCCCGACCGTCTGCGTCTCTTTGTCAAGATCTGCGAAGCGGTCGCCTATGCCCACTCGCACCACATCATCCATCGCGACCTCAAGCCAGGCAACATCATGGTCGGCCCGTTCGGTGAAGTGCTGGTCATGGATTGGGGGCTCGCGATTCTGAAGAATGAATCCGAGACGCCCGGCCGCATTCTCGGCACGCCTCGCTACATGGCTCCGGAACAGGAGCGTGGCGAGCCGCGGATTGATGAGCGTGCCGATATCTATGCGCTCGGCATGCTCTTGTCCGATCTTACAGGCTCGGAGACGCCGCGTCCATTGAAGAGCATCGTGGCCAAGGCAACCGGCGCGGAACCTGTGGATCGCTACGATGCCGCTCTCAGCCTCGGCCGCGAGGTCTTGCGATTCCTTGACGGGCAACGAGTCCAGGCCCATCGCGAGAGTGCCTGGGAGTCCTTCGTCCGCTTCGCGGCCGTCAACCGCACGTTGCTGCTGATCGTGGTTTCCTATATCATCATGCGGATCTTGGTGCTACTGGTGAGGCAGCGCTAAAGGAATCGCCTTCCACGTGTAATCCATATCTGGAGGGACGAAATGACAACCGCAGTAGAAGGAGAAACGATGCTGTCCAAGTGGAACAAGCCGTTGGTTGGCGTAGCGCTGGGTGCAGTCCTTGGCGTCTTTGATGGGGCAACCGCATGGTTCACACCGGAGGTTCGCCCAATGATCCAGAGCATTCTCATCGGCTCTTCGATCAAGGGAATGCTCACCGGTGTCGCGGCGGGAGTCTTCGCCCGGAAGTTTCGCAGCGTGCCCGTGGGCATCGCTTTCGGACTCCTGATTGGTATGCTGCTCAGCTATGGTGTCGCCGCCATGCCATCAGAGACCGGACAGCACTACTATCTCGAAATCATGTTGCCCGGAAGCATACTCGGCGCGCTGGTCGGCTTCGCGACGCAAAGGTTCGGAAAGCCTGTCACCGTTTGAGCTCCGCCAGCAGCGGATTGTCACGCTGTTCGAGCGGTAACTTCACGCGGCCGCCGCGCCTGTGCGACGCATACATCGCATGCGCCATCTCGATTGCCCATCTTGCCGCGCGGCCGCTCGCGGCGGGTTCTTTGCGCTCATCAATCGCCGCAACCAAATCGTGGATGAGATGATGATTCGCGTCTGGCTCGCTCACTGGCCCGATGCCTTGCGGAATCTCCATCCGCTTCCACGCCGGCTCCTTGTTCGGACGTGAAGATGTCAGCCAGATCTCCGGCACATGGCCCGCCAGAATGCGCAGCGTTGCGTTCGTGCCCACCAGGTCGAGAGCCCAACGCGTGCCCGTTTGATCGGCGCTCTTACGCGAGGCGAAGTAGCCCGGTATGCCGTTTGCGAAACCATACATACCTTCGATCGTGTCGCCTGCGATCGCGCCCAGACCTTCCGGCGCATTCATGTTCACATCGGCGCGAGTGATCTCGCGGCCGTCCTTCATCACGCGCCCGAACGCCCACTGCGGATCGCCCGCGAAGCGCCGCATCATGTCGAACAGATGCGTGCCCAGCACCATCATGTCCTCGCCACCAGCACGACGGTCTTCCTTGCCCCGTGCGCGCAACTCCAACACATCACCCAGCAAGCCCTCGCGAACCTTCGCATGCACATGATCCAGAATCGGACAGCAGCGCATGTTGTGCGCGACCACCATGCGCGTATGTGTGCGGTCGCACGCGTCGATCATGCGGTCGCACTCGGCAAGTGTGCGCGCCATCGGCTTCTCCATGAAGACATGCGCGCCGGCCGCGGCGCAAGCGAGCGCCATCTCTTCGTGGCAATCCACCCAGCGCATCGCGATCACCACCACTTGCGGCTGTTCCTGTTTCAGCGCCTGCTTCCAATCTGCATAGGTGTTCTTTAGCTGCAGACGATCGGCCGCCTTGCGCAGACCTTCGGCATTGTCGTCGGCCACGGCGGTGACATCCAGCCGTGGATGTGTCTTCGCAGCGACATCCAGGTTGTGTCCGTAGTTGCCTCTCGCGGTGCGGCCAATCACCAGCGTGCGCAGTTTCTGAGCCATAACCTGCAATTGTTTCATACGATGGAAAGTACATGCCGCAACCGGGCCTGCTGACAAGCTTTCTCAATGGTGACGTGACGCTCGCGAATCTGTTGGAGCGCATTCAACAAAAGGACGCGCAGCTTCACTGCTGGACCGAAGTGCGCGCCGAGGACCACGCTGTGGACGGCCCGTTGAAGGGCGTTCCCTACGGCGTGAAGGATATCTTCGAAGCGCGCGGCTATCGGACTTCCTACGGATCGGCGCTCTATGCTTCGCATGTGAGCGATTCCGATGCAGGTCTCATCTCGTTGTTGCGCGCGAGGGGCGCGATGGTGCTTGGTAAGACGCACACCACCGCCTTCGCCTACTACGACCCTGCGCCGACCCGGAATCCGCACCGTCCCACCCATACGCCGGGGGGAAGTTCGAGTGGATCCGCCGCCGCGGTCGCTGCGGGTATGGTGCCCTTTGCTCTCGGCACGCAAACGCAAGGTTCAGTGATCCGGCCCGCGTCATTCTGCGGTGTGGTTGGATTGAAGCCGACCTACGGTCTCCTGCCGCTCGACGGCGCGTTGCCCTTCGCCCCCAGTCTCGATACGGCGGGCGTATTCACGCAGACTGCGCTTGACTTGCGGCTGCTGTGGGCTGGGATGGGTTTCTCAATTGACTCTGATATTCCGGAGCAGTACGGCTTGATCGAGTTCGAAGTGCAGCCCGACATGCAGGAGTTCTTTCGTGGCGCGATTCAGACGCTGGGCCACTACGGTTGTATCGTGCGCCGGTTCCCGGTGCCGCCAAACTTCGCCAGGTCGCTGGATGCCGTGCGCACCGTGAATCAATACGAGGGCGCGCGGACGCATGAAGAACGCTATCGCCGGCATGGTGCGGCAATCGGTGTCAAACTGGCGCAACTTGTCCGCGATGGTCTGGCCACTCCCGCCGAACGCTACGAAGAGGCTCTGGAGACGCTTCGGCTCGCAAGACAGGAAATGGCTGAATTGTTTGAAACATTCCCGGTGATCTTGTCGCCTGCCGCGCCCGGCCCCGCGCCTTCCGGTCTTTCGTCCACTGGCGATCCTCGATGCAACGCTCCCTGGACGGGCCTTCATGTCCCAGCTCTCACAATCCCGATGCTCATGCCGAAAGAGTTCCTGCCCATGGGAGTACAGATGTGTGCAGCGCCCCATCAGGAAGCGCTGCTGATTGCTGCCGCCACGCACTGCCAGGCATTGCTCAACGTACCCGCTTGAGCTGGTTCACCGCCCGCGACAGGAAGCGAAACGATGAAACTCACCAATCTGCCGCCCGAAGCCATCAACTGGGCCGCCGTTCCCGTGACGGATCAACCCGGCGCCTCCGGCCACACCGCGATGCGGGTGTTCCAGGCTGGCGATCTTCGCCTTCGCATGGTGGATTACAGCGCAGGCTACCTCGCGGACCACTGGTGCCACAAAGGTCACATCATCCATGTGCTTGCCGGGCAACTCATCGTGGAACATGAAAACGGAAGCGAGTTCGTACTCGACGCGGGAATGACGTACCACGTGGCGGATGAAGAAGGCTCACCACATCGTGCCAGGTCCAACCCGGGAGCCACTGTCTTCATTGTGGATTGACCCGGGAACCCCGCGTGACCCGGTATATGATGGTTGTCCGTCATGAACCGTCGAAACGCATTTCGCCGATTTCTGGGATTCGCCGCAGCCTCGCCGCTGATGGCGCAGCAGGTGCCTTCGGCCGATGATGTCATGGGGCCTGTCAATGTTCACGAGTTCGAAGACATCGCAAAGAAGAAGCTGCACAAGCTGGCCTATGACTTTATCGCTGGCGGCGTGGAGGACGAACTCACGCTGCATGCCAACCGCGAGGCCTTCAAACACTGGTTCCTGATTCCACGTGTGCTCACCGATGTCAGCAATGTCGACATGTCAACCGAGATCTTCGGCGTCCGTGTTCCCCAGCCGATCCTCGTTGCTCCGACCGGAGGCAAGAATCTGGTGCTTCCGAGTGCCGAATCCATCGTCGCCAAAGCATGTGCCAAAACCAACACACTCTTCTGCACTGGCAGTGGCGCCGAGCGTGCTGTCGATGATCAGGACAACGTGAACTGGTGGAGCAACACGACCGGCCAGGCGACCAGGGATGCCGCGGTCAGCTATGCAAGGCGTGTGGAAGACCGCGGAGCGAAGGCAATCACGTTGACGGTCGACAACCAGTATCAATCCAATCGCGACCGTAACAACCGGAATCGCTTCGACTATGCCTTCATGGGCACCGGTGTTCCCAAGCCCGGCGATGCAGATCAGCAACCTCGCAATCCGGCACGTGCCGCGGTTTGGCAGCCGCACACGCCGAACCTCACCTGGGACTACATTGATTGGGTGCGTGGCGCGACGAACCTGCCCGTGATCCTCAAAGGTGTACTCGCGGCTGAGGATGCGGAGTTGGCGGTGCGCCGCGGTGCGAGCGGCATCATCGTGTCCAATCACGGAGGACGGCAACTCGACGGCGCGATCGCAACCATTGATGCACTGCCCGATGTGGTCGATGCCGTTGGTGGGAAGTTGCCCGTGCTGATGGATGGCGGCATCCGGCGCGGAAGCGACATTCTCAAGGCTCTTGCTCTGGGCGCCCAAGCGGTGCTGGTGGGACGAGCGCCGTTGTGGGGACTCGCTGGCTTCGGCCAGCCCGGTGTGGAGCGTGTGCTGTGGATGCTCGGTGCGGAACTCAAGCTCTCCATGGCCCTTGCTGGAAAAGCGAACCTTGCGGCAATCGACCGCAGGATGGTGAGGCGCCAGGCATGATCGCCCTCCTTTTCTGGTGGGCTGCAATCGCGTCTGGGCAAGAGGTGGGTAAGCAGTGCCTGCCATGCCATAGCGAGCATGTCGAGGATGTGCGGGCTCACAAGCACGCGGCGAAACAGGTCGGTTGCGAAGTGTGCCATGGACCAAGCCAGACGCATCGCGACGCTGTAGGCGCCACTGCTCCCGATCGTGTCGCCGCGCCCGATGAGGTGCCGGCGCTCTGCGGAAGCTGTCACACCGAGGCTCGTGAGGAATACGTCGAGAGCAAACACGGCAAGTTGGTGTTGGCTCGCGCGAAGACTCGGGCCGCCAATTGCGGGACCTGTCATGGAGTGCATGCCGTTCGCGACGCAGCCGCGATGAAGCGGCAATGCGACCGTTGCCACGCGGCCCTTCCCACAAGCTGCAAACAGGGCTCACCTGCCGCAGGCAAGCTGATCTGCTCGACGTGCCATGCCCCGCACACTCTCGCCCGCCGGCAGTGAGCGCGCCGCACGAAGCCCTGTACAGCGGCGAAGCGTAGCCGGCCGAAGTGCCACGGTGGTCCAGTTCCTGCCACGCCGCAACAGGAGGCGCCACCCACCGTCAGCCGCGAACGTCACGCCGCGCTCCGTCACACTTCTCAACATCAGCCACTGCGGCAGAACACGCGCTCCACGCGCTGCGGCGAACCGCGTTCCACCCCTGGGTTCGATATACTGTGCCATTACCTGAAAGGAGAACTCCATGTTGCGCCGTGCCATTCTCTTCGGGGCGTTCACGCTCTTGCTCACTTCCGCGTACTATCGCGTCTCTTCGCCGGCAGTCATGTCCGAAGCCGCCAACGCTTTTCTTGCTTCGCTGAATCCGGAACAGCGTTCGAAGGCTGCGTTCGACTTCAAGGATGAAGAACGCTTCTTCTTTCACTTCGTGCCCGACAACAACCTTCAGCAGACGCGGGGACGCGGCCGCAAAGGGCTCACGATTCGCGAGATGAGCCCGCATCAGAAGCATCTCGCACATGCTCTGTTGAGCGCCGGCTTGAGCCAGCGTGGCTACATCAAGGCGACTTCCATCATGAGCCTGGAAGACGTCCTTCGCATTCTGGAGAAGGATTCCGGGGAACGGCGCAATCCCGAGAAGTATTACTTCTCCATCTTCGGCGAGCCGAAAGAGAAGGGCACCTGGGGCTACCGCGTGGAAGGCCACCACATCAGCATTCACTTCACCATCGTCGACGGCAAAGTAGTGAGCACTCCTTTCTTCTACGGAGCCAACCCCGCCATGGTGAAAGAAGGCCCGCGCGCAGGCTTGCGGGTGCTGGCACGCGAAGAGGATCTGGCCCGCGATCTGCTCATGGCTCTTACTCCCGAGCAGAAGAAAGTGGCCATCGTGACCGCGGAAGCGTACAAGGATATTCTGACCGAGGCATCCCGCAAGGCGGCGCTCAGCGGTCAGCCTTCGGGCCTTTCCGCTGCAAAGATGAACGCCAAGCAGCGGCAGATGCTGCAGGCTGTGCTGGAAGAGTACTGTTACAATCTGCCGGACCAGGCCGCGCAACACCGCCTTGAGATCATTAAGAAATCCGGCGCGAATCTCAACTTCGTTTGGGCGGGTGTCGCCGAAAAGGGCGGCCCGCACTACTATCGTATTCAAGGCCCAACGTTTCTTGTGGAGTATGACAACACGCAGAACAACTCCAACCATATCCATGCGGTGTGGCGCGAGACCGATGGCGATTGGGCGGAGGATCTGCTGAAAGCCCACTACCAGGCGAGCCACAAGTAACGTTTTCGTTTTTCGTTCAGCCCTCAGCGCACGCCGCATGATTCATACCCGCGGCGTGCAAGCGTGTTTGGGCACGCCGAATGGCGCTTCGGAAGACGCGTTCGACCCGGCGAATTCGCTCTCCGGGGCGGGAGCTTGTTGAATTCCACGCCACGCCTGCGGAGCGCCTCTGAAGCCCCTGACAGACTTCTTCGAGGTGCAGCACCTACGACGATGCTCACGCCGCGCAATCCCTCCTTCTCAGGGACGGCTGTTTGTATTCAGAGGGCATATTGAAGGCAGACGCCCTCTCGGCGCGAGAGCGCTCACCGCGGAAGAACTGATGCCGGCGAAGTCACGGGGAGTCTGCCGAGCCATGGCGTGCAAGCTTCTCGTCAGGGGCACGACCAGTGGCGGCTACTTCGCGTCTTTGAATTGGTACAGCGAACCGAACAGCGCACCCAGCGCTCCGAACAGAATCCACAGCGTCGATTGAAACTCCGGCATGCCTCCATAGAATCGGTTCGTTGCGCCGTAGAGTGAGATGCCGAAGAAGGCCACCGCGTACACAACGAACAGCAGACTCGTCTTGCGCCGCAGCGAGAGTGCAATCCCGATCAGTCCTGCCAGCGCGATCGCGAGCGTCCAATAGATTAGCGTCGTGCCGGTCCAAGGAACCATCGGGCACTTGATCGCCTTCGCGCCGTCGATGAGTCCGAACAGCGAGAAAGCAAGCAGCGCCAGTGCGACTGGGATGTGATAGACGAAACTGAAAATTCGCAAGAACAGTCCAAAGATCTTCACAAGCGGCTCCACGAGGGCGATTGGATTGATTAAAAGACCCTCCATTCTACCAACGTTGATGGAAAGTTGCCCGCTCGTGCCGCACTCGATCCAGGGCTCGCTTGTTTGCCGCCTCGTTCGATACACTTGGCCTTCATAGGAGTTGCCATGATGAGACGCCGTGAGTTCCTAAAAAGCGCTGCCGGAGGGGCCGCCCTCGGGTTCGTGATGCCGAAGTGCGTGGCGGCGATGCAGAAGCAGATGAGGATTACAGGCCTGGAAACGGACCTGCTGAAGACGCCTCCGCGAGAGCCGAACTATGACGCGATCCACAAGCTTGGGGTCGACACCGGGTCGGTGGTTCTTCGCATCAAAACCGACGCGGGCGTCACCGGATGGGCGAGTTCCACCTTTGGCATGGTTGCGGGCGGACCACGCGTGGTGCAGGCGATTCTCGAACATGAGATCAAGCCTGTCATCACGGGTATGGACCCTTCGTTCCCGAAGAAGATCCGCGCCGCGATTTGGAATGCGCTCGAGTATCACGGCGTCACCGGCGTGGTGCAATTTGCAATGGCGGCCACGGACATCGCTGTGTGGGACATTCTTGGCAAGGCCGCGGGACTGCCGGTCTACAAGATGCTTGGCGCCTATCGTGACCGTATGCCCGTCTACAGCATGTGCGGCTGGTACTACGACAACGATGCGGATCTTTCGAAGTACAAGCGCCAGATCGAGACCGCTCTCGGACAGGGCTACCGTGCCATCAAGATCAAGACGGGCCGCTATGGTATTGATGACGACGTGCGGCGCATCCGTCTGGCGAAGGATCTTGCCGGCAAAGAGCGGCGCGTCATGTTGGACGCGAATCAAGTGTTCAACAAGAATGAGGCGATCCGCCGCGGCCGCATCTATCAGGACATGGGAGTGTTCTGGTATGAGGAGCCGCTGCAACCGCATGAGATGGACGGCTACGCGCAACTGGCTCAGGAACTCGACGTGCGGATTGCGACCGGAGAGAACCTCTACACGCGGCACCAGTTCATGGACGTGATGCTGCGCAAGGGCGCGGACGTGGTGCAGCCAGACAACCGCCGTGCCGGTGGCGTCACCGAATGGATGGAGATCGCGGCGATTGCCGATGGCTTCGGCCTGGAACTGGCAAGCCACGGTGGCGGATCGGCCAACATGAACATGTTGTGCGCGATTCCGAATGCCATCTACATGGAAACCGGAGGCGCGCAGAAGATGGTGAATGGCGAAGTGCTGGCTCCCGAAGCTCCGGGGATGAGCACCGAAGTGCCGCGCAGCCAGATTGAAAAATACAAGATCGGATAAGCTGGCTGTCTCATGAAGCGCAGAACATTTCTCACCACCAGTGTTTCGGCGGTTCCGGTGATGCTTGCGGCACAAAGTGGGCCTCCGAAGAAGATCGCCGCGATCATCACGGAGTACCGCCCAGGCTCGCACGCCGATGTGATCGTGGGCAAGTACCTGGAGGGCTTCAATCAGGACGATCGCCCTCCGTATCCGCGTTCGAAGATCGCCTGTATGTTCATCGAGCAGCTTCCGAAGCAGGACATGAGCCGTGAGCGCGCGAAGAAGTACAAAGTGCCCATCTATCGCACGGTGGATGAGGCGCTGTGTCTTGGCGGAGACAGGC
Organism: Bryobacterales bacterium; assembly: GCA_016789785.1. Next base: position 10,754 of record JAEUQE010000120.1, read on the forward strand.
TGGCCGTGGATGGCGTGCTGCTCATCGGCGAGCATGGCGACTACCCAATGAACGACAAGCAGCAGACGCTCTATCCCCGCTTCGAACTTTTTCTCAAGATCACCGACGTGTTCCGGCGGAGCGGCCGTTCCGTGCCTGTGTTCAATGACAAGCATCTTTCGTGGAGTTGGCGTCAGGCAAAGCGAATGGTGGAGATCTCCCGGGAACTGAAGTTTCCGATGCTCGCGGGCTCCTCGGTACCGGTCGCACATCGCATCCCGTCAATCGATGCGCCCTATGGCGCCCGCCAGACGCATGCCGTTGCCATTTCGTACAGCGGTCTCGACATCTACGGCTTTCACGTGCTGGAGGCTCTGCAGTGCATGACCGAGCGCCGCCAAGGTGGAGAGTCCGGGGTGCGTGCCGTACAGTGCTTCGAACACCAGGCCTGTTGGGATTTCATCGATCGCAACGGCTGGGTGAAGCGCCTGTTTGAGCAAGCGCTGTCGCACAGCCACACGCGCGCCAAGGGCAATCCGAAGGAACTTGTGAAGGAGCCTGCCGTCTTCGTGGTGGACTACAACGACGGTCTGCAGGGCGCGGCGTTTCTGATGACCGGCCTGGTGGAAGATTTCACCGTGGCCATTGATGTCGAAGGACAGGCGCAGCCCGTGTCCACACTGATGAAGCTGCAGGAAGGGCGGCCGCATCACCACTTTGGCTGCCTGGTACGAAACATCGAGAAAATGTTTGAAACAGGAACGCCTCCTTATCCCGTGGAGCGCACTCTGCTGACGAGCGGCATTCTGGATTTCGCCCTGGAGTCGCGCAGTCAAGGCTACAAGAAGCTCGCGACTCCGGAACTGGGGCGAGTGCGCTATCAGGCTCCGAACGCTTCGCACTTCTGTCCCAAAGGCTGGGGCGGCGATGGGAAACGCTTGGATTAGACACGGGAGGAAGGCGATCAAGACTTATGTTGACACGACGCGATTTTCTGGCGGCCTCCGGAGCGGTGCTCAGTGCATCGGCGCAGACCACGGCGCGGCCGAACATTCTCTTCGTTCTTGCGGATGATCTTGGTTACGGGGACCTCGGCTGCTACGGGCAGAAGCGGATTCAGACTCCGAACATCGACCGTCTGGCGGCCGATGGTATCCGTTTCACACAGGCGTACTCAGGCGCAACCGTGTGTGCGCCGTCACGCTGCTGCCTAATGACGGGACGCCACACCGGCCATGCGACGGTCCGCGGGAACAAGAAGCCCGAAGTCGGGCTGAAGCCGAATGAGGTGACCGTTGCCTCCATGCTGAAGCAGGCGGGTTACCGGACGGCGCTGTTCGGGAAGTGGGGGCTCGGCGGGCCGGGCAACGGCAGCATTCCGACCACGCGCGGCTTCGATGAATTCTACGGCTTTCATGATCAGCAGCACGCTCACAACTCCTATCCCGGGCACATTTGGGATGGCCCCGTCGAGAAGCAGTTGGTGGAGAACTGGTTCAACCAGAAGAAAAACTTCGTGCCGGATGTGTTCACGGCAAGGACCATCGACTTTCTACAGCGTTCCGACCCAAAGCCGTTCTTTCTCTACTACTCGACAACGATTCCGCATGCGAACAACGAACTCGGAGCCTTCCAGGCCAACGGGATGGATTCGCCTGACGATGGGCCTTATGCGAACGAGAACTGGCCGGCGGTGGAGAAGAGCTTCGCCGCAACCATCACAAGGCTCGATGCGCAGGTGGGACGCATTGTGGAGACGTTGAAGGCTCGCGGACTGTATGAGAACACGTTGATCTTTTTCTCAAGCGACAACGGTCCGCACAAGGAAGGCAATCACGACGCGAAGTTCTTCGGAAGTTCCGGGCCGTTGCGCGGAACCAAGCGAGATCTGTACGAGGGCGGCATTCGAGTTCCGGGGATTGCGGCGTGGAAGGGCCGGGTTGCCGGGGGACAGGTGCTCGACACGCCGTGGGCATTCTGGGACCTGCTGCCGACTGCCGCGGAACTGGCGGGTGCGAAGGCGCCGGCCGGCATTGATGGCGTGTCGATCGCGCCGCTGTTGCTTGGAAAAGGCAAGCCGCAACGCAGCCATTTCTACTGGGAGTTTCACGAGCGTGGCTTCCAGCAGGCGGTGCGCCGCGGTGATTGGAAACTGGTGCGCCAAGCGCCGAAGTTCCAACTCGAACTGTTTAACCTGGCCGAGGATGCCGGGGAGACTCGCAACCTCGCGGTGCAGTATCCGGAACGTGTGGCCGAGTTGGAGAAGCTGTTCGCGCAGCGGACGGACTCGGCGGAGTTTCCAGTGAAGCGGGCGTAACCCGGCTTAAACCCAATACTGTTCACTTTGCACTTTGGTGCCGCGCACCTCGCGGCAACGCAGGCCTTCAGCCTGCCGCGTCCCGGCTCCTCGGGACGCTCGGCTATGCCCTAACTGAAGAGTATTGGGCTTGAACCGGAGTGGTTCGGCACGCCAGCGGCCCGCGATGCCGCGGTCACGTCGTAGAACACGGCGCCCCTTCGACAAGGTTCATCTTCAGCTCTTCGCCGTCACCGGACAGGGCTATGCCGATCCCGGCGGCGACCGGCCTCTTGCACACGAACGCCGGCTCATGTGCAGCGGCAACCGCTTTATTCTTGACACCAAGTACTTTGCGTCCTAAAGTTATGCAAAGGCCACAATGAAGCACCCCACCGAACACCTTCCGAGACGGCGCTGGATGCCGGAGCAAATGCGCGTCGCACCAAAGTTGGATCACAACATTCCGCCTGCGCCGGTGAGACCACTCATGGCGCTGCTGGTCAATCCGTTCTATGCGAAGGATCCGCACGCGAGCTTCGGCAAGCACGTGCTGACACCGTCACTGGCGATGACCAGCTTTGCCGCCACCACTCCGGAACACTGGGAGATCCGCTACTGGGATGAGAACCTGCTGGACGGTCCACCTCCGCATGAACCGGTGCCGGAGGTGGTGGGCATCACCGTGCATCTCACCTTCGCCAAACGAGCCTTCGAACTGGCCCGCTGGTATCGCGGCCGTGGGAGCAAGGTGATTCTCGGCGGTCTGCATGTGTTGTCGTGCCCGGAGGAGTGTGCGCCGCATGCCGATGCGCTGGCCATGGGCGACGGCGTACAGTTGTGGCCGCGAATCCTCGCCGATGTGGAAGCGGGGTCGCTCCAAACGCTGTACACGGCGGCTTACGATAACGACTACCGTGAAGATCCCGCGCCGCGACGTTCCATTCTTCCGCGCAAGAACTTCCTGACCACAGCGAGTCTGATTGCGACACGTGGATGTCACAACCGCTGCGGCTTCTGTTATCTCTCCACGGATGGTCTGCGCATGCCCTATCGCAAGCGTGATCCGCGGCAGATCGTCTCAGAGTTTGAGAGCGAGGATCAGCCCTATGCCGTCTTCATCGACAACAACCTCGGCTCCGACCGTGCCTATCTACACACACTGTGCGAGGCGCTGCGGCCGCTCCAAAAGATCTGGAGTGCGGCTGTGTCGATCGATATCACCGACGATCACCGATTGATTCGCGCAATGGCGCTGGCGGGTTGCACGGGTGTGTTTGTGGGCTTCGAGTCGTTGACCGACGAGAATCTGGTGGATGCGCGTAAGAAAACTCCGAAGGCCGCCGACTATGCTCGCCGCGTGCGAATGCTGCACGACAACGGCATCCAAGTGAACGGGTCGTTTGTGGTGGGCTTCGATCATGACCGCAAGGATGTCTTCGAACGCACAGCGGAGTGGGTGGAAGAGAATCGCATGGAGTGCGCGACGTTTCACATTATGACGCCTTATCCCTCGACGCCGCTGTTTCGCCAGATGGAGACGCAGGGGCGCTTGCTGCATCGGAATTGGGATTTGTACGACACGGCGCATGCGGTGTTCCGGCCCGTGCACATGTCAGCGGAGGAATTGGAGCGCGGCTATGCATGGCTCTATGAACGCCTGTTCTCGCATGCCTCGATCTGGCGGCGGAGGCCGGCGGATTGGCGTGCAGTCGCACCATACCTGGCGATGTCGTATCTGTACAAGCGGTCGAACCGGTTCTGGCGGTTCTTGATTCAGCATGATCTCGTACATACGGTGTGGAGTCCACTGGTGGAGTTGACACGTTTGCGGCATTTGCGATTTCGGGCACGTCTGGCGGCGAGCGAGACCGGCGAAGCGGTGGGCAGTGTCGTCTCGGCGGGCGTGTGATTCGAACTGCTGTAGCGGTGTTTCCGCGCTGTGCTAGATTCATCAAGGCATTCAACTAGACAGTTGTATAGGAGCACTGCACAGTTCGCATGAACGACCTTGTCTTGTATCAAGTGGACGGCAACGTTGCCGTGATCACGGTGAACAATCCACCCGTGAACGCGCTGAGCCCCGGCGTGCCCGAAGGCATCGCGGCATATCTGCGCCGAGCCGCGGAAGACCTGGCTGTCGAAGCGATCGTGCTGATCGGCGGCGGGCGCTCCTTCATCGCAGGCGCCGACATCAAAGAGTTCGGCAAGGTCACTTCTGGCGAGAAGCCGAGAGGCGAGGGGCTCCATCCGCTGCTCTATGCCTTGGAAGACTCGCCTAAGGCTGTCACGGCGGCAATTCACGGTCAGGCGTTTGGGGGCGGATTGGAAGTCGCCATGGCTTGTGCCTATCGCGTCGCGGCGGCAAACGCCAATACCGGCCAACCGGAAGTGAAACTCGGCATCATTCCGGGCGCGGCGGGCACGCAGCGTCTGCCCCGGCTGGTGGGAGTGGCGAAGGCTGTGGAGATGTGCCAGTTCGGCGATCCGGTGAAAGCGCCGGAAGCGGCCAGGCTCGGCCTGATCGACCGCATCATTGAGGGTGATCTTCTCGCTGGCGCCGTGGCGTTCGCGCGCGAGACCGCGGGGGCGCCGTTGCGAAAGGTCCGGGATCGCAACGACAAGCTGGGCACAGAAGATGAGAATGCTCCCATTTTCGCCTCCGCCCGGGAAGCGGCGAAGAAACGGCAGCGCAATCTGGTTGCGCCACTCGCAGCGATTGACGCGGTGGAGGCGGCAACGAAACTCCCCTTCGCGGAAGGCGTGAAGGAAGAGGGGCGGCTGTTTCAGCAATGCTTGTTCTCCACTCAGTCCAAGGCGCTGATCCACGTCTTCTTCGGTGAGCGAACCGTGGCTAAGATTCCCGACGTACCCAAGGAAACGCCACTGCTTCCGATTGGCAAAGCGGCGGTGCTGGGTGCGGGGACCATGGGCGGCGGCATCGCGATGAACTACGCCAATGCGGGCATCCCGGTCGTGCTGAAGGATGCCTCCCAGGAGGCGCTGGACAAGGGACTCGCGACCATCCGCAAGAACTACGCAGCCTCCGTCGCGAAGGGCCGATTCTCTCAGGCGGTGATGGATCAACGAATGGCGCTGATCACTCCCACGCTGGATGAGCAAGCCTTCGAGGATGCGGACATCATTGTCGAAGCGGTGTTTGAGAACATGGCGTTGAAGAAGGAGATCGTCGCGCGGCTCGACGAAATCGCGAAGCCCGCCGCCATTCTCGCGTCCAACACATCGACGCTGAGCATCGACGAAATCGCCTCAGCCACGAAGCGTCCGCACATGGTGATCGGCCACCATTTCTTCAGTCCCGCGAATGTGATGCGGCTTCTCGAGATCGTGCGCGGCCGCGAGACCAGCAAGGAAGTCATCGCCACATCCATGTCGCTCGCCCGCACGCTCGGCAAGATCGGCGTGCTCGTGGGCAATTGCAGGGGCTTTGTTGGCAATCGCATGTTCGGGCCATATCGCCGCGAGGCGCAGTTCCTGGTGGAGGAAGGCGCGGCGATTGAAGCCGTGGATCGCGCGATGACCGACTTTGGCATGGCCATGGGCCCGCTCGCGGTCGGCGACCTTGCGGGGCTCGACATCGGCTGGCGGATTCGCAAGGAGTTCAAACATCTCGAGCAGCCGGGCGTGCGCAAGCCGCTGCTGGAAGACAGGCTCGTGGAGATGGGCCGCTTCGGCCAGAAGACGGGCGCCGGTTGGTACAAGTACGACGAGAACCGCAAGGCGCTTCCCGACCCGGCAGTGGAGGAACTCATTGCGAAGGTGCGCGAAGCGGCCGGCATCCAGGCGCGCGTGATTTCACAGGAAGAGATCACGGATCGCCTGCTCTACTCGCTCGTGAACGAAGGTGCGCGCATTCTGGAAGAGCGCATCGCGCTGCGCAGTGCCGATATCGACATTGTTTATCTCAATGGCTACGGCTTTCCCGGCTATCGCGGCGGCCCGATGTTCTACGCGGATACGATCGGGCCCAGCGCGGTGCTCGAGAGAGTGCGCGACTTCCACAAGCAGCACGGCGCGCTCTGGACCCCTGCGCCGCTGTTGGAGCAGCTTGTGCGCGACGGCCGCACTTTCGCCGGCTTCGACAAATCGAACGGCTAAGCGGTTATGATGGGGCTAAAGGATGCGCCTCTTTCCGTTACTGCTCGCTCTGGGCTGCGTGCGCGCGGCGGAACTTCCCCAGGAAGCCACTGCGATTCTACAGCGTAATTGTGTCCAATGCCATTCCGCGCAGGTTTCGCTGTCGGATCTGAACCTCGCAACGCGCGATGCCGCATTGAAGGGTGGCAAGCGCGGCGCCGCGATCAAACCTGGCGATCCATCCAGTCTCCTCTTGAGGGCCGTTCGCCACGAAGCGAATCTGGCAATGCCTCCCGGCAAAAAGCTCGACAGCGCGGAGATTGAAACGCTCCGCAAGTGGATCGAAAACGGTGCGGCGTGGCCCGAACAAACCGTAGCTTCCGCGCCTGTGGCTTGGTGGAGTTTCCGAAAGACCTTACGCCCGCAAGTTCCCGCATCGGGAAGCAAGTGGGTGCGCAATCCCATTGATGAGTTCGTTCTCGCCAAGCTCTCCGAAAAGGGGCTGAAGCCTTCGCCTGAAGCCGGTGCGGCGGCCCTGGTACGCCGTCTGTATCTCGATCTGACAGGCTTGCCGCCGTCACTGGAACAAATTGACGACTATCGCAATGACAAGCGCGCCGATGCATGGCCGCGCCTGGTGGACAAACTGTTGAGTTCGCCGCACTACGGTGAACGATGGGGCCGTCACTGGCTCGACCTTGTCCGCTACGCCGATACCGCGGGCTTCGAATTGGATCCCTACATCGCCGACGCGTGGCGTTATCGCGACTACGTGATCGCGTCGTTCAACGCCGACAAGCCCTACGACCGGTTCATTCGTGAGCAACTTGCCGGTGACGAGTTCTGGCCTGAGGATCCGGGCTCGGTAACGGGCACCGGTTTCTTCTGCGTCGGCCCGAATCGCGACTACTATCCCGACCAGTCCGACATCAATCGCGTGGAGACGTTGACCGACTACACCGACACGACCGGTAGCGTCTTTCTCGGCCTTACGGTCGGCTGCGCGCGCTGTCACGATCACAAGTACGACCCCATTCCGCAGCGCGACTACTACCGTCTGCAGGCGATCTTCGCTCCCGCGGTGAAGACGAAAATCGCTCTCAATCGCCTTGCATCGCTTGGTTACGATGTCGCCGCCAACAGCCGCGAGATCAAGCTGCAGAACATTGGAGAAGAGATCGGTGCGGTTCAACAGCGCTGCCGTTCGCAGATCTACGACCGTAAGATGAGCGCGCTGCCGGCCGAGATCCAACAGGCGATTCGCACCGAAGATGACAAGCGAACGCCCGCACAAAAGGCACTTGCCACCGAGCATGGCGGCAAGGTCAATGTTGGTGATGACGAGATCCGCGCGTGCCTCACGCCCGCCGAATCGGAACGTCTGCATGCAGTCGAAGTGCGTCTCGTCAGAATGTTCGCGGGCTATCGTGCGAAGCCTTTCGCCTGCGGCGTGAACGATATGGGCAATCATGCGCCGCCCACCTTCATGCCGGTTCGCGGCGAGCCGCTCGGTGTTCGTGTGGAACCTGGTTTTCTCACGATTCTTGGAGGCGGCGAAGTGGGCGCCGGTGCGGATCAGCGCGACGCAACGGGACCCATTCCGCTTGGGCCTACCACGAACCGGCGCAAGACGTTGGCCGATTGGATCACGAACCCGGAGAATCCACTTACGGCCCGTGTGATGGTGAATCGCATCTGGCACTATCATTTCGGACGCGGCATCGTCGCCACTACCAGCGACTTCGGGTCGAAGGGCATGGCGCCTACGCATCCTGAACTGCTCGATTGGCTTGCGGCGGAGTTTGTCGCGCGCAAGTGGTCGATCAAGGAGATGCACCGCCTGATCCTGACGTCGGCAACATGGCGGCAGAGCGCGAACACCACTCCTGAGCTTCGCGGCAAGGACCCGCTGAATCAGTGGTTGGCACGCTTCTCACGTCGCCGCCTCAGTGCGGAAGAACTGCGTGACTCCGTGCTCCAAGTGGCCGGCAGTCTCAATCTCAAGGCGGGTGGACGCCCCGTGGTGACACCGCTGACCAAGGAAGAGACGTTCGGCATGATCGGCCGCATGGACGATGCCTGGCTGGTGCACTTCGATCCAAGCGAGTACCTGCGCCGCAGCGTCTACCTGATGCAGAAGCGTACGTTCCGCTTACCGATGCTGGAAGTGTATGACGCGCCGGAGAGTATGTTGAGTTGCCCGCGACGCGACGCAAGCACCACGGCGCCGCAGGCGCTCACGATGTTGAACGGGAGCTTCGTCGTTGAGCAGGCACAGCAGTTCGCACGCCGCCTCGCACCACGCGCGAATGACGACGCGATCCTCACCGCATGGCGCGCCATTCTGTTGCGTGATCCACAAGCGGACGAGTTGACCCGCGCGTCGCGCTTTCTTTCGCAGCAGACCACCAACACGGGCAATCGGGAAGCGGCGCTCGCCGAGATGATACGAGGACTGATGAACGTGAGTGAGTTTCTCTATGTCGACTAGGCCTTTTCCTGGAAGCTTCGCATCGCGGCGCGACTTCCTCCAGCGCGCAGGCATGGGATTCGGATCGCTTGCCGCCGCCTCACTTCTGGAAGCAGCAAAGCCGCTCGCGCCGAAGCAGCCGCACGCCCGGCCCGCCGCGAAATCAGTGATCTATCTCTTCATGCACGGTGGCGTGAGTCACGTCGACACCTTCGACCCCAAGCCCGAACTCACGCGGCTCAATGGAAAAACGCTGCCGCCCTCGTTCGCCAAGGGCCTCAAAACGAGCCGCATCGATTTCACCAAAGCCATCATGCGCGGCAGTCCGTGGAAGTTCTCCCGGCACGGACGCGCCGGCATCGAGATCTCCGAACTGTTTCCCAACATCGCAAAGCATGCCGACGACTTCGTGCTGGTCCGGTCGTGCCATGGCGATGCATTCGATCACGCGCCGGCGATGTATCTGTGGAGTTGCGGATCGCAGTTGCCGGGCCGCCCAAGCCTGGGATCGTGGGTTGTGTACGGGCTCGGATCGGAGAATCAGAATCTGCCCGCATTCGTGGTGATGTCCGATGGAGCGATGAAATGCGGTCCGCAAGGATACGGCGCGGGATATCTGCCGGCCATCTATCAGGGCACGGTCTTTCGCGCAGGACAGGCACCCGTGTTGAATCTACTGAATCCACCTGGCACGAAGCCGGGCACTCAGCGCGCGACGCTTGATTTCATTCACGAGCAGAATCGCAAGCATCTTGCGGCGCGTGGCGTGGACGATGAACTCGAAGCCCGCCTGGAGTCGTACGAACTCGCGTTCCGCATGCAGGCCGAGGCGCCCGATGCCGTCGACCTCAACAAAGAGAGCGAGGCGACGCGCAAGCTCTATGGGATTGGCGAGCCACACACGGACGACTTCGGACGCAAGTGCCTACTCGCGCGACGGCTCGTCGAGCGAGGTGTCCGATTCATTCAGCTCTATTCCGGCACGCATCTGGGTGACGATTGGGACGGCGCTCACAACGACCTGCTTGGCTCGCACAACAAGATGGCCGCCAAATCCGACAAGCCGGTTCATGCTCTTCTTACCGATCTCAAAGAGCGTGGAATGTTGAACGATACCCTGGTGGTATGGTCCAGTGAGTTCGGACGCACTCCACTTGCGGAAGGCGCCAACGGCCGCGATCATCACCCGTATGCGTTCTCCATGTGGATGGCCGGCGCGGGCATTGAAGGGGGCCGCGTGTACGGCTCGACTGATGAATTCGGCCTTCGCCCCGCGGAGAAGCCCGTCACCAACTTCGATGTGAACGCGACCATCCTGCGCTTGCTCGGCTTGGATCACCTCAAGCTGACCTACTATTTCCAAGGCCGCGACATGCGGCTCACCGACGTTCATGGAGAGAACGAGTTCACAAACTTCTTACGGCCCCAGTCAACTTCAGGAGCATAGACAGCCATGCGTGAAGCAGTAATCGTGTCCAGCGTGCGCACACCGCTGGCGAAATCCTTTCGCGGTTCCTTCAATCGCACACACCCCGCGGACCTCGCGGCTCATTGCATTCGCGAGGCTCTGAATCGCGTTCCGCAAGTGGACAAGGCCGAAGTGGAAGATGTGATTCTTGGTTGCGGGATGCCGTTTGGGCCGCAGGGAATGAATGTCGCGCGAGTCGCCGCATTGCTTGCAGGCCTGCCGGCAACAGTCGCGGCTACCACCGTGAATCGCTTCTGTTCGTCAGGCTTGCAGGCGACCGCGATGGCAGCGCATCAGGTGATCAACGAAGGTGCGGACGTCGCAATCGGCGGCGGCGTGGAGAGCATCACGTATACGCCTCGCGACTCGCATCCGCATCCATGGGTCAAAGAGCATTTCCCAGGTGTCTACATGGTCATGGGTGTCACGGCGGAGGTGGTTGCGAAGCGCTACAAGATCAGCCGTGAAGCGCAGGACGAGTATGCTTTGTCGAGCCAGCAGCGAACGGCACGCGCCCAGGCCGAAGGATTCTTCAAAGATGAGATCGCGCCGATGAAAGTCACGCGCGCCATTCTCGACAAGAAGACCGGCGATGCCATCGGAGAAGAAGAAGTTCTTGCCGAAATCGATGAATGCAACCGGCCCGATACGACGCTGGAGGGCCTGCTCAAGCTGAAGCCGCACTTCGATCCTGAGAGCGGGGAGGGCACGGTGAGCGCGGGAAACTCCTCGCAGCTTTCCGATGGTGCTTCCGTCAGCGTCGTCATGGAACGGAAGCGGGCGGACGCGCTCGGCGTTCCATACAAACTGATCTATCGCGGATTCGCAGTGGCTGGATTGGCTCCCGAGGAAATGGGCATCGGCCCGGTTTATGCAATACCGAAACTCCTCCGCCGGCAGGGTCTCAGGATTGATGACATCGATCTCTGGGAGTTGAACGAAGCGTTCGCGGTGCAGGTGGTGTACTGCCGCGATAAGCTTGGTCTGGATCCCGCCAAACTCAACGTGAATGGCGGCTCCATCGCGATCGGCCATCCGTTCGGAATGACCGGCTCACGGCTGGTAGGCACGCTTGCGAGCGAGTTGGCCCGCCGAAAGGGCCGCTATGGCGTGGTCACCATGTGCGTCGGTGGCGGCCAGGGCGCGGCAGGCCTGTTCGAATGCGCGGGCTGATCCCGCCGGATTTTTTTGCGCCTGCATGACAATCTCCTTCGTCAATAAGGTATGCGTGTCCTGTGGATGCTCTTCTGTGCCCTGATGCTCTCTCATGCGAATACGGTGCCTACCGGTACGATCCAGGTGAACATCACAGGCCTGCGCAGTGACAAAGGGCAAGTGATTCTGCTGCTCTTCCAACAAGGGAAAGGTTTCCCAGGAGACCCCGCCAAAGCTGTGGCAATGCAACGGGCCGAGATGCAATCGGATCGTGCGAGTGCGACGTTTGCGGAGATCCCCTTTGGGACTTACGCAGTCTCCGTTCTGCACGATGAAAACGCGAACGCGAAAATGGATACGACGCTCATCGGCCTTCCAAAAGAAGGCTGGGGAACCTCCTTGAATCCGAAACCAAGGTTCCGAGCCCCGAAATTCGAAGAATCGAAGTTTCAGTTCTCTTCGCCTTCCCAAGCCGTTGAAATCGAGATGTTGTATCTGCGGTAGTAGCCTGGGCCACCCCGAACCGCGCGAGCGCTCTATCTATTGACGACCATTGTCAATGTCCGGATCAGAACGGCGTGACGTCTTTCACGGTTCCCCAACTGTAGTAAAGCGCAAGCTCCACGCCCTCGGAAATGGGCAGATCGAATACGGAGAGAGTCGGACTGGTGTACGTGATGCCGGAGAATGTAACCAGCAGCTTCGCGTTGTTGGCAGCGCTCTCCCAAGCCTCCGAGGTGATGGACGCCAGCGACTTGATGTTCTTCGCCAGATGCACCAGCGGTCCCGCGAACTTCGATAGCCGCAATGCCGCGGGCAGCTTCGCGAAGTTCGCCCCAGCGGATGCGGCAAAGTCCAGACCACTGAAAGTCACTCCCTTCCACGATCCGGTCTCAGTGACGCCGCTGCCGATCAACACAAACAGTCCGGCGGCGCCTCCGTATCCAACTCCCAGCCGCACGGCCTCGCAATCAATCAGGCAGCGTTTCTGGTAATTCATCGCGTTGATGAGGAATGCCTTCGAAAGTTCGGCGCCCACCACATACGCAGTGCCGCCGATCTTTGCGCCGCCGCCCACCCAAAGGCTCTCCGGCGCGGGCGTGGATGGCAACACGTACCAATACACATTGCCGCTGACGAGATCGGAAGTGCTCAACCCGAAGATGGTTCCCTTCGAGTAGTAGCCCGGCTGGAAGTTGTCAGGATAGCCTTGCAGCAGGCTCGATCCTCCCACGCCGGTCAACGAGATCTTTGCGCGGCCGTATTCGTCGTAGAACACCATCTTGTCAATGAATCCGTAGTCCGAAGTGTGGCCACGTTCGGACTTCTGGTAGACCTCCTGTTCGGCCCGCCACTGGCCATTGGAACTCCAAAATGCGCTCCGCGACGAGGTCGCTATCAAGCGCCACCGCCGCAGATATTGTGACGAGAGTTGAAGAATGTTTTGTCCAAGATCGTACGGCTCCACTTCCAGCACAACGACGAAGCTTGCTTCACCGGTGCCGCTGGAGCTATCGATCAGGGCCAATTGCAGAGAGCCCATCTGGTACCTCCACACACCCAGACGTCTGTTCGCAACAGGGCCCCTCCCTGTCCTGGAAGCAACCAGCATATGCCTCGTCTCGCTGGGAATCCAGGAGCAGGGCCACACGCTCCATGCGATCATAAGGATCTGCGTCTATGAGAATGCTCGTCCTCCTTGTGCTGTGCAGTTTGACCGTGGCGGGGCAACCTTTGCGCAAACGGCCAGCCGCCGAGGCTTACGCCGTGCCTGACCTCAAGGTGTTGATGCCAGCCGGCGCCGCGGATTTGCGGTCACTGGTGGAGCGTTATCAGCTCGATCGCGAAGTGCTCGCGAGATTCTACGACGTTGAGATCTCGCCCGCGCGGGAAGCATCACTGCGCCAGTTCTTTGAAGCGTGGAACACCGCACTGGATCGTGTTGCGTTCGATTCGCTCGATACGCATGGCCGCGTGGACTACGTTCTCTTGCGCAAAGAATTGCGCCGCCAGTTGCGGCAGCTCACGTTGATGCGCAAGCGCCAACAGGAGATCACGGAACTCGTTCCGTTCGCGGGCGAATTGCTCGCGCTCAAAGAGACGCGTCAGCGCGTTGACCCAGTCGACCCCGCGAAGCTCGCCGCGGCGCTCAACGCCATCCACAAACAGATTGAAGCGCTGTCGAAGCGAATTCGAGCCGAAGGCGCCCAGGCCTTCGCAATCAAGAAGACTGCCGCCGCTCGCGCCGTCAGCACCATCGATCTGCTACAGCGTGTACTTCGCGATTGGAATGCATTCTATTCGGGCTATGATCCTGCCTTTACCTGGTGGATGAAGGACCCCGCCGCAAAGCTCGATAAGCAGCTCTCTGAGTACGCAAAGCTCGTGCGCGAACGCGTCGTCGGATTGAAGCCGGACGATCGCGACACGATCATCGGCGATCCCGTGGGCCGCGAAGCCCTGCTCGAAGATCTCGAAGAGGAGATGATCCCCTACTCACCGGATCAACTCGTCGCCATCGCGAACCGCGAGTTCGCGTGGTGCGAACAGGAGATGTTGAAGGCCTCCCGCGAACTCGGCTTCGGGGAGGATTGGAAGAAGGCTCTTGAGCATGTGAAGAACCTGCATGTTGCCCCCGGCGCGCAACCGGCACTCGTCCTCGATCTCGCCATTGAAGCCATCGAGTACCTGGAAAAGCATCAGTTGATCACCGTGCCCTCGCAGGCCCGCGACTATTGGCGGATGCGCATGATGAGTCCCGAACGTCAGCGCCTGAATCCATTCTTTCTCGGCGGTGAGAGCATCATCGTTTCGTATCCCACCGACAGCATGACGCACGAAGAGAAGATGATGTCGATGCGCGGCAACAATCCGCACTTCTCGCGCTCCACCGTCTTTCACGAACTGGTGCCAGGCCATCACTTGCAGTTCTATATGAATGCGCGCAACCGGCCTTACCGGCGCGTCTTCAGCACTCCCTTCTGGACCGAAGGCTGGGCGTTTTATTGGGAGATGCTGCTGTGGGACAAGGGATTTCCGCGCGGGCCCGAAGACCGCATCGGAATGCTCTTCTGGCGGATGCACCGGTGCGCGCGAATCATTTTCTCATTGAGCTTTCATCTTGAGAAGATGACCGCGCAGGAGTGTGTGAAGTTTCTGATTGACCGCGTGGGCCATGAGCCTGAGAACGCCGCCGCCGAAGTGCGCCGTTCGTTTGAAGGCGACTATCCGCCGCTCTATCAATCGGCGTACATGCTCGGCGC
>JAEUQE010001210.1 GCA_016789785.1 Bryobacterales bacterium
GTGAAAACCGTGCCCTGGCCGAGGCTGCTGCTGACGCGAATCGCGCCGCCCATGCGAGTGATGAAGTTGTGGCTGATCGCCAGTCCGAGACCCGTGCCCTCCGAAGCCATGCGGCCGCTTTCGGTTTGAGCGAACGGCTTGAACAGCTTGTCCATCTCTTCGGGGGCGATTCCGTGTCCCGTATCCGTGATTTCAAGCGTCGCGTGATCCTCATGCCATCGCACGTGGAGGCCGATGCCTCCCTCGGCGGTGAATTTCACGGCGTTGCCAAGCAGGTTGAGCAGCACTTGCCGGACTTTGCTTTCGTCGCCGAGGACCGCCGCCGGCATTCCGGGAGCGATGTCGACGATCAACTGGAGGCCTTTCTGGCGCGTGCGCACGCGGATCATTTCGGCTCCATCGTGCAACAGGTGGCCGAGGTCGAACGGTTGCTGAACGAACTGGATCTTTCCGGCTTCGATCTTCGAGATGGCGAGCACGTCGTTGATCAACTCGAGCAGATGTTCGCTGCTG
>JAEUQE010001211.1 GCA_016789785.1 Bryobacterales bacterium
CCTGCAGGAACTGAGCGACGATCCCGAGCTGATTGCCGAAGTGACGGCACTGCTCGATCGCACGGCACTGAGTGCGGAACGCTTCGCCGAGCCCCTGCTGAAGACGCTCGCGGCCGTGGCGGGCGACGAAGTGCGTATCGGTGACAGTCTCGGCGCCTGGACGCTGACCGCGCAGATCGGTCACGGCGGCATGGGCACGGTGTACCGGGCCCGGCGCAATGACGGCCACTTCGAACAGGTCGCCGCCGTCAAGCTGTTGCGCGGCATTCCCAGCGGAGAGGCGCTGGCCCGCCTCGCGCAGGAACGGCAGATCCTGGCCCGGCTGTCGCATCCGAACATTGCGCGCCTGCTCGACGGCGGCGCGACGCCGTCGGGCCAGCCTTACCTGGTGATGGAATATGTCGAAGGCGTGCCGGTCGATGACTACCTGCGCCGCCATCGCCTGACATTGCCGGCTCTGCTGCAGCTGGTGATCGCGATCGCCGACGGCGTCAGCTTCGCGCACCAGCGTCT
>JAEUQE010001212.1 GCA_016789785.1 Bryobacterales bacterium
GCCACAAGGTACAATCATCCCGTGATCCCGGACGATCATCGGAAGCAACTGGACGAGCAGAGCTTCGTCGTGCTGGAACATTTCATGTCCGCAGCGTTTTTAGAGGAAGTGCGGGCACAGTTGGAGGCAGTGTTCGCCGCTGAGGGAGAGACGGCCGGGTCGGAGTTCCGGCAGGAGCAGGATACGAAGCGGTTGGCGAATCTGGTGGACAAAGGCGAAGTGTTCCGCACGTTGATCTCGATGCCCGAAATTCTCGAATATGTGGGTGCTGTGATTCCCGGCGAATTCAAGTTGTCGAGCCTGAACGCGCGCGCGCCGAATCCGCAATCGGATTGGGTGCAGCCGCTGCATTGCGATACTGGGTCGCTGCCGGATGAAAAAGGAAACACCATCTGCAACGTGATCTGGATGCTGGACGATTTCACGGCGGCCAACGGCGCGACACGGCTTGTTCCAGGCTCGCACAGGTGGGGCCGATTGCCGCAAGAGGTGATGGAAGATGCGATGGCTGCG
>JAEUQE010001213.1 GCA_016789785.1 Bryobacterales bacterium
ATCCGAGGTCGCGAGTGTCCTGGGTGCAGGGGCACCGGTGTTCGTGGGCGTGAGCGGAGGGCGTGACTCGCAGGCGCTGGCCTATCGGGTGTGCGCGCACCTCGACGACATCGGGCACCAGGGCCGGCGCTTCCTGATCCACGCCGACCTCGGCCGCGTGGACTGGAGGGACAGCCTGCCTGTCTGCGAACGGCTGGCACAGCGCCTCGGCGTGGAACTCATCGTCGTGCGCCGCAACGCGGGCGACATGATGGATCGGTGGCTGTCGCGCTGGACCGCCAACGTCGCGCGCTACGCGAACCTCGAGTGCGTGAAGCTGATCTTGCCGTGGAGCACCGCCGCGCAGCGCTTTTGCACGGCCGAGCTCAAGAGCCAGGTCATCGCCCGCGAGATGCGCCGCCGCTTTCCCGAAGGTGATGTCGTCTCCGCCGTGGGCATCCGGCGCGAGGAGAGCGCGAAGCGGGCGCGCATGCCGGCCTGGAAGCAGGACGAGCGCACGACGCGCAGACGCG
>JAEUQE010001214.1 GCA_016789785.1 Bryobacterales bacterium
GCTCGCGTCGCCGCCCGCGCGAAGGGCTTAGTCACGCGAATAACTGCTGCTGATGGGTTGGACGATCAGGCATCTCGTCCCACGTTTTGCCTTCCAGTTTGCGTCCTGTCTTCTTCTTGTTGACCCCACCCCATTGCTTGAAGAAAAACGGCACCTTTGCCTTTTTACATTGATCGCGGATGTCAAGTACCCACACTTCGCTCATGGGTCGGCAGCCAGGGCCTGACTCTCCACCAACGATTGCCCAATGGACCCCTTCAAGATTCATGTTTGGAAGCGGTCCGATTAACGGTTCGAGCGACAAGAACTTCGTCTTCGCACCCGTTCGGCGAAGATGGTCGATGCGCGACAAATACTTCTCGCTCTCAACGCTCACACCCATCCATACGTTTTCTGGCCACTCAATCGATGGGCTCAACTCTTCAAGACGGTCGGCGCGCTTGGTGAGCACTTGGAACTGATGCCAGTGAGCGCGACGCATGACGTCAAAAACCTGCTGGATATAATATTCA
>JAEUQE010001215.1:0-249 GCA_016789785.1 Bryobacterales bacterium
CGACGACGGACATCCAAAGCTATGTGCGCGAAGATGCCCGCCAGGCCGCCGATGCCGGCAACGGCCGCTACACGTACACCTTCACTGCCGCCGTTCCGGAATCGGCCCGCGGATCCTGGCAGTTCGGAATCGAAGCCTACCGCAACATCGTTCTCCTCGAAGGAACGGCTAAACAGCGGACGGTGCGCGAAGTGGCTTCGTTCAAGGTCGTGACCGTTAGCGCCGACGGCCGCCCGATGCAGGCCCGGC
>JAEUQE010001215.1:259-512 GCA_016789785.1 Bryobacterales bacterium
TTCCACCGCAAAATGCATGACCTGCCACACGCAGTTCGGCTTCCATGGCGGGAATCGCAACACCGTGGAAAGCTGCACCTTCTGCCACACTCCGAGCCTTGTGGAAGACGGCGTCAGTTGGAACTTCCCGAACTTCATTCACAGGATTCACGGAGAAGAAGCCCGCTATCCCGGAAACCTGCGCAATTGTTCGCAGTGCCATGTCAACAATTCCCAGTTGCTGCCGCTCGCCGAGACTTCGCTGCCGACCGTG
>JAEUQE010001216.1 GCA_016789785.1 Bryobacterales bacterium
GGAGACCAACTTCAGGAACGCGATCGCCTACGGCACCGGTCAATCTGCAGGCGTCGGGTTCGCCTCCGCGATCGTCACGAGTCTGTTCGCCAGCGGGTATTGCCGGGCGTGGTCATCCGCCAATGGAGTCAATCCCGCGCGCCTCGGCGTGGGCAGGGCCGCAGGGACTTCGGTTGTGGCGTCCGTGAATCCGTACCTGACGGGCAGAGGGGCGTCTTCTGGATCCAGCGACGCACAGATGATCAGCTATGCGAAGGGCGCCGGAAAGTCAAAAGGGAAATCGTTCGCAAGGACGCTGCCCGCAGCCAAGCCGCTGGGCTGGACCAGGACGCTGTACGGGACGGCCTTCGGGGTGGTCGTCGGAAGCGCGGGGCATTCTTCTGGAACCAGTTCATCATCGGGGGCCGCATGACTTCGTTCCCTACGTTTGACGGTGATAAAGACAAGACCCTGGGACGGGGGATGTTGGCTGCCGTGGAAGGTCCTGACGGCATCCGCACACGGGTCAGCAG
>JAEUQE010001217.1 GCA_016789785.1 Bryobacterales bacterium
GTCCTTTTCGATCATTTCCAGATCGACGACCACATGGGCGGGCGTCTTGCGCGTGATCGGCGGCGGCACCATCGGCGGTGCCGTCAGCACGGCCTGGATGGTTTCGCCGGCGGGGGTGATCTTGCCGCCCTCGGCGAAGGCGGGGCCGGCGAACAGCGCGGCGAGGGCGCAGGCGAGCAGGGAGTGGTGCAGGCGTTTCATGGCGTTTCCTTCGATGGCTCTCGGTGGGTGTGTGGCCATGGTGGAAACGCGACGGCAGCGCGACGTTGATCTCGATCAATCCGCAGGGTGCGGATGCGCGGATTCGCGCGATGGCTTGACCAAAGTCAAGCGTCACCCGCGATGCGACAACCCGTCGCATCCGCGTCCCGGGGGGGCGTCGCGAGAATGACCGCATCACACGAGGAGCTGCGTCATGAACCGTCATCTGCTGGCCACGGCCCTGCTGGGCGCACTCGCGAACATGCCGCTGGCGCACGCGGACGAATCGCACGCCGCGATGCAGGCCGAT
>JAEUQE010001218.1 GCA_016789785.1 Bryobacterales bacterium
TCACGCTGCTGCTGCTGTCGGTGGCCGCGATCCTGTGGGACGCGCCCCTCGAGGGCATCGCCGACCCGTCGCACCCGCCGAACCCCGCGAAGGCCCCGTGGTACTTCCTCGGCCTGCAGGAGATGGTGTCCTACGACGCCTTCTGGGGCGGCATCGGCATCCCCGGCCTGCTCGTCGGGCTCGCGCTCCTGGCGCCGTACCTCGAGCGCCGCGCGGGCGGCGAGGGGACGTGGTTCCACCCGAAGCGCTCCGCCGTCAATTGGCTGTTCCTCTCGGTGCTCGCGACCCTCGCGGTGCTGACCCTCGTCGGCACGTTCTTCCGCGGGGCGAACTGGGCGTTCACCACCCCCTGGTAGGAGGCGGCATGTTCATCCGCAACGCCCTCTTCGCCACGAGCCTCGCCTTCACCGGCGTCGTCGCCGGCGTGATCTTCACGGCGACGGACGAGCCGTGGCGGAAGCACCAGTCCGAGTACTACGACGCGGCGCTGGGCCGCGCGGCGAACCAGACC
>JAEUQE010001219.1 GCA_016789785.1 Bryobacterales bacterium
CGTCGATGCGGATAACGTACGCGTTCGCGTACGTAGCGTCAATCCTGGCGTTCGTTCGATGGTCGCAAGTTCTCGCTCACGGATGCTGCCCCCTTCCAGGCAGCGCCCTCAGATCTGCCGCTTGATCCGCATCGCCAGGGTGCCGACGCCGATGAAGGCGACGCCGACAAAGGCCACCAGCGCGAGCACGAACTCGCTGCGCCGCTGACGCCACAGCGTGGCCATGGCCGGCAGGTCGGCAAACGAGAAGCTGGCCGCGATGACCACCGCGGCCAGCGCGGCGCGTGGCAGGTCGGCCAGCAGCCCTGGCGCGGCGACCAGCAGCACCACGATGGCGGCCGCGCCGACCACGCCGGCCAGCTGCGTGCGCGCACCCGCGGCTTCGGCGGCGTGCCACGCCCGGAGCACGAGGTCGCTGAGCGGCAAGGTGAGCGTCAAGCGCCCCGCAAACTGGTCTAACAGCTGCGGAAAGACCACCGCCTCGCCCGAGCCCATGGGCGCCCCGGGCAAG
>JAEUQE010000121.1 GCA_016789785.1 Bryobacterales bacterium
GACATTCTGACTCTGGCATGTCTGACCGCGATTGTGCCCTATGCGTTTCGCGATCCTTCGGAAGCGCGGCTGCGGCATGGCGCGGAGATGGTGGGGATCGCGCGGTGGATGCGCAAGGCGGACCGGTTGGAGGAGGCAGTGGCGTGGATGCGCGCTGCCCTGAGCCGCAAGATGAGGGATGATCTGCTGTTCCGGACGATGTGGGACATTGCGCAGTTGGAACGGAAGCTCGGGCGGGATGAGGGTGCCTTGGGCATGTACACGGAACTTGCGGCGTGCCGGAATCCGCACCGTGTGGAGGCATTGGAAGAACTCGCGAAGCACTACGAGCACAAGGAACGGAATCCGGCGGTGGCGCTAGCGTTCACGGAGCAGGCCTTGAAGCTCGCGCACTCGGCGGAGTTGAAGCATCGGGCGGCGCGGCTGGAACGGAAAGTAGCGGCGCGGGTGAAGCAGTCGCGGTTGTTGTGAAGGGTAACCGGCCGGTCCAGGCGTTGGGCCGTACATCGCGACCAACACTTGGCCGGTGTATTGTCAGGAAGGAGGTCGAGTGAGGTTCGAAGTCCCAATGCTCTGTGAGCTTCAGCAGCAGCGGGTTTGGGAAGGCTTGGTTTCCGCGGAAGCGCACGCCCAGTATTTTGCGGAGTACTCGAATCGCTACTATCGCTACCATCGGACTGCGACTTGGGCGACGCTTCTGCTTTCGACCGGTGTGTTCTTGAGCCTGCTGGCGGATTGGCTGCCTGCAAGTCTGCTGTTTGTGCGGCCGCTGCTGGCCTTGTTTGCTGCCGGAGTCAGCCTGTACTCGCTCGTGGCGCAGAACCAGAAGATGGCGATGGACAGCTCCGATCTCTTCTATCGTTGGAACAAACTCGCCCACGACTACCGGCTGTTGTGGGAGGACATGTATCGTGAAGACGCGCTGGCCGTGCTCGGCATACTGGATGAGCGGCGCATCGAGCTCTCGAAGGGAGCGACGGCTTTCCCGAACAACGTGAAAGCAATGTCCCGTATTCAGAGTGCGGTTCAGCAGGAACTACACGAATCCTTATCTTCGCTTTCGCATGCCCGCGCCTCTTAAAGAACAGAAAGATTACCCACCGCTTCCACGGCCGGCGCCTCCGCCTCCAAAGCCGCCGCCTCCACCGCCACGCCCACCGAGGCAGCCATCGGGTGGCCGATAGCCACGCTCAACCTATGCGGGGCACCTCGACCTCCGCGCCTTTCCGGTCCGCCGAAACATAACCGGCGTAAATTGTCAGTGTGATGTCGATGGCCAGATCGAGGTCGCATTCCGGCTGGCGGCCTTCGAGCATGGCGTGCACGAAGTCGCGCATCTCGTAGTATTGGCCGTTGCTCCAGCCAAATTCGGGATAAGCGGGGATCCAGCCTTCGTTGGAACTGATCTTCTCCATCAGATCGATTCCTTCGAACTCCTTCTTGTTCGGACTGTAGAGGTCCACCACCTTCACCGGCTGAATATGGCAGCGCGTGCGGTGATTATTTGCGAACACTTCCACGAAGTCGTACACGCCGCCAAGCACCAGTTCCGACGTCATCACATCGGCAACCATTCCATCGTCGAAGACCACGTGAATGAGGGCGTAGTCTTCGGTGTCCTGATACGTGGTCCGAAGATAGCCGCGGCTCTCAAACGCGGGCAGCTTGGTGATGGCGTGTGTGCGGCAGGTGACGGCGACGGGCCGGATCGGGGAGCCACGCCGCGCCAGTCCCTCTTTGCGCTTCAGGTACAGCACGCCGCCGAGCGGATGGCATCCCTTGCCAATCAGCGATCCTCCGCCCGACTCGCTCCAGATGCCATACACCGGAGAATGTGAGCCGCTGTGCGACTCTTCCGCCGTCATGCGAAGAATCTGCGCTTTCGTGGCTTCGAGAATCTCTCGCTCACGCTGAATGGACGGTGCGTAGATGTAGTTCTCGGCGTAGCCAAGAATGATGCCCGTATCGGAGACCACTTTGCGAATCGCGCGCAATTCTTCCGTCACCGCCGCCAGCATCTCTTCCTTCGAATGCGTGCCGGGCGAGCCGAAGAAGCCATGAAACGGCTTCTCCACGATGACGTGTTTGCCCGCTGCCGCTGCCGCGCGGATGTAGGGCATGTGGGAGGAAGGCGGCGTGCAGATATCGAGGACGTCGATATCGGGCAGCATCTCCTCCACCGTGTCGTAAGCGCGGACGCGAAACTCCTCAGCGAAGGCCTGCCTGCTTTGTGCGCGCGCCGACGTGACGCCGGCCGTGACCGCGGGCAGCCCTCGAAGATTCTTGTGATGAAACTTGCCTGCGAACCCGGCGCCCGCGATGCCGACACGCAGTGGATTGAGATGAAGCATTACCCGAGCTTTCCATAGACCGGCTTGAGCGCCGGATAGATCGATTGATAGACGCGATGGGAGTTGCGATAGAAGCCCGCGGCGGGCTCTTGTGGCTGCGCCTGGCTCACTTCGCGAATCGCCACGCGGCAGACTTCGGTCACCGATCCGTACTCGCCGGCGAGCGCGAGCAATGCGGCGCCATAAGCCGAGCCTTCCTGCGTTTCGAGCGTGACCACACGTTTGCCAAACACATCGGCGAACAGTTGGCGCCAGAACGCGCTCTTCGCGCCGCCGCCGGAGAGCCGCACGCTGGTCACGGCGGTGCCCATCTGTTCGATGATTTCGAGGCAATCGTTCTGGCTGTAGGAGACGCCTTCCAGAACGGCCCGAATCAAATCCGCCCTGGAATGTTTTGCCGTCAATCCGACCCAGGCGGCACGCGCGGTGGCATCGAGATGAGGCGTGCGTTCGCCCATCAGGTAAGGCAGCCAGTAAAGCCCATGCGCGCCGGCTGGGGATTGCGATGCTTCGGCGGTGAGTGCATCGTAATCCGTGCCTGCGGCGAGTTGATTGCGAAACCACTGCAGGCTGAGGCCCGCGCCTTGCGTTACGCCCATCACATGCCACTTGCCGGGAACGGCGTGGCAGAACGTGTGCACGCGGCCCGCGGCATCGTAAGCAGGTTGTTCCTGATGCGCGAAGACAACGCCCGACGTTCCGAGAGTGCACGACACGATGCCGGCTTCCACAATGCCATTGCCCACAGCGCTGGCCGCCTGGTCGCCACCGCCGCCCACGACGGGAGTCCCTGCTTTCAAGCCGCATGCTTCGGCTGCCTGCGCGGTGAGTGCGCCCGTCACTTCGGGTGATTCGTAGACCTTCGGCAGCCAGTCGAGCGGCACACCCACGGCTGCGCACATTTCCTTCGACCAGCAGCGGTTCACGACGTCGAAGAGAGATGTTCCGGAAGCGTCGGAGACCTCACTGGCGAACTCGCCGGTGAGCTTGTAGCGGACATAGTCTTTCGGAAGTAGAACCTTTCGCACGCGCTCATAGAAATGCGGTTCGTGATCGCGAACCCACAGCAGTTTCGGCAATGTGAAGCCCGTCAACACGGGATTTGCCGTGTAGGCGAGGACCTTGTCGCGGCCCGCGGTTGCGTTGATCGCGTCCACCTGCTGCTGGCTGCGCTGATCGCACCAGATGAGCGATGGGCGGATCACGTTGCCCTGCGCATCGAGAATCACAAGGCCATGCATCTGCCCGCTGAGACCGATGGCGCGGACCTGATCCCCGCTGATGCCGGAAGATGCGAGTACGCCTTTCACTGCGAGTTGCGCCGCGTCCCACCAGTTCTCAGGGCGCTGCTCAGCCCACAGCGGCTTGTGCATCATCATGTCTTCGTGCGGCGCGGTATAGCCCGCTTTGACGCGCCCTTCGCGATCCACCAGAATGGCGCGGGAGCCGCCGGTTCCGATATCGATTCCAAGCCAGTACATAGGATTGCCGTTGCATTATCGCACGCTGGTAGACCACAACACTGGGCCGCTGGTGAGCGCTTTGCAAGCTTGCGCAGGGGCTATGATAGAGCCATGCAACGACGCGGATTCTTCGGCGGTATTTTCGCGGGACTTGCCCTCGGCGGCAAGCAGGCGCAAGCCAAGCCCGGTGACATTCCCATGCGCACGTTCGGCAAGACTGGCGTGAAGCTGTCCGTTGTTGGCCAGGCCGGCGGCCGGTTCCCCTTGTGCAGTTTCGATGACGCGAAGGCGATTGTGCGGCGCGCTGTCGATCTCGGGATCAACTACTTCGATAACGCGCGTTCGTATTGGGACGGCAGGTCGGAAGAGGTGTTCGGCGCCGTGTTGCCGCCGCATCGCAAGAGTGTGTTCATCACCACGAAGTCGACACAGCGCACTCGCAAGGGCGCTGAAGAGGAACTGCATCAGTCGCTCAAGGCAATGAAGACGGACTACGTCGATTTGTGGCAGATCCATTCGGTTTCCGAGCCTGAGGATGTGGAGAAGATCTTCGCCCCGGGCGGCGCGATTGAAGCGTTTGAAGCCGCGAAGAAAGCGGGCAAGTGCCGGTTCCTCGGATTCACGGGCCATCGCGATCCGCACATGCATCTCGAGATGCTGAAGCGTTACGACAAGTACGATACGATTCTCATGCCGCTGCATATCGCGGATCCCGGATATCTGAGTTTCGAGAAACTGGTTCTGCCCAAGGCGGTGGAGCGCGGTCTCGGCATACAGGCGATGAAGACGACGGCGAACGCGAAGCTTCTGCAGTCGTTCAGCGTGAAGGAGTGTTTGCAGTACGCGCTGAGTCTTCCGGTGCATTGCGCGGCGATTGGGTGCACCACCATCGGACAGCTCGAAGACGATGTGCGCATCGCGCAGCAGTTCACGCGCTATACGGACGCCGATTTGTCCGCGTTGCGAAAGCGGGCGGAGAATATCAAGGGACCCGGTCTTGAGGACTGGAAGCGCAACTTGACGCGTGCCGATGCCGCGAGCTTCTACAGCGGCGGCTGACGCGCTTGCGATGACTCCGCGTCTGCCGTCGAGCCACGAGTTGGGCCATTGCATCTGCTGCACGTCAGCTTGTGGCAGCAGATGCGATCGGTGCTCCGCCCGTTCGTGTATATCGGGCTTTATGCATGGCTGGCGAAGAACGAATGGTGGATACCGGCGGCGTTTGCTGTGGCCGCGATGATGTTCTTCAGCTTCGTCGTCATCGCACGACTATGTGTATCGCACGCTTCGTCTGCCGCGACGGCTCAATGAGAACTTCACGAAGCCGCCGTGCGCCCCATCCAGGTTCCGTAGAGACTGCGCAGTTGCCGGATGGTTCGTTTTGACGAACAATCCGGCGTGACCCTATACTGCGCCTATGCAACTGGAAGAGGCTCTGTTGCGCGTGCAGAGCGCGTATCCGAAGATCTACCTGGCGTGCCACACGCGCCACCAAAACGCGCGAACCACGGGGCAGGCGTTGTCCCAGCGCGATGTCACCATTCTTGCGCATCTGAGCGAGAGCCAGTCCTTGCCGCAAGGTCTGCTGACGCGTCACCTTGGGATCGCGAAGTCCACATTGTCGGAGGCACTGACGTGGCTGGAGCAGCAGGGCATGGTGTCGCGCACCGCGGATCCCGCTGATCCGAGGGGCGCATTGGTGAAGCGCACCGAAGCAGGCTCCGCTGCCATGAGCCAGGGCTCCGTGTTGGAAGCCGGCCTGTTGCGCGCAGTGCTTCGCGCCCTGCCGGAGGAACAACTGGCGCAAGCGGTGGAGGGCTTGGAGCTACTGGCGAAGGCGGCGGTGGAGACCCCGAAAGGAGAGCGATGAGAATGTGGATGCTGGTGGTTGCGGGCGCGGCGGGTGTGTTCCTGCTGGTGTACGTGGCGGGTTTGCTGGTTCCGGAATCGCACGTCGCGACGGTTGCCGCTGATTATCGGGCACAACCCGATGCGATCTACGCGGTGATTTCCGATCCATCCAAATTCACGGAGTGGCGAACTGGGCTGACGCGAGTGGATGTCGAAGGCGATCGCATCACGGAGCACTCTTCGTTCGGTCCCATGGCGTACCGGTTCGGGGAACGCGTGCCGGGCCGCCGGCTCACCACGGAAGACGCGGGAGGCAGGGAGCGCGGATTCACAGGCTCATGGACGTTCGAGATTGAGCCGTTGGCGAACGGTTCTCGGCTGACCATCACGGAGCGCGGACGCGTGTTTAGTCCAGTATTCCGTCTGCTGGGGCGCTTTGTTTTCGGCTATGAAGGAACCATGCGGCAGTATCATAAGGATCTTGCGAAGCGGCTGGGAGTGTGAAGGCGTGGCGGGCTGTCGTGGCGTTGTCGAAGCGTTGCCTGGCGATGCCTCTCGCAGCGGCGCTACTTCTTGAGTTTCTTCTTCACGGAAGCCGGTAGACCGCTCTCGTAGATCGCGATGTAGTCTTCGACCGAGACCCTGGCAATCGCCTCACCGATCACATCCAGGGGCACATCCTCAAGCTTCTTGAATCGAATGCAGCTCTTGCCCATGTCGAGCTTCTTGCCCGCGGCCTGAAAACGCTCCTTCAGCCAATCGGCCATGCCCGGCACGCTGTATGCGGTCATGAGATAAAGCGCGAGATTGTTCTTCTGCGAGGCAAGTCCAGCGAATGGCAATGGGTCGGATGGGTTGCAATGGTAGCCGGCCGGATAGATTTTGTGCGGCACCACCCAAGTCAGCATTCCTTGCATCTGTTCCTGAAACCCCTTGGGCAGGTGTTTGCGGATCACGGAGCGAATCTTGCTGATGGCTTTGCGGCGGTCTTCGGGTAGGCTCGCAATATATTCGGCGGGTGTTTTGGCGTCGCTGGTCATTTCGGGACTTATCATACACCCGGTGCGAACCCGGTGGGCGGCGCCATGCGATGATGATAAGACAGCGCAGGATGCCGATCTCATGGACTGGCACAAAGTAGAGGAGATCTTTCTACAAGCTTCCGAACTGAAGGGCGGCGCGCGGGTGGAGTATCTCGACTCGGCGTGCGCCGGCGATGCGCCTCTGCGTGAAGAAGTGGAATCGCTTCTTGCCTACTCCCCACCGGCGCAGACACAGCAGGCCGAATCCGGCACCGAAGCCAACACTGCCGCGCAACCGTTTCATCGGGCAGTGGCGCGATTCTCATCGGTACTGGACGGCGACACCCCCACGCGTCAGCGTATCGGCCCTTACCGCATTGAGAAGACCGTGGGACATGGCGGCATGGGCGCGGTGTATCTTGCCGTCCGGGATGATGATTCGTTTCACAAGCAGGTCGCCATCAAAGTAATTCACGGGGGGATTGACCATCCGTATCTGCGGTACCGTTTCCTGCATGAACGGCAGATACTGGCCAACCTCGATCATCCGAACATTGCGCGCCTGCTGGACGGCGGCGCCACCGACGATGGCATGCCGTATCTGGTGATGGAGTATGTGGATGGCGAGCCGGTCACTACTTACTGCGGCCAGCGTGGCTTGAGTCTCGGCGAACGGCTGAAACTGTTTCTTCAGATCTGCGGCGCGGTTCAGCATGCCCACCGGAATCTGGTGATTCATCGTGACCTGAAGCCTTCCAACATCCTGGTGACGGCGGAAGGTCACGTGAAGCTGCTGGACTTTGGCATTGCGAAACTGATGGACGAATCGGCCGGGCCGGAGGCAATGGCGCAGACGGCCACGGCGATGCGGATGTTGACACCGGAATACGCGAGTCCGGAACAGGTAAGAGGCTCCGCGGTATCGACGGCGAGCGACGTCTACTCGCTGGGTGTGCTGCTGTTTGAGTTACTCACCGGGAGTAAGGCGCACGAGTTCAAGGACATGTCGCCGGCGGAATTGGACCGGGTGGTCTGCCAGACCGATCCGCGCCGTGCGAGTGAGGCGGCGCGAACGGCCCCCAATCCGGTATTTGCAGCCTTTGCCAGAGAGCTTGCCGGCGACCTCGACAACATCGTACGCAAGGCGATGCAGAAGGAGGCAGATCGCCGGTACTCGTCAGTGGAGCGGTTTGCCGAGGATCTGCGGCGTCACATCGACGGGCTCCCAGTGAGCGCGCGTGAGGATACGCTGTTCTACCGGTCCTCGAAGTTTGTGCGGCGCAACCGGATAGCGGTGATCGCCGGGGGTGTGGTGTTCTGCAGTCTGGTGGCGGGGCTTGCGGCGACTTTGTGGCAGGCAAGTGAGGCGCGGCGTCAACGCGAGCGCGCCGAGCAGCGCTTTGCGGGAATTCGCGATCTGGCGACGAAGATTCTGATCGATATTCACGATGAGATCGAAGAACTTCCCGGGTCGACCAAGGCGCGGAAGTTTGTTGTCGAATCGGCGCTCAAGCATCTGGACTTGCTGGCGAAGGATCCTGGCGCGGATTCCAGTCTTTCTCACGATCTTGCCCGTGCCTACTACCGCGTTGCGCAAATCCAGGGCGCCAATCAAGCCAGAAATCTCGGCGATACCGGCGCGGCGGTTGAGAGCTTGAAGCGGGCAGCCTCGCTCATGCAATCGCTGGCCGCCGAAAAGCCGGACAATCCCGAGTATGTGCGCGGTGTTGCCCTGATGTTCGCCGGCCTTGCGGACGCGATGGGCAAGGCGAGCCGCCCGGCGGCGGAGTATCAGCCGCACATCGAAACCTCCCATCAGGCCCTGCTCAAAGTTCGGGAACTGGCGGCGAAGAAAGCGGACCTCTATCCAGTCATTTACGCTTCGTATAACCAGTTGAGCGACGTGGAAATGAAACTTGACCGGCGAGCCGAGTTCCAGCGTCGGTCGATTGAAGCAGGTGAGCAGTGGTATGCCATCCAGAAGAGGCCCTCTTCCAGGATGAGCCTCTCGCTCGGTAAGCAACGCCTGGCGCTGACGTTGTGGGCGCTGGGCGAGTATGAGCAGGCGCGGAAGATTCTGGAGGACGAGTTGGCCGTGCTCGCCGAGCTCGTGAACGCGATCGCGGCGAAAGGCAAGCTGAACGTGAGTCAGCGCAGCACAATGTTCTTCGCGCATGTGAATCTGGCGCGGATACTCGCGGACGAGGATGGTCCGTTTCAGGATCAAAAAGGCGCGCTGGAATTACTGGAAAAGGCAAAGCCCTGGATGGAGGACTTGGCCAAAGAGGACCCGAATGACAGGATCGCACCGCGCGAGTTGGGAAACCTGAACCGCGACTTGGGCGATGTGCAGGCGAGGATCGCGCCGACGGCGGCCTTGGCGGCATACGAACGGGCGGCGGCCCATTATGACCACTTGGCGAAGCAGAACGAGAGCATGTATCGCAAAGGATACGCGGGAGTACGCGCGAAGATGGCGATTCCGCTGATGCTGCTTGGCCGGCCGAAGGAGGGGATCCGGCTGGCGGAGGAGTCGCTTATGATTCTTGCGCGGCAGGATCAACAGAATGCGGTCGTCCGGAGCGCGACGGCGACGGCGCATCGCGTGCTGGCGGAAGTGCTGATGGAAACCGGATCCGGTGCCGCGGCGCACCAGCATGCCTGTAAGGTGGCTGAGATCGCCGAAACGGCGGACTCCACGCAGGACCCGAAACAGTGGGGACGTTGGACTTCGCGCTCCCGGGCCTACCGGCTGCTCGCGCGGACGGCGGCGGCGATGGGAGACCAGGCGGAATCCTCGCGATGGCGTCAGCGCAACGTCGCGCTCTGGCGGGAGGCTGCGGGACAACCGTACGCCGCAAAGAGCCACCGTGCGCATCTGCGGATCGCGGAAAGCGGTCAGTGAGCGGGGGCGTTGCGGGGAGCCCGGCACCGCAAGCGTAGGACAAGTGCGTTACGGGTATTTCGGTAGTCTTTGTAAGAACATTCCTTCCTGTTACCGATAAGCTGGTTGATGAAGACTGGCTCAGACGGTTCTGGGTTCGCACTCGAGATCGAGCAATACCGTGCGGTGACCGAAATGGCGCCTGTCGCGATGATCGGGATCGACCGCTATGGCCAGATGGTCCTTGTGAACCGGCTGGCGGCAGTGATGTTCGGCTATCCACAGGGGGAACTGGTCGGACAACCGGTGGAGGTGCTGCTCCCGGAGGGGAGCCGGGCGCCGCACCAAAGGCACCGGCGGAGTTTTCTGGCTCATCCGGTGAGTGCGCCAATGGGAGGCGGCCGGGAGGTTCGGGGCCGGCGCAAGGACGGGACCGAGTTTGCGGCGGAGATCGGACTGACGCCCGTGGAGACAATGTGCGGGCAGGTGGTGCTGGCCGCGATTGCCGACGTTTCCCCTCGCAAGCGCGTGGAGATGGAACTGCGGCAGGTGAACTCGCTCCACCGGGCGATTGTGAACGAAGCGCCCTACGGGATCATCTCCACCGGCCCTGGGGGATTGATTCGCACCTTTAACCGCGCGGCCGCCCGGATGCTCGGATACGCCGCCGAGGAACTGGTGGGAAAACATCCGATCACCCTGCTGATCGATCCGGGAGAAATGGGTGCGCGGGCCGAGGAACTTGCGGGCCAGCTGGACCATTTCATGGAACCGGGTTTCGGAGCATTCGCGGCCAATGCGCAAGACGGTCAGGTGGAAGAACAAGAATGGACGTTCATCCGCAAGAATGGGACCCGGATTCCGGTGCAGGTTTCCGTCTCGGCAATGTTTGAAAGTGGAATTACGGCGGGATTTCTCGCCGTGTTCTATGACCTTACCGAGCAATACAGGGAAAAGCAGCGCCTGGCGGACTATCTTGCCGAAATGGACGCGGGCCGCAAGAGGGTGGAATTGTATGCCCATGAAGCGGAAGCCGCCCGCGATGCGGCCAACCGCGCGGCGCGGGCCAAAAGCGAGTTTCTGGCCACGATGAGCCACGAGATCCGCACTCCGATGAATGGAGTAATTGGCACCACGGATCTTCTGTTCGACACCCATCTCTCGCCCGAACAGCATGAACTCGTGGACATCATTCGCACGTCGGCGGAGCAATTGGTAGTGCTGCTGAACGGTGTGCTGGATCTCTCGAAGATCGAGGCCGGCAAGCTTGAACTCGAGTCGATTGCCTTCGATCTCAATGCCTGCGCCGAAGACGTGGTGCAACTGATGGCCATCCAGGCCCAGGGGAAGGGCATTGACCTCATCCTGCGCTATGCGCCCGATTGTCCCAAGGAGATCATCGGTGACCCGGCACGAATCCGGCAATTGTTCAATAATCTGGTCGGTAACGCCATCAAATTCACTAATCAAGGCCAAGTATATTTCGAGATTCGCGCCGAGGGGAAGGAGTTGGTGATCACCATTGCGGATACAGGGATCGGCATCGCTCCCGAGCGCATCGGTACACTGTTTGAGCGGTTCAGCCAGGCCGACCGGTCCACGTCGCGGCACTTCGGCGGCAGCGGTCTGGGGCTCGCGATTTGCAAGCACCTTGTCTCGCTGATGGGCGGACAGATCGGCGTGTCGAGTGTGCCGGGTCAAGGGGCAACCTTCTGGTTCCGTCTTCCGCTACGCATGGCGGCCAGAGCGCAGGTGGAAACCCCTGCGTTTTCGCCGGCGGAGGCAACTCGGCCCGCAGCCGCAACCAGCCCATCCGCGGTTTCCGGGCGAGGAGAACCGCACGTGCTCAGGCGAGTGTTGGTCGCGGATCCGAGCGAAGGCTACCGAATCGTTCTGGGTGAGCAATTGGGGCGAATCGGGGTTGAAGTAGCGCTGTGCGAGGCCATTGACGAAACGATGCGAATGCTGTCGGCCGCGGCATCCGAAGGCCGGCCGTTCGATGCGCTCTTTGCCGACGAGCATCTTTTTGCGGAGGAGTCTCTCGGGCAAGTGCGTTTGCTCAGCTACGACCAAACTTGCGGCTACCCGAAGCTGGTATTGCTATCGCGCAGCCACGTCACTGCGGGGAACATGACGCCGGGCGTGGACACTCCAGTTCTTGTGAAGCCGTACCGTCTGAGTCATCTGAGGAGGGTGCTCGATCAGTTGTTCGGAGCGAAGGACGGTGCTCCGGATTTCGGTGCGCACAGGGACACCGCCGTCCCGGCAAGGGGCGAAGCTCATCCTCTTCGCGTGCTTCTGGTCGATGACAGCATGGTCAGCCAGCGGGTGGCGAGCCGCCTTCTGCAGAAACTCGGGTGTGCGGTGACGACAGCCTCGAACGGTGTCCAAGCCGTTGAAATGTGGCAGGGCAGCAGCTATGACGTGTTGTTCATGGATTGCCACATGCCGGAGATGGACGGGTTTGAGGCCACTCGCGCGATCCGGATTCTGGAGGCGCGGAAGGCGCGGGCTGGTTCGAACCACGGTCCACATGTTCCCATCATCGCGCTGACAGCGGCCGCCATGGACGGCGACGATGCGCGCTGCCTGGCGGCCGGAATGGACGGGTTTATCGCGAAACCGACCCGCCTGGAGGATCTGGCCAACATGCTCTCGAAGGTCCGTGGGGATCACGGGGGAATGGATGTCTCCCCGGCGATCGACGGCTCACCAGACATGTACTCTCAGATCGCCTCGCAGGTGTCCGAACGGGCCCGCTGACCGGGAACTGTCCGCCACCGGCTTACCGAAGTAATCCGGACGGATCTCGATCTCATTGCCTTCCGTGTCGTGATACGGCAACTCGGCGACCTCCGTTTTTCCAAGCAGTCCGGTAGTCACCAGAACCGTCTTTCCGGCCGGAATGGCCGGATCCAAACGAAATTGGAGATACACTTTGCCGTGTTCCTCAATGATGCGGGGATCCGCGGTCGCGGCCGGCAACTCGACCGCGCCCGTTTCCCTGGCATGGGGGCGAGCGCCGCGGAGATACACGTTGCCACCCGTGTAGGTCGGGAACTTGCGCGTATCGTAGACCCATAGCCCATATCCGGAGATACTCGACGTACGGGCGTTGTCTGTCGCGGCCGGGGGCTGGCCACCCACAAAGATATTGTTGTAGAAGCGACTGTCTCCACCGTGGGTCAGGGTCACGCCGGCGAGGGCCGTGGAGTGGGCGCGATGATAAGGAGTCCAGCGGTTGAGCTCCGGCCTGCTCACAATCCTTCCGCCGAAGAAATTGTGCGCATACGCCCCGCCTTCGGACCAATCCTGCAGGCTGAGCGAGGACAGGAAGATGTTGTTGTCCACCAGGAAGGGGCCGTGATTGACCTCGACAAACAAATCGTCGGTCGTGTTGTCGTAGAGTAAGTTGGTGGAGATTCTTGTGCCCTGGGCCATCCAGTCCATCCACAATCCGCGTCCGGTGTTATGGATGCGATTATTCTTGATCAGGACGTCGATCGCGCCGTGTAACTTAATTCCGCCCATTTCGGCGCCAGTGAACTGGCGGTGTCTCCAGACGTTGTAAATGTGATTTCCGGTAATGGTGCTGAAGATCGCGCCAAGGCTGCCGGCGATGCCAGCCTGTTCGCAGTTATAGATGACGTTGTTGCGGACAGTGTGCGACCCGATGTTCTCGCGCGACCAGCCGGCTTCGCGCGCTCTGAGAATCACTTCGTTGTAGTGGGTGGCGCCGTCCTTCTTCGGATTGCGGGTCCAGACGTTGTGTCCGGTGGCGCGGTCCTTGCCGAGCGTGAGGCACGAGCAACGCGAATCGCTGAGGACGTTGTTCTCGATCACCCATCCCTTGCTCCAGTGCGTGCCGATGAGGCCGATCTGTTCGGCGGTCGGTGCGGCCCATTGCGTCGCCGCGTGGCGAAGGCGAAGCCCGCGGATGGTGATGTAGTCGCGGCCCGGCTGATCAGGATAGAAGCAGCTATCGCGCACGCTAACTTCAACCAACTCCGTATTCGGGTTCTTGCCCTGGAAGTTGGCATAGAGATGCGTGTGCGCGGCATCACTTTCGGTGAACCATGCCAGAAGTGCGGCGGCGGGCTCGCGGGCGTCAGGGTAAGGTTTCGGTTGGAGCACGGCGTCGAGGGTGGCGGCCTCCAGAAGCATGGCACCGTTGAGATAGACAGCGCCGGTATGGTGCCGCCGGCCTTTGTCTGTGAACCAATCCCCTTCAATCACGTCGAGGAAGGGATTGTAAGTGCCGAAGAATGCTTTTGGGAGACTTACTTTCCAGACGTTGCCCTGATAGGGTTTCCACTCCCGGACCACTTCGGAGCCCTTGATTTCGGCCACTTCGCCCGGCGCCGCCTGGTAGGTGATGCGCCGTGCATCGGACGTGCCGCCGCGAGGGGGAGTGATTCGCTCGCGGTAAGTGCCGGCATGAATGGTGATGACATCACCGGGTTGCGCGGCTTGCGCGGCGGCGGAGATTGTGCGGTACGGTTTGGCCGCGGTGCCTGGATGGGCGTCATTGCCTTTCGGCGAGACATGAAGCTCAGCGGCCGGGAGTGAGAAGCAGAGATAGAAGAGTGCGCTTGGGACGAGAAGGGGTTTCAGCATTGCGGTGTTCCTTCATCGTCCCAAGCGTCTCACATTCCGCCGGGCGGCGCCTGCGCGGGGTCTCTGTCGCGCGGGGATGCTGCTACTACCAGGTCATTCGCAGGCCGAACTGCAGGGCGCGCGCGCCGTTGCCGGAGACCTGCGCGTCGATCAGGCCAGTGGTCGAATCGGGAGTCTTGGGAATCCCCGGCATGTTGAACACATTGAAGAAATCGATGTTCAGCCGGAAGAGCACGCGTTCGTTCACCGGAATGACCTTGAAGAGCGACGCATTCTGGCCCCAATTGAAGAGCCCGGATTTCCATTGATTGCGCCACGGATTCAGATTTGTGTTCAGAGAGGTCCGCTGCAAGGTGCCGTCGCGTAGCGGAATGTAGACGGTGTTGCTCTCGTAGAAGGGGAAGTTCGGATCCGCCGGAGTGCCACCGTTTGCGGGAGTCGGGATTAGCGGCTGGTGTGAAGGCTTGTAATTCGCCGGTAGGCCCATCACCCCGTTCGGGCGTCCCTGCGCGTCGGTGCTATTGATGCGATTTGCGGGGATATAGCCGTTGTAGTAGAGATACGCGTCGCGGCAGACTCCGCTACGGCAGTCCTGTACCTTGTATTTCGTGCCGTAGATTTCCACGGGATTCGGGAACACCCAGTTGCCGGCGGGCAGACCCCACCATGTGGAGGTCATGGACCCATTGCCGGCGAATTGCCAGCCGCCCACCAGACGGTTAATGATGGCGCCCGCGTTGGGAGCAAAGCGCTTCCCACGGCCGAAGGGTAGATCGACGATGAAGTTCCAGTTGAAGCGGTGCTGTGGGATTTCAATGTCGCGCTGATAGAAGAGGAATCGTGCGCGATCGTTGAGGTCCTCCGGCACGGCATTCGGCATGAAGACGTTTGTGGAAGGCAGAATGTCATCACCCCATCCGTTGCCCGCAGCCTTCAACGTGTTCGAGAGGACATAGAAGAACTGGAACGCGTAGCCCTTCGAATAGCGCCGCTGGACTTCGATCTGGAAATTCTGCGAATTGGAGAAGCCTGTCTTGCGGTATTCCTCGATATCGCCGAATAGCGTGGTTTCGAACGCCCGGGTCGCGGTTGCCGCGAACGTACCTGTCGGGCGGGGAAGACCGGTGCGGCTGAACCAGACATAGTCGTTCGGGCTCTGGTTGTAGGAGTAGAACATATCCAGCCGCGAGCCGCGCGTGCCGACATAGCCGAAGCGCAGCACGGTGTCTTCCAGGATCTCGCGCTCGAAGGTGAGGTTCCATTCATGGGCGCGCGAGGTCGGCTGATTCGGATTGAAGTAGCTGACCAGGAACGACCCTCGGGCGATTCCGGTGGGGCTGGTCAGATCGAGCACATCGCGGCTGTTCTGGCCAGCGATGACGGTGGGCACGCTGCGCAGACCATAGTTCGGGAGCCGGTCCGGAGTTTGCGCGGAGTTCGAAAATTGATAGGTGAACCGTGCCGTGGTTGGCGGGTTCTGCCGCATGCGCGCGTTGAATGCACGCAGAGGCATCGGATAGCCGTAGATCCCGTATCCTCCGCGCACGACGAATGGCCGCCCGGAGTTGGTGATCTTGTACGCGAAGCCGACGCGAGGGTTGAAGTCCCACTTGTTGAGATAGATCAGATCCTGCGGCAAACCGGCTTGTTGGGGGGAGATAAACGGTACGCCAAGATTCTGAAACACGCGTGCGATGGCCGGAGTGGTGGCGCCGATTTTGTACATCGTCTCCCAGTCCGTGCCGTTGATGACCGATTTCGTGGCGGGGTCAAAGCCCGTGAGGAAATTGTTGCGCTCGCGAATCGGGGTGTACATTTCCCAGCGCAGGCCGAGGTTGAGCGTAAGCCTCGAGTTGACCTTGAAGTTATCCTGCAAGTAAAGCGCGAATTCGCGCGAATGCATGTCATACCACTTGCGTACGAACTGTGCCGAGTAGGAGTTGATCGCACCGAGGAACAGATCGGCGGAGGCGTGGCCAGTGAAGGGTACCGCGGCGTAGACGGATCCTGAGGTTGGATCGTAGAGCCCGGTGAAGTGCCCGTTCAGCGCATGCGCGCCTTGTACCTGCTGTTGGTCTGGAAGAATGTTGAGCTTCTCATGGCGGAAGCGTCCGCCGAATTGGAGTTCGTGGCGGCCCTTGATTTTCGTGAAGTTCTGATCAAGGTTGTAGATCTGCACGATGGAATTGCGGCGGTTCGCGGCCGTGATGTACTCCATGCGCACGCCGGTGGACGTCACGTTGGGGAACCCGAATTCGTCGAACGGGTTCGGCAGGCCGAGTATGTCGGCATACTTCTTGTCGTCGCCGACATTGATGAAGTTGAGGTCTTCCACGCCGACATTGAAGAGGGTTTCCGAGAAGAACGTGGGCGAGAAGGTGCGCGTCCAGGAAACCACGCCCGTGTTGTTGCGCACGGGACGCGAGGTTCCATTGGCGGAGTTGTCGAGCGTGGTGGGCGAGTTGTTATTGCCCGACTGCGCGTAGGCATCGCGATTGCCCTTGGTATAGCGCACGAAGAGTTGATCCTTGTCGGAGAGGCGGTGGTCGACGCGTGTCGTCATGGTCCATTCCATGCGGTTGTTTGGCGCCTGATACCAATAGTTCGGGCCGATCAACGGATTTACACCGGGATCATTGGGCATCGGAGTAACGCTATACAGGTACTTCGCCAGAGGGCTCATGCGCGTCATTGGAATCCGGTTGCCAACATAAGGGACGCGGCTCCAGTTCGCACCGGTGGACCAGGGATCGTAGAGGATCGACTGCCGTCCCGCGGCGTTGACAAGCCCGCTGAAGTCGCCTTCGCGCATCGCGGCCGTGGGCACGGCGGTGTCGCGCGTGGTGCCGGTGAAACTACGAAACGCTTCGTAGGAGTGGAAGAAAAAGGTCTTGTTGCGGCCGTTGTAGACCTTCGGGATATACACTGGCCCGCCGGCAGAACCGCCGAACTCGTTGCGCACCAGATGGGGCGGCCGGGTCCAACGGTCCTGGCGGGCGCGGGCGACGCCGAAGCCGAGATTGTTGTTGCGCACGATGTGCAGCAGTGAGCCGTGAAACTGATTGGTGCCGCCGCGTGTGGTGACCATCACGGTGCCGGGACGGTTCAGTTTTGCCGATGAGTTGTTGGTCTCGACGCGGAACTCTTCGATGGTGTCCATGCCGGGCGGACGTCCGGAGAGCTCGCCGGTGTCGCGATTGGCCATCACTGCGCCGTCCTGCAGGAACTCGACACCCCACCGCAAGCCCCACACTCGCGGCACTTGTGATGCGCCGTCAATGCCAGGAGTGGTTTGCGCAACCAGTGATTGAAACATGCGCCCGGAGATTGGGAGCTGATCGAGCCGGGCGCGGTCGGTGACGTTGGCGAGCGTGGGCGATGTGGTCGTGACCAGAGGTGCGGCGTCGGCATTGACAACCACTTCGGTTGCCGTGCTGCCCATCCGCATGGCTGCATCCACCACGGCGGTTTGTCCCGACTGCAACAGCAGTTCGCCCTGAAATGGCTCCATTCCCGAGAATTCGATCTTCACGCGGTATGGGCCGGGTTGCACGGCTGGGAACACGTAGAAGCCGGTTTCGTTGGTGGCAGTGCGATATTCACGTGCTGTGGGTGTGTGCGTGGCCGAGATGTTCGCGCCCGGCACCACCGCTCCGCTTGGATCGGTAACCGTTCCTTGAATCTTGCCGGCGCCAGTTTGCGCCGTGGCCTGGGAAACGCAGACCAGAGATAAGACCAGAAGCAGGTTTCGCATGGCGGGATGCTATCACAGGCCTTGCCGCCGTGGAAGCGCCCATCCATGCGGGTGGACAGTATTGGCGTCGCGCCCGGCGTCAGTGGTGTGACACTTTGCCGGCGTTGCAGGCCTTTTCCTTGTCGATGTTCTTGCCGTCCGGAATTACGCGTACCAGCCGCATCATCCCGCGATCTTCGTGCGCGAGGATGTGGCAGTGCAGCACGTAGGTGCCGGTGAAGTCGGCAAACTTGTGACGAATGCGTACGCTGCCTCCTGGTGGAATCGCGATCACATCCTGCCAGATGGGCGAGCCCAGGCGGTTCTGCGGGGTGCAGAAACAGGGCGGCGCGGAAGGCGGCCGGCTGTCGCAGGAAGGAGCACCGGAGGCACAGGATGCCGTTGGGCCATTGACCTGAAGCACCTGAAACGGATTGATGTGGATGTGAAAGGGATGCGCCGCACCGTTGTTGTCGTTGGTGAGGATCCAATCCTCCACTTCATTGCGGCGCATGCAGAACTCAATTTCCGCCGTCTCCTCGAACTTCTTGCCATTGATGAAGAAGCCCGGCGGATTCGGGCCCAGACCTCCACCCGCACTCATTGTGAACCTGACTTCGCGAGGCGGGGCGGTCGGCGCAGGCAGGTTCTGCAGAAACGGCGGCAGTGGAGGATAGAACAACCTGTCGGTGCGCGAGAAGAAGTTCATCTTCAAGGCTGGCGATTCCTCCACCTGCACCTGCATCAGCAACGATTGCGCTCCCTTTACGTTGTTCAGATCATTCGGCACCAGGAGATTGTAGGTGCCCGGAGTTGTTGGGGCTTTTACCAGAATATCCGCGCGATTGCCCCCCGCCAGCGTCAAGCCGCCGACCGGATTGTCGCCGACTCGGAAGGGTTGCGCCAGATAGTTGTCCCAGGAGAACTGAACGCCATCCATGGCGACCTGGCGGAACTCGAAGCCATTGGCTTGCATGATCACGAACATGGTCGGGTCGATGGTGCCTTTGCCGCCGCCACCGCACGCGTTCAACAGGCGCCACAACTGGATCTCTCCGGGCTTCATGGTGACGATCGGGCTGATCTTTCCGTTCACCAGTTTCTGATTCGCGCCCGTATTCGCGTTGTCGCCAGTAGGGCCGCCACCCTGCGCGGGCTTGATCGCGCGCACCAGATTTTGCGAAACCAGGATCTGTTGAAACACGATCACCTGTTCGGTGAACTTCGTGGTGGGTGGCAGTTGCCGCTGGAAGAACGCACGGATTTTATCATCGTAGTCGCCTTCGACAATGAACACGCCCGCAAGCCCGTTGAAGATATGCAGTGACGTGGAGCCGTGCTTGTGCGCGTGATACCAATGCGTGCCCGGGGCCTGGCCCGCTTGAAAGCGCCCCGGCGTGAATGCGGGAAGAAAGAACGAGTTGGGAAACGCGCCGATGATGTACTGTGGCCACTGCCCGCCCAGCACCTGATCGCGGTCATACTCCCACAAAGAAGAGGGCGCGGGGCGGCCTTCCTTCTTGGCCAGATCGGCTTGCTCGCGATCGTAATCCGCAACCAGCCCCTTCGGCGGGAGCACGATCCCGGACTTCTGCGCATCGCGGAACTG
The DNA here is from genome assembly GCA_016789785.1 of Bryobacterales bacterium. The sequence goes on from JAEUQE010000121.1 coordinate 19,531, forward strand.
TTGGAGCGTGTAACCAAGTTGCTTCACTTGATACTCCACAGGCATTGTCCCCCACGATGAGGGGGGCGCCGGAGCCGTGAAGATCTTGCGGAAAATTGCGTTCCACTCTTCCTGCGAGGTCTTGTCGTTGGGAATCACCTGCACGAGCACGTTGTCTCCGAGACCGTCGGGACTTGTGTGCGTTCCATGAAAGTGAAGATTGCTGGTGCTCGATCCATGAAAGCAGTTCGGAAACGTGTCGTTGAAGGGATAGTTGACTCCGGCGTCGCATCCGTTCGGCTGTGTGTAGGAGAAGTTTGAATCGTTGATGCGGTTCAGCAGCATGATGTTGACGCGGCCGCCTACGCGGGTACGCAGGGTTGGGCCCGGCATGACATCCGCCAGCGAGGGAACCGCGGTGCTGTTCGTATCACTGAGATACCATCCCTGGAATGCCCGCAAATGTAGGCTCTTTCCGGCGCTGGGCACATTGCGGTCTGCATCGCTCACCTGAATCACGGCGTTCAGTACGCCATTGCGATGGCGCAACTCGGGGATCTTTGCCAGTGCGCGATCTTGTGCGAAGCTCGCTTGCGGGATCAACTGCACCGCCGCCGCGCCAGAGGCAAGACGCAGGCATTGACGAAGGAACTCCCGGCGCTCTTGAAAGGCTTTTCGGGCCTGTTTTTTAGACTTCATGGATCGCTCTCCTAAGGCGTGTTTCGTTCGTTTCGGATCAGGCGCTGACGGTGAGGATGAACGTCGCGTCCACCGCGTTGTCCAGCGCATCCGCGGTGTGGATCGTGAAGGTAAAGGTGCCGGCTTCCAAGGGTGTGCCTGTCAGCGATGCGCCGTTCTGAGTGTCCGCCAGATTCAATGTGACACCCTTCGGAAGTTTGCCATCCGTCTGCTTGGATTGAATCGGAGGCATGCCTCCCTGCGTGAGTTGCTGGCTCAGTACCGTACCCACCTTGCCACTCACCTGGATGGATGGCGCAAAGAAATCGTTCACCACCTGAATGATGCCGGATTCGGACTCATGCCCCGGCACCTGGCAACGATAGTTGACCGTGGCAACCTGCCCCTGCGTCAAGGTCACGTTGTTGTCCGCCAGTTGGCGTCCGGGCATCACGGGGTTCGACGTCGCGCCGTTGGGTGCGATTTGATTTGGCAGCACGATGTTCGGATCGGTGAACACCGGCCAGTGCGGCTGGCTCGGGTCATCGTTCCGGAAAAACGCGAGTTGCGTGAGAGTTACGCCAACGGTTGGAAACACAACGCCGTTGGCATTTCGAGTAATCACAATGGGGGTTTGATCCGCCACGAAAGTCTCCTTAGGGGAATAGCGCTCCGGCCGGCCTCGATTCACCGACTCTGCCGGCGAAATCCGCCCCAAGAGAGCGGCCGGCGCTTGGCGGCAGAGAAGCGAGCCTGGCTTTCCAGAATGGACGGCGAGTCCAGCGTGACTCCGCGCCGTAGTTGAGATGCCGCAGATTCAAGTAGTGCGCGAATCCGCTGGAGATAAACCGTTGATAGCGGGCTTCGGCTTGAACGCGCTGCCCGGTCGCCGCTTCGGCGATTGCAAACGAAGCCGCAATGCCGGAGCGAAGTGCGCGTAGGATTCCTTGGCCCGAAAGTGGATCATGCGAGGTTGCCGCGTCGCCCACGGCGAACCAGTCGCCGCCACATACTCGATCGAGTGTCGCGGTGCCGGCCGGACGCACCATAACGTCGCCGCTCGAGTAGTGACCTTTGAGTGCGGAGTGAATCCAACAAGTGTTTGCAACCAGGCGCTGCCACTGCGCGGCGCGGTCGGGCCGAAGTTCTCTGGCGTGGATGGGGTCCGTAAGAAACGCCGCGACGCGGACACGCCGCGATTCTGCTCGTCCGATCGCGGCCGTGTACCACCATCCTTCGGCGCAAGCCTCGACAATCGCCGCGCCATCCGCGCCCTCAAGCGTCGAGTGCCCGCAGTCGAAGTACCGCAGGAATGCTGTCAAGTGATCCTGCACCACGCGCCGCGCGCCCGCTCTTCTGGCAACAGTGGCCGGTCGGCCTGTCGCATCCACTGCGAAGCGAGCGGCCAGCGTGTGAGAGCCGGCTTCCGCAGCGCTGAGATCCAACCTCCATCCATCGTCCACGCGTTCGATTCGCCGCACCGCAGTGCCGAGCCGTACATCCACGCCCCGTGCCGACGCTTCGCTGGCCAGCAACTGATCGAACGCGGCTCGATCGAGATGCCATCCAGGTCCATGCGCCGAGTAGATGTGATGACTGCGCCGCAACTCCGGCCCGCCCCACGCCGACGCAATCTCGGGTGCGGCGTGAAAACCTTCATTCAGGAACCGCCGGCCGGCTCCGAGTTGTTGCAGCAGGCTTAACGTCTGGCCTGGGATCACCTCTCCCGCGCGAACCGTGCCGTATCTGGATTGCTCGATCATAACGATGGACAACCAAGGCGCGACCTGCCGGAGCGACAGCGCGGCCGCCGATCCCGCCGGGCCTCCGCCAACGACCGCCACATCGAAGTTCACGCGCACACCCATGGTCGTCCTACTGTTGTTTCACTGCGTAGAAGGAGGCCACCACGCCGGCCGGCGATGTACCGCCGTCGCCGGAACCATGCGGGATTGTGCGGACCACCGAACCCACAATCGCAGCGCGCTGCAGTGTGTTGTCGCTGTTCGGCCACACTGGCACGAGCCAGCCGATGTAGTCGTAGATCCACAGCTCTCCGTTCACCAGGCCCTTTCCCTGAAAGCGCACCTGCATGGGAGAGCCGAAGCCAAACGAGCCATGCAAGGCGAGTGACCATCCCGGTCCGCCAATGGTACCGCCCAGTGTTGCGGGCGCGGTTTCTTCGATCACCAGCGTGCCCCGTCCAAACTCGAGCTTCGAGAAATCCTGATTCACATCCGGATCATTGAGCAGGCTGCGGTAGGTCCACGTACCAACCATCGGATTCGCACTCATGAGTTGTCTCCATTTCTTTCCACGCTGATGTACTTGTTATTCGGCGAAGGCGCGTCGATGTCGCCCGGCGAGAGATACGGGTTGCGAATGACGAATCCCAACCGGGACCACTCGGTGACCATCTTGAGATCGCCCGCCTCGGTTTGCGGCACGCCGCGTGACCATCCAAGGAACTGGTAGCTTGGATTGCCATTCTGAACGGAGACGACTTCGAACACCTGCAACGGCCGGTGCGCGGGCCACCACAGCGCTTCCCAAGTCTTCTGTTCGCGCTTCATCCAGTCATCGCCTTCGCTCGATGGGTCAATGCTGTTCCAGAGTTCGTAGGTGATGTCGATGGTCTGCGTGGTGCACTCGTTGAAGTCGGCCTGCCAGGGCAGTGCGGAGTATTTTGTCAGATCACCGGGCTGCAAGCCTGTTTCGAAGTCACTGTGCTGGCTGAGGGGTGTGTCCGAGATGCCCAGATACTCCTGCTCCGAAATCGCGTTGGCGTTTGCATTCGCGGCCGTCTGGCCGAAGGTAGAGAACGTGGGATCCGCCTTCAATCGAAATGGTTCAAGGTAAATCGCAGGATTGCGAATCACCCAACACACTTCGGCGCCGGGAAAGAACGCTCCGCCAAGCAGGTTGGAAAGCACACCTTGATCGAGTTGCCGCGGTGTCGTGTTGGTCCAGTTCGCATAGGGTTGCCATGGATCAATGGCGGCATCGCTCACCCAACCCTCATCCACTTCGTTGAAGAATTTGCCATCGGCCCATTGCCGCAGGATGTAGATCTGATAATCGGTCAGGCGAAGGAACTTCGACGGAAGTTCATTGCTCACGGGATTGTCGCCTGCAAGCAGCGGCATCAACGGCAATCGGAAAAGGCGGTTTGTCGGCTTGCCGCCCGTGCGAAACACATTCTCCTCGCCGGGCTTGCGGAGCAGCCCATAGAGGTAAGTGCGCATATCGCGGTAGGGATCGTTGGTTGCACTCGACCTGGCTTCGTTCAGGCCCGCCTTCATGAGCCGCCCCGTGCGAAATGCCTCGGAGGATTGTGACGCAATCCCTTTCACCGATGCACGCACTACTTCCGCGATCACCTCACTGTCACCGGAAGGCGTCGAGCCCGAGGCCTGCAGGGCGCGCAAGCGTGCGGTCAGGGAGGCGCTCTGCGTAACCGCCTGCGTCCAGCGCCGGATCGCGTCTTCGATGAAAGGCTCGAGCACATCGTCAAGCGAAGCCGCCATCGCGAGTTTCGCTTGTTCGTAGGCATCTTCGCTCTGCATGTAGAGTGTGTTCCAACGTTCGACATACGTCTCGGAGGCGAGACCTTCGCCATTGGGAAGCACTGCCTCGGCGAAGGTAGCAGCCGCCTGCTTCAGCAATTGCGGGTCGAACTTCCGCGGCTCCAGGGCATACTGCTTCTGCAGTGCGCGGACCGCCGCCCTCGCCACTCGGATCTCTTGCGAGAGATTCACGCCTGCGGAGGTCTCGGCCGATGGAGTCTCCGAGGAGGAAGGCCTGGCGCGGCGCCGCAGCGCCTGATCGATGACATCGTCAAACACCAGAAGCTGCGTCTCAATCGCGTCCAGCAGCAACTGCCCGGATTGATTGGCTCGAACCACGTTCTCCTCTTGTGACCGCAGAGCGCGCGGACTCACAAAGGGAGGCACCGATAGCTTCGACGGATCAAAGTTGCCGCGCTGTGTCTGATCGTGCGGATAGTTCGATTGCTGAAGCACGTTGTTCAGGTAACGCATCTCATCGGCGCGGAAGAGAATGGGCCAGATGTCGCGCCAGAACCAGGGCTTGTAGCCGGGATTCCAGTCGAGCGGGCCGGAGTTCCAGATCATCAACCCTTCACGGTCGGACGGATCGATCTTCGGAGCGTCGTCCCATGTTTCGGGAACGCCGTAAAGATCCGTTCGGTATGCGAACTTGCGAATGGCAAGATCCGTCACCACGTCGTCGAGCGTGATCATGTCGAGGATCTCAGGCGCATAACGGGGATAGCCTGCGATCACCCATGCGGGACACTCCACATCAATGTAGCGCTGCCTTCCGACTTCCTGCGAAAACATCACAAGGCGCGCCATTACCGGACCATCGGAGGTGTCGTCGAACCAGCCGTCGGTGTTGGCGTAATCATCAATGCGAGGTTGTCCAAGTCCAGAGTTCACGGAGCCGGAATTGCCGTGACCGGCGAGCACCAACAGACGCCCGCTGTCATCGGTGAGTATGTCGCCGAGCGTATCGATCGAGTTCGGAGTCAGTTCCTTGGGCGGGAAAATGGGAGCGTAGACGTTCGCGCCGTTTCGATCAAAGGCAGCCCGCCGGCGGTTGGTGGTGTTCACGAATCGAGGTCCCGGGTCGATCATCAACTGCCGCCGCGCCATCGGATCAGTGATCGCTGCATTGCGCAGCGGATGATCGTCTGCGTAGCCATGCTCACCGGCAAGCCCGTCGAACTGATACCACGCAGCCTTCTTGTTTGCCAGCCAGACGCGCCACTGGATGTCAACCAGCGTGCCGTTGTTGCCTCCGCCTTCTATCGCATCGCCGAGATTCAACGGACGTCCTTCAGGGCTCTGGTCGTCGTAGACGTACACCTGAAAGCGCGCCGCCTGCCGCTTGATGCGGCCCTGTGCGTCTTTGAACCTGCTGATCGCTACGCCGCTCTTGCCATCGGGAGTGCGCAGAGGATTGCCCTCCGAGTCGCAGGCGAGCGGAAGTGTTGCCGGCTCTTCCGGCGAGATGCAGAATTCGTCCGGGCTGTCGCCGAGCCGGGCGATCCCGAGAAATGGGTGAATGCGATAGATAGGCGGCACGGTAGGCTGTCTCCGGTGGAA
>JAEUQE010001220.1 GCA_016789785.1 Bryobacterales bacterium
GTCGCCGCCACCACCGGCCCGCCCCGGGCCGCCAGGGCGGTGGTGACGAAGGGGCTACGGGGTGCCTCGGCGGGGTGGAGAAGATTCCACCGCTCGCAGGCCAGGCCATCCCGGCGCAGCTCGCCGAAGCTCGTCACGCTCCACACATCCGCCGCCACGTCGAACTCCGCTTCCAGCCGCTCCGCTGCCGCCAGCACATGGCGCAGGATGCTCCCGCTGCCCAGGAGCTGGACCCGGGGCGCCTGGGCCGCCTGGTCACTCGGCCGCAGCAGGTAGAGCCCGCGCCCGATGCCCTCCTCCGCCCCGGCCGGCATGGGCGGGTGAGCGTAGTTTTCGTTGTAGAGGGTGAGGTAGTAGAAGCCCGGCTCCCCCGCCTCGGCGCCCCCCAGCATGCGGCGGATGCCGTCCTCGACGATCACCGCCACCTCAAAGCTGAAGGCCGGGTCGTAGGACCGGCAGGTGGGCACCGTGGCGGCGTAGAGCTGGCTCTGGCCGTCCTCGTGCTGCAGG
>JAEUQE010001221.1 GCA_016789785.1 Bryobacterales bacterium
GATCAGCGGGACGAGCACTTCGCCCTGCATCGGCTTGCTGGCGTTGGCGCGGCGGAAGAGGTCGAGGACTTCGGCGGATGGCTTGTTGTCGAGCTGTGCGAGGTGACCTTTGAAGCGGAGCCCTTGATGGTGGTCGGGCTTGATGGCAAGGAGTTCGTCAGCCATCTTGTTGAGCTTGTCGTAGAAGGCTTGTGGCCGGGAGGGGTCGGTGACCAGGCCGGCAAGTGCGATCTCGCCCAGCTTGACTCGGGTGTCCTCGTGTTTTGGGAGAAGCTCAGCGGCACGGTTCAGAGTGACGAACGCTTCAACGATCTGCCCGTCATCCAGGAAGGTTCGGCCAAGCTTGTAGTGGGCATCCCCGGACGAAGTGTTCTTCTGCAAAGCACTTCGGTAATTCAGGATGGCGTCTTTGTACCGCTTGGCTGCGTAGTGTTCGTCGGCAAGCTTCAAATAGTGCTCGAACCCCCGCGAACACGAAGCGAGGAGCAAAAGGCAAACCAGCAGGGGGCC
>JAEUQE010001222.1 GCA_016789785.1 Bryobacterales bacterium
GTGGTCGCCTACTCGGCGCTCGCGGCTCAGCTGCCGGCCTGCGACGAGGCGGCGGCGACGATGGAAGAGATTGAACGGGACATGGGGCAACAGGGTGGTGACGTGGGTGTGGCCGAGACGGAAACCACCGATGAACGCGAAGAGCGTGCGCGCATCGTGGCAGCGCAGCAGGCTGTGGCAGCCGAAGTCGGCCAGCAGGTGCAGCAGGCTCGCTCAACGCTGTCCAGAATCGACCGCGCCCTCGCGGAGCTTCCTGACCGATTCGATGGGCGCAGGGTCGCCCTGGCCGTCGAGGCTTTGGCGGAGTGTCGTGCGCGGGCGAAGGCGGCCGAGGAGGGCCATCTTTCGGCACAGCGCGACCTGCAGCGGCTTGAAGCCATCGACGGGCAACTGGTAGCGCTCGCCGGGCGCCGCAGCCGCTGCGACGCGCACCGAGTTCGTATCGAGCAGGCCTTGGGCGACTGGACGCTGTTCGCGCGCTGCATGAGCAACGACGGGTTGATCGCACTG
>JAEUQE010001223.1 GCA_016789785.1 Bryobacterales bacterium
GAAGGAAGACCGTTGTTGTCGGACGCCCAACTCTCTCGTCCTGCACCCCCCCCGCATGGACAGCGTGACAGGCGCCGCGCCATGCTTTAGTCTGGGAAGAGGAGAGGGATCATTCCAATGGAAGTGCGATTCACGCCGGAACAGGAAGCGCAAATCGCGCAGGCCGCGGCCTGCCTGGGCGCCGACGCCGAAGCGTTCGTAAAAAGCGCCGCATTGCGGCTGATCGAGGAGGAGACCCAGTTTCGCGCCGCCGTCCTGGAAGCCAAGGCTTACGCGGATCGGGGCGAATTCATCGAGGAAGATGAAATGAACGCCCGGCTTGAGATCATGTTGCAGTCTTAAATGCGCATCCGCTGGACTCCCGCCGCCGCCGCCGATCTGCAGCGCATCAACGACTATCTCAAAGAGCATCATCCGCACTATCGTCAGCCGACGATGCGCAGGCTCTACGAGAAGATTCGCGCGCTGAAGGACGCTCCCTACAGCGGCAAGCCGGGCCGCGTCGAAGGG
>JAEUQE010001224.1 GCA_016789785.1 Bryobacterales bacterium
GATCTGATCCGCCACTTCCTCAGCCTCGCGGCCGCTCAAGGGCTGCCACGCAAGACAATCGACGCTGACGGGCTGGACCGCCTCCGCCGGCACAATTGGCCCGGCAATGTCCGCGAACTGGAGAACCTGGCCCAGCGATTGGCAGCGCTTTATGCCGAGGACACGATCAATGGCCGCCTGGTATCGCTGGAACTGGACCCGCCCGGTCGCCGTGAAGATGCGCCGCCCCCGGAGGCCGGGTCATCGCTTTCCGGGTCGGTGGAGGTGTATCTCCAACGCCACTTCGGCGAGCACCAGGGCCTGCCGCCTGACGGCCTTTACGATCGGGTCCTGGAGCAGGTCGAGCGGCCGCTCCTGGTGGCCGCGCTGGTCGCCACAAAAGGCAATCAGATCAAGGCGGCCAAGCTGTTGGGGCTGAACCGGAATACGCTGCGCAAGAAAATCAAGGTATTGAACGTTTCACTTGTGCGCTGAGCAAACTGATGCAATGAAGCAACGGCCGTGTTTTTG
>JAEUQE010001225.1 GCA_016789785.1 Bryobacterales bacterium
CGACTTCGGGATCGCCAAGCTGCTGCGCTCCGCCGAAGGGCCCGACCAGCTGCCGATGACGCGCGGCGGCGTGCGCCTGTTCACTCCCGAATACGCGAGCCCGGAACAGGTGCGCGGCCTCGTCCTCGCCCCCGCGAGCGACATCTTCTCCTCGGGGGTGGTGCTGTACGAGTTGCTCGCCGGCCGGCGCCCCATCGCCACCGAGGGCAAGCTGCTGTCGGAAATCGAGGTGGCCATCTGCACGGTGCCACCCACGCGGCCCTCCACGGCCATCACGCCGGAGCTGGCCGCATCCACCAGCGAGGAGACGGTCGCGCGCGTGCGCCGCCGCGTCACCGGCGACCTCGATGCGATCGTGCTCACCGCACTCGCCAAGGAAGCGGCCCTGCGGTACGCCAGTGCCGATCACTTCAACCAGGACCTGCGCCGGTGGCTCGACGGGCACCCGGTGCAGGCGCGCAAGGCGTGGTTAGGGTACCGCCTGCGCAAGTTCATCGCGCGGCGCCCCAT
>JAEUQE010001226.1 GCA_016789785.1 Bryobacterales bacterium
TCGGCGCGGTTGAGCTGGAAGAAGCCGAGTTCGAGGGCGATGGTGAGTTCGGTGACGGGGTCGGCGAGGAGGAGCGCGTCTTCAAGTTGGCGCTCTTTGTCGGCGCTGGAGAATTTGCTGAAGTCTTTGGCGGCGAAGTAGCCCTGGCGGTAGTCGAGGGATGCGTTGGAGGTGTTGGCAAGGGTGATTTTGATGCGGCGGAACTTGCCGTCGGGACTGGAGTTGGTGGTGTAGTAGCCGAGGATGTAGTAACTGCCCATGGCGGCCTGGGCCTGGAGGATGCCTTGGGAGAGATCGTTGGAATCGAGCAGGGCTTTGCCGCCTGTGTCGGCGGCGAGGGTCCAGAGGGTGTCCTGGGAGCGCTGGAGGTTGGCGGCGGCGTTGGCGGCGGCGGCGCCGGTGTACATGCCGATGCCGCCGGTGGAGCCGCGGGTGGCGTCGCCGAGCGGGGCTTGGGCGGTGAGTCCGCGGGCATCGACGGGCCAGAAGGAGACGCCGGCGCGGATGGCG
>JAEUQE010001227.1:0-265 GCA_016789785.1 Bryobacterales bacterium
GAATCGTCCGCAAGCGGGGACAATACATGCAAGCGGCGGTGCCGCAGGGTGTGGGCGCGATGGCAGCGCTTTTGAAGCTCCCGGAAGGGAAACTGGACGAGATTCTCACTGCGGCCGCCGAGGGGGAAGTGGTAACGGCGGCGAACCTAAACTCGCCGGACCAGATCGTGATAGCGGGCCATGCCGGGGCGGTGGCGCGGGCCATGGATTTGGCGAAGGCCGCGGGCGCCAAGCGGGCGATTGCGCTGCCGGTGAGCGCGCCGTT
>JAEUQE010001227.1:275-510 GCA_016789785.1 Bryobacterales bacterium
GAGCAGCTTCGCGCGGACCTGGACGCGGCATTGTTCGCGGAGCTGCAGATGCCGCTCGTAAACAACTGGCAGGCCAAGCTGATCTCTACGGGCTCCGAGGCGAGGGAGGGGCTGTATCAGCAGGTGCCGAACCCGGTGCGCTGGGTGGAGTCGATGCGTCTGCTGATTGCCGAAGGCGTTACCCAGTGGGTTGAGGTAGGCGCGGGAGCGGTGCTGACGGGCCTGCTGAGGAACA
>JAEUQE010001228.1 GCA_016789785.1 Bryobacterales bacterium
CACCCAAGGATCTGTTTCCCATGTACAAGCCCACCATCAAAATGGCCGATGTCGAACCGGTGGGCAACTACGCCATTCGCATCGTTTGGAACGACGGACACAACACAGGCATCTATTCTTTCGAGCATTTCCGTCGCATCTGTCACTGTGCGGAATGCCAGAGCAAGCCTAAGGAGTAATGTTTGAAACAACTTGCCTTCGTTCTGTTTCTCTTCGCCGCGCCCTCCTACGCCATTGACCTCGGTGTCCGCGGCGGGCTCCCGTTCGGCGACGCCTTCGAATCTCTGCGGACATCCAATTTTGAAGTGAAAGGTAGAAATCGATACGTGGTTGGCCCGACCCTCGAAATCCGGCTTCCCGCCGGCTTGGGCGTCAGCCTCGATTTCCTCTATCGCCGCTACCAGTTCGAAACCACCGCCTCATCCGGTGGAACCGTCACTAAAGGCGCGGGCCAGTTTGAAATCCCCGTCATGTTGCGCTACCACTTCCCCGGCATCATGGCTCGGCCCT
>JAEUQE010001229.1 GCA_016789785.1 Bryobacterales bacterium
CCGGATCTGGTGAACGAACTCCGCAGCCGTGCCATCAGTGAACGGGCCGCGCGGAAACTGCTGCGCGAATTGCCGGCCGCACAGCCGGTGATGGAGCAGATTCGATGGATTGACCAGCTCATCGCCCGCTCGCCGGGCGTGAAGAATCCCCCCGGTTTCTACATCAGCCTGCTACGGGAAAACGTGCCGGTGCCGGGCTGGTTTCTTGACCAACTGGCGGCCGTGGAGAGTTCCATGGAGCAGGCAACGCAGCAGGACCGCCAACAGCGCGAAGAGCTCTTCTATGCCCGTTACCGGCGCAAGACCCTGGAGCAATGGGTGCGTCAGAATGTGCCCGCCGCGGAATGGGAGGAACTGGTCGGGGAGCGTATGAAAGCAATCCGCAAGCAGTATCCGAACCTGGTGGAGGAAAGCCAGCGCGAGCTTGTGGAAGGCTTCGCCCGGACAGTGTACGTGGAGCGCGTGCCGATGATGAGCCTGCAGGAGTTTCTGACGTCGCAGCAACTGGC
>JAEUQE010000122.1:0-3955 GCA_016789785.1 Bryobacterales bacterium
ATCGCCCTGGTGGCCACGGCGGCCGAAGGGCGGTAGCGCGTTTTCGTTCAACCTCGCCCTGCACCCAGATGCCAAAGTGAACAGTATTGCCGCTGTCACTCGCGGTCGTCGTCATCCACATCGATCGCCAGCGGCGAAAACACCGCCTGCTTCACTTGGGGATACGGCGTCGTCCAACCCTTGATCGCGCCCCATAGAATCCGGTTCAGTTTCTCAGTCGGCGCGGCGTCGGGCGTGTGCCACTTCATTCGCGATGAGGCAATCGCCGCATCGCGCGCCGGCCCGCGCAACGCCCGCGTATCCGGATTCCGCTCCGTGAGAGACTGCTTCGGCTTCACCGCTTCATACGGCGTGAAATCGGGCTCATTGCGAAAACTGTTGCGCATGTCGTTGGCGATCATGTCGAACAACGACAACGTCGGCAGACCGAGAATCAACTCCATCGTCTTCACCATGCTCTGGTTCGAATAGAACGTGGAATCAATGTGGCCGCGACGCGCATAGGGACTGATCGCGAACGCAACCGTGCGATGCCCGTCGACATGATCCACACCGTTCTGCGCATCATCCTCCACCACGAAAATCGCCATCTTCTTCCAGAAAGGAGTGCGCGACAGCGCCTCCACAATCTGCCCCATGGCGAGATCATTGTCCGCCACCATCGCCTTCGGTGTGTGCGTGCCCGGCGAAGTGCCGTTGGTGTGATCCGAGGGCAGATTGAGGATCACCAGGTTCGGCATCTTGCCTTCCTTCTCCCATTGCTGGATGTCCGTGATCAACAGCCGCGCACGCACCACGTCGGGAATCGACGTCGAGTAGCCGGGATAGTTCTTCGCGAGAATCGCATTCAACGACGCGACCGGCGCGGTGTGCTTCCACTCCGCGGCGAAGTCATCGCCCTTTTCCCAGCGCGCCATCAGTTCATGCCGCCGCGAACCCGGCTCGCGCGTCACGCCTGCATACTCACCGTAGATGCGAACCGTCTTGCCGCGGCTCAACGCCGCACTCCAGAAGAAGCCGGCATCGGAGATCGCCAGCGGATCGGACCCATCAAACGGATAGCTGCGCCCCGCAAATCCGGGCCACATCGCATAGGCGTTCTGATTCGATTGCGTGAGCCATTGATGGCCATCGGCGCTGTTGCCGCCGGTCGCGTAGAAGTTGTCGAGCAGCACGAACTGATCGGCCAACCGGTGATGATTCGGTGTCACGTCTTCGCCAAACATCACCAGCGACGGATCGCCATTGCCCTTCGGCATATCGCCCAAAACCTGGTCGTAGGTGCGATTCTCCTTCACGATGTACACTACGTGTTCAATCAGCGATGCTTCGCCCGCCCGGTTCGGAATGGCCGCGGGCGCTTTCGTCAAGTCGGGCTTTGCGGCAGCCTGCGCGAGCGTTCCCGCGTGATTGTTCTCTTGAACCGCGGTGGTGTAGGACGCAAGCTGTGCCGCGTCCGGCAGCTCGATCACGCCGACCGATCCGCGATAGGCATGCACGAATCGCTTGGATGGCGCTTCCCGCCAACCCGACCCTGCCCCCAACAGCGATCCCACCGCCAGGTATTTTCCATCGGCCGACAACGCGAGAGAACTCGGATACCAGGCCGTGGGAATCAGACCTTCCAGGCGGCCTGTTGCCGTCGCCACCTGCGCGATTGCGTTGATGCCGCCGCAGGCTACATAAAGCCGCGCGCCATCCTTGCTCAGTGCGAGCGCATTCGGTGAAATGCCATACACCTTCTGTGCGAAGGGCTGCAGCGGAATGGTGCGCAACACACGATTCGCCTGCGTATCAATCACCGTGATGAGATCACGATTGCTGTTGGCCACATACAGACGCTGGCGCGCTTCATCCCACGCAAGCGCGGTCGGATGCGGATCCACGGCGATCTTATGGGTAATCGCCTGCTTGCCAAGATCGATGCGCACCACCGTGCCCGATGACGCGATACCGCGTTGATCCACCACCACGCGATCGGCTTCCGGCGCATATCCCGTCGGCGCGCTCAGGTCCTTGGGCGATGGCACGCGTCCACCCCAGTTGCTCACGTAGGCGACGCTCGCATCGCGGTTCAACGCCGCTCCGAACGGTGCGATCTCCGTCCCGATCAGCGACATCTTGCCGCTCGCATCCACCACCGCGACTTTGTTGTTGTACGTCATTGGAATCGCGGCTACACCGTTGGACATGGCAATCGCACCGTTCAGATAGGTGCCCGCGTTCGTGCCGATCGTGTTCACCTTGCCGTCGCGCATTTCGAAGATCGAGATGGCGCGGTTGCCGCGTGCGCTCGATGTGAACACCGCGCGGCTTCCATCGAACTTGATCCCCTGCAACCCCGGCGACCCGTTCAGCGGCGCACGGTCGAGCACCTTGTTCTGACGCCAGTCGACGCGATAGGCAGAGTTCGCCGTCAATACATAGACCTCTGAGGAGTCGCGGCCGAAGTCCACGCCGTAGACGCGAGAATCGAAGATGGCCGGGACACCGGCGGGCGTGATCGACTGGCGTGTTGTCACCACGCCTGGGTCCGTCACGGCGCGGACGGGCTTGTCCGCGGTTTGCGCGGAGAGCAACACGGGAACGAGGAGTGCGGATGCGAGTCGCATGATTCTTTCTAGTTTGCACGAATCGCATGACGGCATGATGTCGCCTCGGTGCATCCCGTCGCGCTTCGCTATCATCGAATGATCGGAGCCCTTCTCCCCCAATATGTCTCAACAGGAAATCGCTACTCTGGCCGGAGGCTGCTTCTGGTGCCTCGAAGCTGTTTATCAGGAGATGCAGGGCGTTGGATCGGTCGCGTCCGGCTATATGGGCGGAGCCATGCCAAACCCCACCTACAAGGCCGTTTGCAGCGGCACAACAGGCCACGCCGAAGTCGTCCAGCTTCACTACGATCCTTCGCAGGTCACCTTCCGCGAACTGCTCGAAGTGTTCTTCGTCATCCATGATCCGACCACGTTGAACCGCCAGGGCAACGATGTTGGCACGCAATACCGCTCGGCGATTTTCTACCACTCCGAGGAACAGAAACGCATCTCGCAGGATCTGATCAACGAACTTACCGCGGATGATGTTTTCCCCGATCCCATCGTGACGGAAGTGGTACCCGCGGTCACGTTCCACATCGCTGAGGACTACCATCAGAACTACTTCCGCATGAATTCCGAGCAAGGCTACTGCAGCTATGTGGTCGCGCCTAAAGTCATGAAGTTCCGCAAGGCTTTCGCCGCGAAGCGCAAGGCCGCGGTGTAGAGGCTGCGGGTAACTGTGCAGCTTCCGCCGTCTCTTCGCGACACCATCGAGAACTGGATTGGCGGCACACCGCTGCGCGATCTGGAGCGTGCCGCCGACCAACTGTCGCGGCACTACCGCGAGCAGAAGCGAACGCAGTCGGCGGCAATCGCACCCGAGCTTCGCGCGAAGGCCTATCTTGCGGTGCGTTTCGCGGCAACCTATGGTGCGGTGAGCCGTGTTTTGCGTGAGGTGCTGGAAACGAAAGTGGGTGCGCCGGAGTCGATCCTCGATCTCGGCGCGGGACCCGCAACCGCCACCCTCGCCGCATCGCACCTGTTTCCAAACGCCGCGTGCACGCTCTTCGAGACGGATGCTGCTCTGCGTGAAGCAGGCCGCGCGCTTCTGCCCAATGCTGATTGGCGGCCGCAGGACTTCACGATCTCGGCGCTGCCTCCGTGCGATCTCGTGATTGCCGCATGGTCCGTGGGCGAGACGAAGTCGCCTGTGGAGGCTGCGCTAAGCGCGTGGCGCGCGGCCCTGCAAACGCTGGTCATCGTCGAGCCTGGTACACCTGCCTCCTTCGCAAGCATGCTGGAAATCCGGACGCGTCTCCTCGCCGAGGGTGCGAATCTGGCGGCGCCGTGTCCTGCCGAGGGACCGTGTCCGATGGCCGAAGGCGATTGGTGCCACTTCCGTCAGCGCATTGAACGTA